>JAFZWI010000129.1 GCA_017617355.1 Salinivirgaceae bacterium | reverse complement strand
TTCGTCGGCGATAATCAAAGGCGAAGTGGACAACACGAAGAAAATCACCATTGACGGAAGCAGCGGAACTATCAGACTTACAAACTGATAATATATGAATCCTAATAAGAAAAAACGCGCTCATTTCTGAGCGCGTTTTTTGTTATGCATATTTAACAATGGTCAATATTACGGCCGCTTAACCGGACGAACAGATAACCCATCGCATCGGCCGTTGTGGCTCGACGGGTACACATTGCTTCGGTCGAAGTTGCAGTGCCGAGCGCCGCTCGGGTCGTGCCCGTAGAGCGAACTCGACCAAAAGTGGCCCGCATTACCTGCGAAATAGAGGCCCGAATTGGAGCGATATCCTGCCGCGGGAAGGAAAATATGAACATCAGACAACGTATATGAATCTAACGCTGTGCCGTTAATATAAACTTTGACACCCTTGTCGCCATCAGATTTTGGACGATAAACTATGTAGCCGCTTACGTTCTGCTCATTGTAGTTTGTTGTCCACACCCAATAGCACTGGCTGCTTAGTTCGTCCCAATCGGCTGTGGTTGGCATTGAGTAATCTGCGCCATACACGGCAGTAGCAACATCATCGGCAGGCTCGAGAGTTGTCTTGTTGTCAATTGTGCCATTACTTTCGTTTTTATTATATTTTGTGAGCGAGGTATTTGTAGCATTACAATATTTGTAGGTATCCCAATGGTATTTGGATTTAGTTTGGGTTTCGCCCCAAGCGTAATAATTGCCATAGTCCCATGGGTTTGTAGCGCCCACATTGCAAGTTGCCCACTTTATTCCACTTGGTAAACCCAAATCGACAACATTAGTGTTTGCGTTGACGTTGACATTGTCGCCACTATTATCATCATCACCTTTATCGCATGCCACAAACGATGTTACAAGCATTGCGAGCATTGCCATTGAAAAAAGTTTTTTTGTCATAATTAAAAGATTTATATGGTTATAAATGCATATCAAATGTATATGTTATTTGGGGAAAT
Organism: Salinivirgaceae bacterium; assembly: GCA_017617355.1. Taxonomy (GTDB): domain Bacteria; phylum Bacteroidota; class Bacteroidia; order Bacteroidales; family SZUA-534; genus RUG13583. Next base: position 129,374 of record JAFZWI010000129.1, on the reverse strand, counting down.
AGCAAAAAACGCGCTCGGAATGAGCGCGTTTTTTTGTTGGAACCATTGTTATGGTCGGCAGACAGGACGAACAGGAAAGCCATTGCATCGGTCATAATACCACGACGGATGCGGACGCACTGAGCCGCTATCAAAATAGCAATACCTAGCGCAGTTCGGACTTTTCTCATTGAGCGAACTCGACCAGTATATGCCGCTAAGTCCCTCTTTAGGAAGACTCGAATTAAAACGACTACCAACAAGCGGAAGAAATATGTGTGCGTCGGACAATGAGTAGGACTTTGACGGAGTGCCTTCGGCATTGACTATCACACCCTTATCGGCATCAGATTTTGCCTTGTAAACTATATAGCCACTTATATCCTGGCCTTCATATTTCGATGTCCAAACCCAATAGCATTGGCTACATAGTTCTTCCCAATCGGCAATGGTCGGCATTGAATAATCTGCTCCTAACACAGTCGCAACATCATCGGCCGATTCGAGCGTAACGAGCGCATCGGTGAAGCCGTCGTTGCCAGAATCGGCGTTGTTGCAATACTTGGTAAGTTTGTCACTATTACCATATTTATAGGTATTCCAATCGTAATCGGTTTTTGCCTGAGTTTCGCCCCACGCATAATAGTCGCCACAATCCCACGGATTGGCAGCTCCCACATTAGTTTTAGCCCATTTAATGCCACTCGGAAGGCCTAAATCGACAACATTAGAATCATCATTTTTTGTGCAAGCCACAAACGTTGTTGCGAGCATTGCCATTAAAAGAAGTTTTTTTGTCATAATTAAAAGATTTATGGTTAAAACATAATTAATACGCTGATTGGCGAATAAATATTGTAAGTTCAGACCAACAATCAATTCAAATTCAAGATGATTAGGGAAGCTGATACATAAAATACAAATAAGAGCATTTTGTTTTCCTCCTATTCCGATTTTTTTCTTAAAATAGCAATTTGAAAGTTAAACAACAGCCGGCTTCCATTGAAAGCCGTCGTAACATACACAAATACAGTACGATGAAACTAAAAACATCAATCAGAACACGGATGATTGTGGGTATTTTACTCACATCGTTGGTAACATTCTCGCTTTCGGTTTACTACTGCGCATCGCGGACAAAAAAAATGGTTAAAAACCGCGCGAAGACCATTGTAATGATGAACGGTGAGAATAACGCCGACGCCATTGCGGCAAAAATATCGAACTATTACACCACCATTAAAGCCGTGGCATCGATGTACGCAAACTACTACGACACCGATGAGGACCAACGTCGAATAATCACCAATGAAAACAATCGCAAGGTGCTTCAGCAGAACCCCGATTTGGTGAAGATGAACGACAACTGGAACATCGAGGAATCAGACTTTAAGGAAGTATCGGGACCGACATTGGAAAAGCTGCAGAACAAGAACGCAAACGCATATCTGTGCCGACTAGCCACACCTATAAGATATGAAGGTTCGTTTGTCGGCGAAGTGTCGGCGAGCATTATTGTCGATAGTTTGCTGAACGGTTTCGAATACGCTTTCGGCGACACTCTGAACGAGAAAATCTACATTGTCACCGGACAAGGCGTGGTGGCTTACAGCAACAACTCCAGCGACCGCGGCAAACAGCTGAGCGACGTTTTGTCGGCCTACTATCGCGAATACGGGATTGAGAAATATGTAAAAGAGCACCAACCATATATCGATGAATGCAAAATTTCAGGCTCTGAGCTGAATGTCATTTGCATCTCCCCTATCAGACTGTCGGAAAACAAGCAATGGACTCTCTGCGTGCTGATTCCGAAGCTTAGTGTGCTGGGCGACGCAAAAAACATCACTCTCACAACAATATTGCTGATGATTGTTTGCTTTGTCATTCTTGGAATAATCACATTATTGATTACCAATAAGATAAGCAAGTCATTAAAAACGATAAACGCTGCACTTATTGATGTTTCGGACGGTGACATAAAAAACGACAACGTTTTGGCCGAAACCACGCTGACCGACATTAACAACATTAACGAATCGCTGAAATCTGTAATCAGCGGACTGATTAAGGCTGCTGAATTTTCAGAACAAATTGGCCGTGGCAATCTTGACTCCGAATTCACCGCACTGAGCGAAAATGACAAACTGGGCAACGCCTTGATAAACATGCGTAACGACCTTCGCCAAAACGAGGAAGAAAACGCAAAACGCAAGATTGAAGACGAAAAAGTGAATTGGGCGACACTTGGTTTGGCAAAATTCGCCGAGATATTACACACTGACAATCAAAGTATTAACGATTTGTCATATGAGATTCTGCGGAACCTCATCAAATACATCGATGTAAACCAAGGCGCAATATATGTGCTTGACGACACCGGCGAAGAGCCTGTTTACGAAATGACATCGGCCATTGCCTACGACCGCCGCAAGTTTATGCAGAAACGGTTTGCCGTTGGCGAAGACCTTGTCGGCCGCTGCGCTTACGAGCACAAAACAATCTACATGACCGACATACCAGAGAACTACATAACCATAACATCGGGAATGGGTGGTGCCACCGCATCGGCATTGCTGCTTGTTCCTCTAGTTGTTGAAGACAAAGTGTTCGGTATCATCGAGCTGGCTTCATTTGCAAAACTTGAGGAGTACAAAATCAACTTTGTTGAGAAACTGGCCGAGAGTATTGCATCGACAATATCGACAGTGAAAGTGAACGAGCGTACCAACGAACTGCTGAAACAATCGAAAGTTCAGGCCGAGGAGCTGGCATCGCAGGAAGAGGAGATGCGGCAAAACATGGAAGAACTGCAAGCGACACAAGAGGAAGCCGCCCGCCGCGACAACGAGACAAACTCGATAATGAAAGTCATCAACCAGCAACTTATTGTGGTTGAATATGATACCGACGGCAAAATAACTAACGCCAACGCCGCTATGTCGGAGTTGATGAATATGCCTGTTGACAGCATCATAGGACAAAAAGCCGACGACGGTTTGGATATGAGCGCCGAACAACGCCGCGCCTATACTCAAATGTGGAACGACCTGCGTAGAGGCATAAGCGGCTCAACAACAAGCCATATCATCTTTAACGGTGTCGATATCTGGCTTGCTGAAACATACACTCCGATAACCGAACCGCTGGAAACTAAGCCGTACAAGATTGTGAAGATTGGTGTCAACATAACTGAAAGAATGGCTGCAAAGAATGCTATGGTCGAACTTGAGAAACTGTCTGCTTCGAAAGACGCCACTATTGCCGAACTTGAGGAGAAACTGAGCCATTCGCAGAACACAGCGGTTAAAGAACCTGCAAAAAAAGCAGAGAAAGCAGCAGCCAAACCGTCGACAACCGATGAAGCGGCAGAATTCAACGCCGAAGTCGGCGAGCAGCCACTGATTGAATGGACAGTCGACTGTGAATCGGGAATAGCTGAGTTTGACGGACAACGACAGCAGCTGGCAACCCTTGCTAACACGCTCTATACGGCTTTCCGCTCGGCAAAATCGAAAAAAGAGATGAAAGAGTCGCTCCGCAGCCTGATTGATTTCGCTTCGTACCATTTCGGCTCGGTTGAGAGCTACATTGATGAATCTGAATTGGCTGGAAAAGACTCATTCAAAGCAGATTTCGACAATTTCATTGCCAAGCTGGAGCTGTTCCAGAAATTGTTTGTTGCAGGCAAAGTGAAAACCGCCGACAGCCTTATGCTTTACGTTAGCAACTGGCTGAAAGCTTACACCGAAAAGATTAAAGGACTATCGAAATAGCGTAGCAACTATTTATAAACCAAGAGAGGGATTTGGTTTTAGAATCAAATCCCTTTTTATTTACCTCACCATCACTGCGATACGATGAAATAAGCAAAAGCTATCGGCGAAAATCGCTAAATTGTGTTACTTTTAAGGCTTATAACGGATACACGACATGTTGACGCTGAAACACACCATAAGATTGTGCACCTTACTCCTATTGGTTTTGAGCAGCCACTGCGGAATAACTGCAGAGCCAGAATTCTTCAGTGTCAACAATTTATACCAAATATCGATACGCGAGACCAACTCGGTATGCAAAGACGCTGACGGATTTGTGTGGGTGTCGTCAAAAATGGGCATTCTGCGTTTTGCAAGCCACAACTATCGTTTCTACAACCTGCCATACTCCGAACATAACGCGCTGACCGTCAGGCTCGAATGCCGCGACAATATGCTGGTAGCCTACTGCAACTCGGGACAGGTTTTCATCTACAACCGCGTTTCCGACCAGTTTGAGCCGCTCGTCAACCTGATACGGTATATAAATCGTTTAAGCTTGATTATATACAAGATAGCCATTGATTCGGAACTGAATCTTTGGGTTGCCACATCGAACGGATTTTTCAAATACACCGACGGCCAGATTGCGGTTATTGAGGACGAGGGCGCTTTTTACAATCTGGAGTGGCAGTCGGACAATCAACTGATTGTGGCCGGACTGTCGAAAATCGAGACAATTGACACTGACTCGCCTGACGCACGGCCGAGCGATATTGGTGTAAGACTGCCTAACAGCATCAAAACCAGCATTTTCTGCGATAAGAGCCACAACCGGCTATGGATTGGCACAAAAACCGACGGCTTGCTACAATATGACTTGACAAGCCATACGGCAAGGACAATAAGCGGTATTCCTAGTCTGCCTGTTCTAACGCTTAAACAATTCAATGACAGCACGTTGCTTGCCGGAGTTGACGGACACGGCATAAGCGCAATCGATATTGCCACTGGCCAGATTACAAAAACATACAAGAATGACCGCAACAACCCGCAATCGCTTGCCAGCAACGGTGTTTACGACATTCTGTGCGAACCCGGAAAGCGCGTGTGGGTATGCACCTACGATGACGGCGTTCTGTTCGCCAACATAGAATCGAAAAACATAACTCATCTTCAACATCTTACGAACAGCGATAACTCGATAAAAGACAACCACGTGAACGACGTTTGCGAGGACACCTACGGCAACTTGTGGTTTGCCACCAACAACGGTGTAAGCCGATATAATCCGCTTACTGACAAATGGTTGCATATACTTGCCGACAACCTCGAGCGTTCACACGTTTTTCTGTCAGTCTGCACCGACGCCAAAGGCCGCATCTGGGCCGGCACCTACTCGTCGGGACTGTACGTGCTTGACCGCAACGGCCGAATTGTGGCACATTACACAAACGACGGCAGCAGCCTTTACAACAACGATTTTGTTTTCAGCCTGCTGAAAGACCACAACAATGACATTTGGATTGGCGGCACCAACAACGATATTTTCCGTTACAACTGCCGCAACAGCACCTTCAGCCGCTTCGATTACGAGCCGGTGAACACCTTTGCCGAACTCGACAGCACCTATATGCTTTTGGGTTGCACCAGCGGACTTTTCAAACTCGACAAAACAACTGGTAATAAGACTATTTTAGTTGACAGTTGCATCGTGAACGACATTCTGGTGCATGGTGACACCATTTGGGTTGCAACCCACGGCAACGGTCTGATTTGCCTGAACGGATACGACAAAACTACAATACGTTACGACATCGACAACGGACTGCCGTCGGATTTTGTCACAAGCCTGCTTTATGCCAGCGGACACCTTTGGATTGGCACAGAAACAGGGCTCTGCAAGTTTTCTCCGTCAAGCGGAAAAGCGTTTATTTTCCCTTCTACACAACAACTCTCGACATCATTTAACCGTCACGCGGCACTCGTTTTGAGCAACGGCAACCTAATTTGGGGCACCAACAACGGCGCCGTCAGCCTAAATCCAGATTTCGAGCCCGACGAGCAGTCGCAGGGCAAAATCTTCATTCAAGACATCAGCGTGGCGGGCAGCTCAATCCGGAACATCGACGGAATGACCGGCAACACGCCGATAAATCAACTAAACACTTTGAAACTCAACTATACACAGAACACCATAAAGATCGAACTTGAGGCTTTGGGAAGTGTTGTCGGGCCAAGGTTTGCCTGGAAAATGGAAGGTATTGACGCCGAATGGAACCAACCTACGGTGCAAAACATCATCTCCTACCCTAACCTTCCGACTCGTAGCTTCGACCTGATTATCAGGCTATATGACAACACCATGTCGCGTGTTATCGATGAGAGAAAACTTGCCATAACAGTAAAACCGGCATTCTGGCACACATGGCAGTTTATGATTGTCTGCTACATTATGGCAGCCACCATTCTGTTCACATTTATAATGCGCTATATATCAGAAATGAAGCGCCGCCACAGCGAAGACAAAATTCGATTCTTCGCCAACACCGCACACGAAATGCGAACATCGCTAATGCTGATAAAAGCGCCAATCGATGAACTGACAAAAGAGACCGGACTAAGCGAGCGTGGCAGGAATTGCCTCGATATGGCCTCGCAACAAGCACGGCAACTATCGGCTGTAGTTACACAACTAATGGATTTTCAAAAGGCCGACATCGGCAAAGATTATCTAAAACTTGTTGACACAGAATTGGTTGCATTTATTAATCAGAAAGTACAAATGTTCGAATCGCTTGCACAGAAAAACAACTGCTCAATCACTTTTGTGCACGACACCGAAAGCCTGACCTCAGCAATCGACGTTGATATGATAGGCAAAGTGATTGACAATCTGCTATCGAACGCCATAAAATACTCCCCCAAGGGCGGCCCGGTTACGGTTAGCCTTCAAAGCGGTAAAGACGCGTGGAAACTGAAAGTGGCCGACAAAGGCATAGGCATAAGTGAAAGCGAGCAACTGTACCTGTTCCGTGAGTTCTACAGGAGCGAAAATGCTGTGAATTCGAAAGTTGTAGGTTCGGGCATCGGGCTAATGCTGGTAAAAAGTTACGTTAAGCTGCATGGTGGAAGTGTGAGTTGCGAAAGCCGGCAAAACCAGGGAGCGGAGTTCACAATCGAGATTCCAACGGCCATTGTTGGCACGAAATCGGAAATGCTGAACAACAAACGACAATCCGCTAAAAATGAAACTATTACAATCAAAAACGACACATCGCTGCTGATTGTTGAGGACAACGAAAACCTGCTGCGGTTTATGCGCGAAACGCTGTCGGACGAGTTCAACATTCTCACGGCCGAAAACGGTGCTGTTGCGTGGAAAAACATCGGCGAGCAGCAACCCGACATCGTTATTTCCGACATTATGATGCCCGAAATGGACGGTTTTGAGCTGTGCCAACGGCTGAAATCGACTTTTGAGACGGCGCACATACCAATCATTCTGCTGACGGCTCTTTCGGGCCGCGCCGAACAGTTGCAAGGCCTTGGACTTGGCGCCGATGACTATCTGACAAAGCCGTTCGATATGGACATTCTGCGGCTGCGGCTGAAAACACTCGTTCGCAACCGCCAACTGACTAAATCAAAGATTATCAACAGTCTGTCGCATGGCACACCTGTTGAGTTAGGCAATAAGCAGAATGATGAATTTGTTCAAAAACTGCACCTTACGGTTAAAGAGAATATGGGCAACTGCGATTTCGACAAGGAGCAGTTTGCCGCCGCAATGAACGTTAGTTCGTCGCTGTTATACAAGAAAATAAAAGCTCTGACAGACCTCTCGCCCACTGATTTCATAAAAACCGCGCGCCTTGAATACGCGCTGCAATTACTGAAAGCACAGAAGTACAACATAACGGAAATCAGCGAGATGTGCGGATTCGCAAGCGCAGCTTACTTCAGCACTGTATTTAAAAAGCAATATGGAGTTGCGCCCTCGGATTATAATGACACCGAGGATTTTTCGAGCTGATTATCCCATGTTTTTACATCACCATAAGTAATCAACACCTTTATTTGTGCAACCGATTGTATTTTTTGTTGCATACGGTTTCCAATATCATTTTTTTTGCATATTTTACAGCCGAAAGCATTTTACATAAAATAAACAACAATATACTGATATTCAATATTATGAAACATATAAATATAATAACCATCAGTTGTCTTATTGCAGGAGCTCTGATTACTACATCGTGCCAAAAACAAAACACGAAAGAGCGTGTTTTCACACCAATGCAATGCGACACTATTGAATTTGTAATTGAAGGAACAGCCGCAGAAGGTGTTGATTCTGTCTATTTCAAAGGAAGACCTTTATGGTTTGTCACTGAAACAAGAACAATGTGGCATCAGGCGTATCCTGTCAACAATGGTCATTTCTGTTTTACAGTACGCGAACCATTATATAAATTCATGGAAGTTGATGATGGAAACGGAAAGCAAGTATCGATAATCGCTGACACTCATCCCGCCAAGGTGGTGTTTGACTTAGAGACAAAAACTCTTATAGAAGGCTCACCATTAAACAAACGTTTCAACCAATATCTACATATCAGTGACAGTATTTTATACCTGATGAATCAGCATTCGAACGACAATGACGGTACCATATATGACTCATATGCACAACAATGGAATGAGTATTGGTGGCAATTGATAAATGAAAATCACGACAACGTAATACCTGTTTACTACCTTTCACCATTTATCATGAATATGATTGGAATTTTGCAGTATGAACAATTGGCGGAATTCATGAAAGAAGAGTATGTTTTTACTCAACATCCCTTAATGGAACTTGTATGGAAAGAATATTGGGAAATGGAAAAACGCCGGACGGGACAAAAGTATCACGATGTTGAAATGAAAGACACCACAGGAGCGCCACACCGTCTTTCTGAATTTGTTGGACACGGCAAATATGTACTTCTCGACTATTGGGCATCGTGGTGCGGTCCATGCCTTGCTTCAATGCCAACAATAAAAGAACTGCACAACAAATATGCTAACCGCTTGCAAATAATTGGCATAACACTCGATAATAACCACGACAAATGGGTTAATGCCATTAAACGCTATGATTTGTCATGGGTACATCTGACCGATATGCAGGGCATTGACAATGAGGGGGTTTGGATTTCGACGGCAGCTGATGCTTATGGTGTTAGAGCCATTCCTGAAACCGTTCTGATTTCGCCCGAAGGCGAGATTATAGCCACAGGATTGGATGGCAAAAAACTGAAAGCAAAATTGGAAGAAATATTCAGCGTCAACAAATAAGCAAGATAATGGACGCTGCCAACTTCATAAGAAATGTAACTTCATTATTTTCACGTTAATTCATACAAAAATGAAACATTTAAGTAAAATCACAATCTGCTGCCTGATTGCAGGCGCATTGATAGGCACATCGTGCCAATCATCAACAGTGAAACAATCTGACAATCAGCGCTGGGTTGGAACCTGGGGAACAGCCGTCCAACTGACCGAGCCGCATAACTGCCCGCCAGAGCCGGGAATCAGCGGTAACACCATCCGCCAGAAAATCCGCGTGTCGATTGGCGGCGAGACCGTGCGTTTGAAACTCTCGAACGAGTTCGGCAACGACGTGCTGAAGATTGCCGCCGTTAGCCTCGCTCCCGCCCTCGAAGGCAGCAAAATTGACACCACAAAGGCCGTTAACGTACTATTCGGCGGAAAACAAGCCATCGATATTGAGAAGGGCAAATCAGTGATTTCCGATGCGCTGCCGTTTGTGCTGACGCCGCGTATGGACGTGGCCGTGACCATCGCTTACACCTTTGTGCCAAGCGATATCACCGGCCATCCAGGCTCTCGCACCACATCGTACATTTTGACAGGCAACGAACTGAACAACATCGATTTTGCCGATGCCGTCACAACCGACCATTGGTATACCATTGAGCGTCTCGACGTGGTGGCCGACGAACCGACTGCAGCCATTGCCATTGTTGGCAACTCAATTACCGACGGCCGCGGCTCAACCACCAACAAGGTGAACCGCTGGACCGATGTCTTTTCTGAGCGTCTGTTGGCCAATCCCGCAACAAACAAACTTGCTGTGCTCAATATGGGTATTGGCGGCAACTGCGTCATTCGCGGCGGACTGGGCCCCAACGCTTCAGTGCGCTTTAACCGCGATGTTATTGAGCAACCCGGCGTTAAGTATGTCATTCTGTTTGAGGGCGTTAACGATATGGGCTACTCGCCAAATCCGTCGGTGACAGAAAAAGAACTGATTGCAGCCTACTCAAAAATGATTGACACGGCACACGCTCACGGGCTGAAGATTTACGGCGCAACCGTCACTCCGTTCAAAGAGTGCTTCTACGGCTCGCCAGAGAAGGAACAGTGCCGCCTGGCCGTGAACAACTGGATTCGCACTTGCGGCAAGTTCGACGCCGTAATCGACTTTGAGAAAGCCATTTGCAGCACTTCGGACACCACAGTTATGACCCCCGACCTGCACGACAACGACAATCTGCACCCCAACGCCAACGGTCACAAGGCACTTGGCGAGTTTGTTGATTTAAAGTTGTTTGAATGATTATTATCGGTAAATAAAACTTGTACAGACGTGCCACGGCGCGTCTCTACTTATAACTTATAAACTTTCAACTCAATGAAACATTTATCAATCACCTTATTAGCCGCTGCCGCGATAATGTGCGGATGCAACGGCCAGAAAAGTGCAAGCACCGAAAAGGTCTTCACCAACCCAATGATTTGGGCCGATGTGCCCGATATGTCGATGATACGCGTGGGCGACACCTACTATATGAGTAGCACCACAATGCATATGAACCCAGGCGTGCCAATTATGAAATCGAAAGACTTGAGCAACTGGCAGATAGCAGGTTACGCATACGAGACTTTGGGCGACCAGGACGAGACGATGCTGCTCAACGGCAAAAACACCTACGGCAAAGGCTCGTGGGCAAGTTGCATACGCTATGTGAACGGCAAATTCTTTGTCAGCACCTTCGACCAGGTGACGGGCAAAACCTACTTCTTCACCACCGACAACATTGAGAATGGTAAGTGGGAACGCCACGAGTTCCGTCCTTCGCACCACGACCATACCGTTGTGTTTGAGGAAGATGGACACATTTATATGATAAATGGCGGTGGCAAACTTATAATCCGCGAAGTTGAGCCTGATTTGAGCGGAATCAAACCAAATTCAGAGAAAGTTCTGATTGAGAACGCAGGTCTGCCCGCTGGCGAAAACCTGATGCTGGGTGCCGAAGGCTCGCAGATGTTCAAAATCAATGGCAAATACTACTTGTTCAACATTTGCTGGCCGCGTGGCGGTGTACGCACTGTTGTCTGCCACCGTGCCGACAACTTGTTTGGCCCGTACGAAGGTCGCGTTGTCTTCCAAGACAAAGGCGTGGCTCAAGGCGGACTGATTGACACACCTGATGGCCGCTGGTTTGCTTACTTGTTCGGCGACCGTGGCGCAGTTGGCCGCATCCCATACCTTGTTCCTGTTGTTTGGGAAGATGGTTGGCCAGTTCTTGGTGTTGACGGCAAAGTTCCAGAAACGCTCGACCTGCCTGCAAACGGCAGCCTGATTCCTGGCATTGTTGACAGCGACGAGTTCGACGGCGACCAACCGAAAATTGTTTGGCAGTGGAACCACAATCCTGTGAACAGTCTTTGGACAATGACCGAGCGAAAAGGCTTTATCCGCTTCCGCACCGACCGCACCGACACACTCTTTACTCAAAGCCGCAATATGCTCACACAACGCACCTTTGGCCCGAAATGCTCTGGCTCTGCTTGCCTTGATGCTTCGAACCTGAAGGATGGCGACGTAGCGGGACTTGCACTTCTAGCAGGTAAATTCGGCTTTGTGGCCATTCAGAACGATGGCGACAAAAAATCGATTGTGATGGTTAACAATCAACCTGAAGGCAATGGCGGCAACACCTGGCCACCGCGCCGCGGCGTGCAGCACATTGTTGCAAGCGTTCCTGCCGATGCCAGCACCGTCTATTTCAAAGCCGAGTGCAACTTTGAGCGCATTGCCGACGAGAGCGCCATTGGCAGCCACGGTGCCGACAAAGCCGTATTCCACTACTCGCTTGACGGCAAGCAATGGAACCAAATCGGCGACACACTGCCAATGTCGTACAGTCTCGACCACTTTATGGGCCAGCGTTACGCTCTCTTCTACTACTCTACCAAAGAGCCAAGCGGCTATGCCGATTTCGACTGGTTTAGAATCAGTGAGTAGATACCAACTTTTTCGACATAAAGTAACGGCTCTTGCTTTCGGGTAAGAGCCGTTTTTGGTATGGGGAGTTATAAGTTAGTGTCAATGTCTGCGTTAGCGTTCAGGTTTGTTTTGAGAATTAAAATTTAGGCTTTATTTTTGCGGCCGCAAACACAGGGGTACTTGACAACCCCCTTTAACAAAACAAGACAATGACCAACAAAAACAAGCAAGTAAGTGTGCTGTTTATGCTTTTCAGCATACTTTTTTGCGTTTGTCTGATTACGGCTAACGCATTAGGAACAAAGCAGATAACCATTGGCCCATTCAACTTCACAAGCGGTCTTATTGTTTTTCCGATAAGCTACATCATCAATGATTGCGTGTGCGAGGTGTGGGGATACAGCCGTATGCGAATGCTTATCTGGACCGGCTTTGCAATGAATTTCATCTTTGTGATATTCGGGGCATTGGCCGATGCCATTCCTGGTGCCCCCTATTGGAACGGCCAGGAAGGATTTCACGCCATATTCGGACTTGCGCCGCGCATTGCCGCTGCATCGTTTTTAGCTTTCATCATCGGCTCGTTTGTAAACGCCTACGTGATGAGCCGCATGAAACTCCGCTCGCATGGCCGCAACTTCCCTCTGCGCGCCATTGTCAGCACCGTTTTCGGCGAGACAACCGACTCGCTCATATTCTTTCCGCTCGCGCTGTCGTTTGTGATTCCGTGGAGTGCAATGCCGTCGATGATAATATCACAGATTTTGCTGAAAACGCTTTATGAGATTATCATTCTGCCTATAACATCAAGAGTGGTGAAACTGACTAAAAAGATTGAAGGCGAAGACGTGTACGACGAGCAGATTGATTACAACATTTTCAAAGTATCATAACTCAACAGCCATGGACAGCAAACGTAAAACCGAAGGACTGAAATCGCTTGGTCAGGAAACCGAATACTTGACCGACTACACTCCCGGGATTCTGGAAGCATTTGAGAACAAACACCCCGACAACGACTACTGGGTTCAATTCAACTGCCCAGAATTCACATCGCTATGCCCGATAACCGGCCAGCCCGATTTTGCCGAAATCAAGATAATGTATCTGCCCGACAAAAAGATGGTTGAGAGCAAAAGTCTGAAACTCTATCTGTTCAGTTTCCGCAACCACGGCGATTTCCACGAGGATTGCGTCAACATAATAATGAAAGACCTCATTAAGCTGATGGAGCCTAAATACATTGAAGTTATAGGTTTGTTCCTTCCGCGCGGCGGAATCAGCATCTACCCTTACGCCAACTACGGCAAACCAGGCACCAAATACGAGCAGCTGGCCGCACAGCGACTAACGCAACATCAGATTATTTAGAAGCTGCTAAAACACGTTTGGCGAAGCAACGCACAAGCGTTTTTTACCTGTCATTTTACCGACATTTTCAACAATCGCAGAGTTTCAAAATCAGTTTTTGAAACCTATCTGCGATTGTTTTTTATTCGCATCGTATCACAACCGATTGCAAAACCGCTAATTATATAGAATACTGATATTCAATCTGTTATTGTTTTACACAACCGATTGCATAAATTGTTGTTAATCAAATTTTTGAAGAAAAATCTAAAATTGAAAGTCAAATATCCAATATTGAAAGCCTCTCCGGAAACGACAAAATACTTTTAGCACAACTAAAAATGCCGGCAGCATTTGCCATACCACTAGTAACAAATGAATCCGGCAAGATTTAATAACTAAAAACCAATTTATGATGAAACAACAATTATGGAGAAAGGTTGCAACACTGCTTCCTGCTTTGCTGTTCTCATTCTGCACAATGGCACAGACTCACGATGTGAAAGGTGTCGTTACAGATGAGGACCAACTCCCGTTGCCGGGAGTGAACGTAGTCATCAAAGGTACCACTGCCGGAACCATTACCGGAGGCGACGGAGCTTACAGCATACAAGCCGCCGACGGAGATGTCCTGGTGTTTACCTACATTGGCTACTCAACTGAAGAAGTTACCGTTAGTGGTAACTCGATTAACGTTAATTTGACACCAGACCTGATTGGTTTGAGCGAGGTTGTGGTTGTGGGTTACGGTACTCAGCGCAAAGAGGCTGTAACCGGCTCGGTAGCATCAATGAAAGGCGACGTTGTTCGCGAGATGCCTGGCTCAAACATCACCCAATCGCTGCAAGGCCGTATCGCCGGTGTCAATATGCAACAGTCTTCGACAAAGCCTGGTGCTGAGATGCAGATTCGCGTTCGTGGTACCCGCTCACTTAATGCAAGCAACGACCCGTTGATTGTATTGGACGGTGTTCCGTTTGCCGGTTCGCTTGGCGACATTGACCCGAACTCAATCAAGAGCATTGACATTCTGAAAGACGCATCCGCAACTGCAATCTACGGTTCGCGTGGTGCCAACGGCGTTATCTTGGTAACTACAACCAAAGGCAGCATTGAGCAGGACGCACAAATAGTATATAGTGGATACTATGGCGTTAAAACCGTGTTCTCGAAATATCCGATGATGAACGCAGAAAAACTGAAAACCTTGCGCGATTACAAAGGCACATTTAAAAGCAGCCAAATGGAAGAACAGGGAATTGCACAGGGCGTTGATACCGATTGGCAAGACCTTATGTACGACAATGGTATGGTTACAAGCCATGACCTTTCAGTTACCGGTGGTACAAAAACGGCCGCTTACAGCTTCGGTTTCGGTTACTACCGCGAAGAGGCTGTTTTGCCGTTGCAGAACTACTCTCGATTCTCACAACGCGCAGCAATGGACCAAAAAGTAGGCAAGTACATCAAAGTCGGCTTCACAAGCAACAACAACTACAACATTACCAACGGCAACAGCATCGGCATTTACGACGCGCTGGCAGCATCGCCAATGGTAAGCCCGACTGATTCCTCAGGCAATACCCGCCGCCTCATCGACAACAACACCGTTGACCAGGGTATTTGGATGCGCACTCGCGAAACTTTGGAGAAAATATATGATGATGGTGACTGGGAAGATAAACGAACAACCTATGGAACATTTAACAGTTTGTACGCCGAATTATCAATTCCGCGTGTTGAAGGTTTGAAATACCGCATAAACACTGGTTTGAATCTGAAATACAGCCAAAGCGGTTACTATCAAGGCGTTGGGGTTTTTGCCAAAGACCCAGCATCTGCATCATCAGCTTCACTTTCAAAATCACTTAACTTGAACTGGGCTATTGAAAACTTGATCACTTACGACAGAACCTTTGGCAATCACACTATCAACGCTGTAGGCTTATTGTCGTTCGAGCGCTCACAAGACCATTCAACATATGTTTCTGCCACTGGCATAGCATCCAAGAAATTCTTGTACTACAATTTGGGCCGCATAAATGATGAAGGCTCGACATCGGTGGATCCGAGCAGACAAGGCTATAGCGAATCAGGTTTGAAATCAGCAATGGCCCGTTTGATGTATTCTTACGACGACCGCTACATGATTACCGTTGCCGTACGTAACGATAAATCGTCGCGTTTAGCTAAGAGCAGAAATTCTCACACCTACCCTGCCGTATCTGTTGGCTGGAACCTTGGCCGCGAATCGTTTATGGAGGATTTCTCTTGGCTGAACTCACTGAAATTCCGTGTTGGTTACGGTCAAACCTCAAACCAGGCTGTAGCTCCGTTCAAGACCCTCGGCTTGCTTGCAACCCGCCCATACAATTTTGGCAACGATGTTGTAAGCACAGGTTACTACGTATCGGAATTAGCTAACGACGAACTTGGTTGGGAGTTTTCCGAGACAATGAACTATGGTATTGACTTCGGCATCCTTGACCGCATCAGTGGTAGCTTTGAGTACTATGTACAAAACACCAACGACGTGCTGTTGAGCGTCAGCCTGCCCTCCACATCAGGTGTCAGCAGCTATATGGACAACATAGGAAAGACACAGAACAAAGGTTGGGAGTTCAACATCAACGCCACAATTCTTGACAATTTCAACGGCCTTACATGGGAAGCAGGAATGAACATGTACAGCAACAAAAACGAATTGGTTGAACTGGCATCGGGGGCTGAGCGCGACGAGGCAAACTGCTGGTTTGTAGGTCACCCAATCAGTTCTATCTACGACTATGAGAAAATAGGCTTGTGGATGCCTGAAGACTACTATTATCAACCAGAAGGTTATGACAAATCGTATGGTAAAATTATAGAACCTGGTGGCGACGCCGGCATGATCCGCGTAAAATACACAGGCGATTTTGATGAAAACGGTATGCCAACCCGTGCAATCGGTCCTGAAGACAAACAAATTATACACATTGACCCAAAACTGAACGGCGGTTTCAACACCCGTCTGGAGTGGAAAGGCATTGACCTGACCATTATTGGCGCTTTCCAAGTTGGTGGCACACTCATCAGCACATTGCACTCTAGCAATGGTTATTTGAACCTGCTTAGCGGCCGACGCAACAATGTCGATGTCGACTACTTCACTGCGGAAAGAGAAGGCAAGGGGGCAAACGCAACCATAAAGAAGGATGAGAACGGTAACTATATGATTAATAACAGAAACGCAAAATATCCGGATCCGGCTACCCGCAGGGATCAAGACAATGCAGCTTACGCATCAACACTCGGATACTTCAATGCTTCGTACTGCAAAATCCGCACAATCACCTTGGGCTACAACTTCAAAAACAACGGCAACACTGTGTTAGACGAGATTGGCATCAAGAAGATTCGCGTTTACGGAACAATTCAAAACCCATGGGTTATTGCTTCAAAATTCAAGAAAGAAACTGGTCTTGACCCTGAGACAAACTCGTTCGGTACTGAAAATGTTGCCACAGGAACCACAGCCTACAAAGCAAGTTCGGTACTTACTGTTGGCACCAACACGCCATCGACACGTACTTTCTTAGTTGGATTAAACATAACTTTCTAATCGAGTAGTATTATGAAACAGAATAAAATATCATTAATTAGTGCGGCGGCATTAGCAATGTTTGCTTTCGGCAGCTGCTCCGATGTCTTGGATGAGACGCCCCGTTCAACATTCACCCTCGACTATTTCACTACAGAAGAAGGCATTAAGGGCGGTTTGACTCAAATGTACGGCCACTTGCGCAGCTTTTATGCAAATTACTATTTAGCTGCCTGCGAGTGCGGCACCGATGAGTTCACCTATGGACAATCCGGCGACAACAACAACAAAGACAACGATTTTTCCGGTGTTGGCAACTTTACTCCTTCAACCGCTCGTACCGATGTTATTTGGTCGCCTGCGTTTATCAACATCAACACCGCAAGCGCCCTTATTGAGCAAGGAAACGCAAGCGGGCTTGACGCTTCGCTTGTGGCTGAGGCCAACTTCTTCCGTGCCTTTGACTACTTCTTGCTTGTGCAGCACTTTGGTGGTGTGCCATTGGATTTGGGCTCGGGCGAATTGAAATCGAACGCCGCTCCTTCCCGTTCTTCTGTCCGCAACACTGTACCCGAGGTGTACACACGTTGCATCTTCCCCGATTTGATAACTGCAGTCAAAGATTTGCCGGAAAGTCCGCGTTTGGTTGGAACTGCAACAAAAACCGTTGCACGCCTCTATCTTGCAAAGGCATACCTTACCTACGCCTGGTGGCTCGAGAATCCGAACAACATCCCGACCTACCCCGTATGCGACCGCGTTGACCCCGACGGGAGAACCGCTGCCCAATATTACCAATTGGCATACAATGTCGCTATGGATGCCATTAATAATCCCGGTCCTTTCGGATTACAAGAGACCTTCTACGACATGTGCACCGCTCAAAACGAACGCAACCCCGAGATGCTGCTTTGGGCCGACCATATCGCAAACAACTGGATGTATAATGGCTACACTACAGACCCAAGCAAACCTTATGGAGAAGGCAATGCAAATAATTATGGCAGTGACCCTGGAGCCAACGGCTGTAACAACGGTTTCTGGTTTGAAAACTGGAACTACACCGAGTTACAAATGGCCGATGGAACCAGCACCCAGCGTATCGACCGCCAAGGCTACGGCCGCCCGTGGACTCGTATGGCTCCCACCTACAATGTGTTTAACGAGACATTTGCCGATGTGAAAGACTCGCGCCGCGACGCCACCTTCCAAACAACAATACACGCCAACTGGCATATTGGTGGCAGTGACAATGCCGCCACTCACAAAAACGCCAACAAAATGGATGTTGAGCAGGGAGGAATCATTCTGACATTTGTGCCTAAAGCAATTGAGGGAACCGTGTATAAAACAGAAAATGGCGCTCTTGGATTAGGTGAGGCTCCTGATCGTGCCGACTGGGTTGTTGACCCCGAGCATATCAGCCGGAAAATCTACCCTGGACCATTCAAAATCAGCGGATTCAGCCAAGAGTCTGATGACCTTAATTATACCCGGCCTATTGCATCGTTGGGTGTTCCTAATGCCGATAATGTACGTCCTTTCTACGTTGCCAAATTCTCCGAGCTGTACTTGATAGCTGCTGAAGCTGCCGTTAAAGGTGCAAGTGGCGAGAAATCGGCACGCGACCTTGTGAACGTACTTCGCGCACGCGCAGGCAAATGGAACTACAGCGTTGCCGAGGACAAAGCAATCAAGGCTGACTACAGCGCCGACCTTGTTGCCGCAACTCCTGCAACAATCGACATAAAATACATTATGCTTGAACGTTCGCGTGAGTTCTTCGGCGAAGGATACCGCCGCCTCGACCTAATCCGCACCCAAACTTGGGAGGAATTGGCCGGTTCGTATAAAATATGCGGGGATAAAGTTGGCGACTGGACACTTGAGGAGTTCCAACGCGAAATAAAACCAGAGTACTACCTGTCTCCTATTCCACAAGGCCAACTTGATGGTTTGGAAATGAGCGCCGAGGAGAAAGCCGCTTATCAGAATCCTGGATACTAATAGTTAGTTGTGTTTGTAAAGGCTATCAGATGCAGCCGTATCTGATAGCCTTTTTCTAAAAAGGAAAAAAACGGAACATTTTCATAAAAAAAGAGTTTTATCCCGATTAGAGTTGTTTGTCTGCTGTCTGGTAATCAACCGACAGCAGGCATGAAGAGGCTGCCGGTAACAGCCTCTTCTTTTTTTATCAGTTAGGATTTAGAAGTTAGAATTTAGAATTTAGAATTCAGAATTTAGGATTTGGATGTGTAGGGACGCAGCGTTGCAACGTCCGCAAAATGCTGCGTGAAACGGAATTGAATGGTCCTAAAATGCAACAGAGACGATGCAAGCATCGTCTCTGCCACATAATCAATATTTTATCAAATCTTAATTAACAACCACGCGCTTAATGGTGTTGCCTGTTTTCACAACGTAAACACCCGGGGCGTTGATGTGTATCTCGGCAGAAATATTCACATCGTTTTTAGCAACCAATCTGCCCATGATATTGTAAACAAATATCTCGTCGGTTGCATTCTCAACAACAATGACGTTGCCGTAGGCGTAGATATTCACCGCATCAGCAACTGATTCGCAAACTGCGGTTGCCGGATCGTTTCCGTTTCCGCCCTGGTTTTCGTTTCCACCTTCGTTTCCACCTTCGTTTCCACCTTCGTTTCCACCTTCATTTCCACCTTCATTTCCACCTTCGTTTCCACCTTCGTTTCCGCCTTCATTTCCACCTTCGTTTCCACCTTCATTTCCACCTTCATTTCCGCCTTGTCCTCCTAATGCGGGAATAACTTCTTGTGCGACTATAACTGCACCGCATACCGAACAGTGCGAACCTTCGGTAAGACCTGTTTCAGTTTCGGTAGCGGCAACGGCAGTATCAGTAACAACTGTATGCGCCTCAAATGTTGCTGTTAGCGAAGAATCTTGTGTTACAGTATATGTGTACTGACTATGAGTGTCGCCATTGCTCCAGTGCACAAAGTGATAGCCAGTTTTGGGCGTTGCGGTGAACGTTACATTAGCGCCGCTCGGACTCCAAAACGAGCCATCGTTCAGTTCTGCAACATCGCCTGTTACTGTGGCTTCGCCATATTCAGCTTTGTTTACATCCACATTCAATACTTTGCAGTTCCATTTTACCAATACTTCATCATAAGTTTTCCACCATTTTTGCCAACCTGCAGGTATTGAATCCGCCTGGCAATACAAAGTTCCTTGGCCCATATTAAACCCACCACCATTACCTCCGTCCTCAATGACTGTTACTGAATTAGGAATGGTTACCGTTCTTAGATTCTCACTTCCAAAGGCCATAGAGCAAATAATCTTGCAGTTGCTGTTTATTTCGCAAGATGTTATATCCAACGATTTTTCTTTAACCAAACATAAATAGGGATTCTCGCTATTGCCCAAATACAATGCGTTGTCATATTCGTTGTACACCAATTTGTTGCAACCAGTGAACGCCCAACCGCCAACTCTTGTAACCGATTCGGGAATGGATACCGTAGTTATATTCTCGTGGAAAAAGAACGCCCTATGATTAATGAATCTACAGTCAGGATGTATTTCGCACGAAGTTACATCTTCTGTTTCAGCATCTATCAGACACAAATATGGATTAACATCGTTGCCCAAATACTTGGCACTGTCATATATGTTGTATGTCAAATTATTGCACAAGTAGAATGCATAGGCACCAATCTGTGTAACCGAATTAGGAATTTTCAGCTCGGTCAGACTTCTGCAATCAACAAACGCATCAAATCCGATGCTCGTCACTGTTTCGGGAATTGTTATCGAAGCCAGTTTATAGCAACTATGGAACATCTCTTCACTAATGCGTGTAAGCGTATTCGGAAGGGTAATTGACGTCATGTTTTCACAATGCACAAACGAATAATCGCCAACACTTGTCACAGAGTTTGGAATGGTCATCGATGTCAAATTTTTGCAATAATAGAACGCCCAATCACCAATGGTTGTCAGAGTGTTTGGAAGTGTTACCGATGTCAGATTACGGTAACCACGGAATGCCTCATTACCAATAGCTGTAACAGTGTATTCAACACCTTCAATAGTTACGGTTGACGGAATAGTTACGGTTGTCACATTTTCTTTTAATAATTCAATTCCTGTAACTGTGGCTTCGCTACCATTGGTTTCATAAGATAGTGTGTAGTTGCCGTTGTTTTCTTCTAATCCGAAGAAAGAGAGAACATTGTCTTCGCCAAGTTTTATCTCGATGTTGCGGAAATAGAATGTTCCTGTATTATTACGAAATTGACCTGCGCCTAAGCGAGTTGCAGCAAGATCAATTCTTATGCCTATTTGATTCTCACCTTTATCACCAATTGTTATGTCATCACCCCAAGAAACTGTTGTCCATTCGTTTTTTGCAACAGTAACCGCTTTCTGCTGTAAGCTCCAAAAATCATCGGGCGAAATCAATTCGGTATTATCTGTTGAGTTCCATGTATAATCAATCCACTCACCTTCACTATTATAGAAGCTTCTTCCGAAGATAAAATATATTTGAGCATTATCTGCTTCATCGTCGCTCTCCCAATACACATCAAGCGACATAGAAAAATCATTGCCTTCAATTTGCCCTTCGTTATCCTTAAGATAAATACAAAATTGACTGTCCCATAAATCATATACATTGTCAGCATACGCTTCGGGAATTTCAATAGCTATGGCATTGGTACTTGTTCCGGCTACGGTATTGACATGGTTCAATTCTGAATCAATCATGCCGTCGTAAAACCATTCATTATACGCTGGTTCTGGTTGTTGAGCCCATGCCTGCCCAGCAAACAATACGCCTAAAAAAAGTGTCGCAAATTTTCTCATAATTGAATAAAAAAATAGTTAGTTATACATAAAGTTATCTACAAAATAAAACCGCTCCGCCTTGTGGCAAAGCAGCTTTGAAGTTATTATCATAATGGAGTGAACCACCGAGGTTCAGTCTTATGCGGTAGAAAGAAAGACGGGATACAAATTGTTGATCAGCAACAAAATACCCAAGAACATCTTTTAACAAACATTGTTTTTGTTTCATCAGTCTGGTCTTTCACTCTGACAAAAATAGAAAAGAATACGGAAAACAAAACTGACGCAAAAACAAAAAAATGATAATGTGCGAACATCTAACGCCTCGCACATTACCATTTCCTTTAATCATTGTCATTGTGCCGACTTGCGTTTCAAGCTATGGCCAATACGGCTTTTAACCGCCTCGCTCAACGACTCGTAGGTGTAACCCTTAGGATAGACCGGCTGAAGGAATTTTACGTTTATCTTCGAGAATAAGCGTGGCAGATGCTTGCCGCGAGGCAGTGCCTCGTATGCGCCGCTAATGGCCACCGGAACAATAGGCACGTTCAATTCGGCACTCAGAATGGCGAAAGTCTTTTTGAACTCGCCCATCATGCCGTCTTTGGTACGGGTGCCCTCGGGGAAGATTATGATGTTGCGGCCACGCTTCAGCACTTCGGCCATTTTTTGAATCGACTCCTTCAACTCATTATGCAAATCCATGACAATCACATTGTTGCGGTGAGCCATAAACTGCAGGAAACGGTTGTTAACATGCTTCTTTTTGGCATAGAAATAGGTGTTTCGCATGGTGCGCCGTTTGATGAACGAAGCAACAAATAGCCCGTCGAAGAAGCTCTGGTGGTTGGGTGCAATAATGCACGGCCCTTGCGGAATCTGTTCGGCGCCTTCGCCGTTGAACCTAAAAATCAGTTTGAACAAGCCTTTGCTTGCGTTCTTTATAACTCCCTGGAATATAGATGTTTTGGGCAGTGTTAGCTGCACTTTCTCCTTCAGAATCGACGACCAATTGATAGTTTCAATCTGAAGTTTGGTCTTGTTCTTCTCCACATAATTGGCAATGGCCTCAACATCTTGAAAAGCAACAAGTTCAGCTTCGGTCATTGTCACGCCGTACGATTGTGCAATGAACTCAAGCAAACCAATCTTGCCAAGCGAATCGAGAGCCGCATCGTACTCAATATGGTGGTTTGCAAGCACTTTCACATTAGCCTGCTCCTCAATGAATTTCTTTATCGACTTATAAACCTCAAAATCAGGCTCTTTATACGGCTTACGGTCTTTAGCCTCCATATCGACAAACTGTTGCAGCTTGTATCGTTGGATTTTCCCGAGGTTGGTGCGCGGCAGCTCCTTGTCGATAATCGTGAACTGCATTATGCGCTTGTACGACGACTGCTTGTCGTTGAAGCCGGGGAAGAACTGCTCTTTGAAGAATTTTCTGACATCGGTAATGCCGGCAGCCTGCGCCTCAGCTTCGTTTACTGACAGTAACGCATGCAGCATGCCTTTGTGCTCAATCACAGCAACCTCCTTAATCATTGCCGATGACTCCATAACCTTTTCTTCAAGCTCTACCGGATTGATATTCTTTCCGTTAGGCAGAACGATGATTTCCTTTTTGCGACCAGTTATATAGAGATAGCCTTTTTTGTCGACATAGCCCATGTCGCCTGTGTAAAGCCAGCCGTCACGCAGAATTTCAGCAGTTTCTTCGGGGCGGTTGTAATAGCCTTGCATAATGTTGGGACCTTTTGCAACTATCTCACCGTCGCGGATTTCAAGTTGCACGCTTTCAAGGCGTTGGCCAGGTGTTCCGACACGCTCGCGCCCCGGACGGTTGAATGTTATCATTGGAGCGGCCTCGCTCATTCCGTAGCCTTCCAAAACTGTGAATCCTAATGTCTTATAGAAACGACCTGTTTCAAGAGGCAGTGACGCTCCACCACAGACCATTATCTGCACATTGCCGCCAAACGTCTGGTGCACCTTGTTGAACACAATGCGCCCGATGTGTTTGTTCGGCCTGATTGACAGCAGTTTATATAGCAATCGGGCTGGTGCTTTTTCGTATATCTTCAGCTTAACGGCTTTGTGAATCATCTCGTAAAGCCTTGGCACACCGATTATTATGGCAACACGGTTTTTGCTCAGCGTCTCCATTAGGTCGGCGCTCTGCATCGACGGCGACATAACAACAGTTGCGCCGATGTTGAACGGCATTATCAGCGAGCCCATAAGCGGCAGAACATGGTGCAACGGCAACAGTATCAGTACATTGCGGTCGGGTGTATAAATACCAACCCTCTCACCTACCTCAATGCAGTTGGCGCGCAGGTTCTGGAACGACAGCATCACGCCCTTGGGATTGCCCGTTGTTCCCGATGTGTAAACAATTATCGCTGTTTTATTGTCGGGATAATCGCGTGTAACATATTCCGATTCAGCAACCTGCGACAATTCAATTTCATCAAGGCAGACAAACTCCGGCTTATACTGAAGTTGGCGGCTAGCCTCTATAATGGTCTCTTTTTTGCCATTGCTATAGTAAACCACGCCCGGACGACTGTCGTTGAGCATGTAAGCCACATCGTCGACCGATGCTGTATGGTCAATCGGAACAACAATCTTTCCGTTGAGCCAACCTGCATAAAAAGCGAAAATCCACTCTGAACGGTTCTCCGATACTATGGCCACCTTGTCGCTTTCAATGTTGCGCGACATTGCGGCATATTGCTGTATAAGTTTCTGTATTTCGGCGTAAGTGTATGTGTGCCATTTGGTTACAATGGCAGGCTTCTGAAGATTTGCAAAATCAATCATTTGTCATTCATCATTTTAAACTTATTTAAACCGACAAAAACTGTGCCGCAAACGGCTCTGCGCGCATTTTTTAAGAACATTTCCGACCGCAAATCCACTTTCGACATAAAGCGCAATTAATCAAGATATTATAAGACAGCATCTTTTTTTCAAACAATTAAGATTTTATCAGATTTTTTTAAAATAAATGGGTTTACTTTGCGGCTCAAAACGAAACAAAATTTTATGCAGTAAATCAGAAATGAAAAATACCTATTTTGATTTGGTAGAACAAAGCTACTACTTCCCGCAAGAGGGTTTCGACCTTAAAGACGGATACTTAGCTTTCCACGGAATATCGCTTAAATACCTGATTGAAAAATACGGAACGCCATTCAAACTTGTATATCTGCCGCGCATCGGCGAACAGATTAAGAAAGCGAGAAATTTGTTCAACCGAGCTATTAACGCCAATCATTACACAGGTAAGTACCAATACTGCTACTGCACCAAATGCTGCCACTTCCACCATGTGGTGAGCGCCGCGCTCAAGCACAATGTCAACCTCGAAACCAGCTCGGCTTTCGACATCGATTTGCTTGAGAAACTCTATCACAAAGGCGAGCTCGACAAGTCGCGCACAATAATCCATAATGGCTATAAATCAGACGATTACATTAAAAAGATACTGCATATTCAGTCGCTCGGTTTCGAGAACAGCATCATCATTCTCGACTCGGCCAAGGAGCTGCAGCGCATCATTGACATTGCCGGCGACCGCAAGCTGAAAGTGGGCTTGCGTATGGCTATCGATGAGGAGTCGCAGAGCGCATACTACACATCACGTTTGGGCATCCGCCATACCGAGATTCTGAGCTACTACAAATCGAAAATCAAAGACAACCCGAACATCGAGCTTAAGATGCTGCATTTCTTTGTCGATTCGGGCATAAAAGACAGTCTCTACTATTGGGGAGAATTCAACAAAGCCGTGAAACTGTACTGCGAACTTCGCAAACAGTGCGATACGCTCGACAGCCTCGACCTTGGCGGCGGTTTCCCTATCCGCAACCACCTTGGATTTGAGTACGACTACGAGTATATGATTCGCGAGATTGTGAAGGTGATAAAAGACGCCTGCATCAACGCCAGCATCCCAGACCCCGACATCTACACCGAATTCGGAAAATACACTGTGGGCGAAAGCGGAGCCATTATCTTCCAGGTTATTGAACAGAAACAACAAAACGATAAGGAACGCTGGTACATCATCAACAACAGCCTGATGAACACTATCCCCGACGCATGGTCGATTTGCGAGAAGTTCATTCTTCTGCCTATCAACAAATGGGAGAATGAGTACGCCAAAGTGAACATCGGCGGCATCAGCTGCGACCACTCCGACTACTACAACTCGGAGGATATGAACCAAGAGGTGCTACTTCCAACTTTCAACGACAAAGACAAGGAGCCTCTCTATCTTGGTTTCTTCCACACTGGCGCCTATCAAGACTCGATAAGCGGCTACGGCGGCATCAAGCACTGTCTCATACCCGCACCAAAGCACGTTATTGTTGACCGCGACGAGAAAGGCAACTTCATTGATTATGTATTCCGTAATGAACAGTCGGTCAATGAGATGCTCAACATTTTAGGATATAACGACAAAATGTAATTCACATAAAAACTTTAAAACTTTTCTGATATGGAAAACAAAGGACTTATATCACAATTCATCAAGCATCACTATCGCCACTTCAATTCGGCCTGCATAGTTGATGCTGCCGAGGCTTACGACGCCCACATGAAAAAAGGCGGAAAGATGATGCTGGCTATGGCCGGTGCAATGAGTACCGCAGAAATTGGTCTGTCGCTTGCCGAAATGATTCGTCAGGACAAGATTCAGATTGTGTGCTGCTCAGCCAACAACCTTGAGGAAGACGTGATGAACCTTGTGGCTCACAACCACTACTACCGCGTGCCTAACTACCGCGACCTTACTCCGGAACAGGAGCACGAGTTGCTTAACAATCACTACAACCGTGTTACCGACACCTGCATCCCTGAGGAGGAGGCTTTCCGCCGTTTGGAGGACCACCTGGTTGAAATCTGGAAAGATATGAAAGCCAAAGGCGAGCGTCTGTTTGCATGGGAGGTTATCTACCGTCTGTTGCGCAGCGGCGTTCTGGAGCAATACTACGAGATTGACCCGAAAGACAGCTGGGTTCTGGCCGCTTGCGAGAAGAACATTCCTATCATCGTTCCTGCATGGGAAGACTGCACAACAGCAAACATCTACACTGCACACTGCATCCGTGGTGAGTTCGACGCAACTAAATCGATGATTAAGAACGGTATCGAGACAATGATTTTCCTTACTAACTGGTACAAAGAGAACGCAACCGGCGCTGGTGTAGGTTTCTTCCAGATTGGCGGCGGCACTGCCGGCGATTTCCCAATCTGCGTTGTCCCGATGATGGAGCAAGACCTTGGCTGGAAGGGCACTCCGCTGTGGTCGTACTTCTGCCAGATAAGCGACTGCACCACATCGTACGGCTCATACTCAGGCGCCGTTCCAAACGAGAAGATTACCTGGGGAAAACTTTCGAAAGACACGCCACGATTCATCATCGAATCGGACGCAACAATAGTGGCACCGCTGCTTTTTGCTTATCAGCTTGGCTGGTAAAAAACAGCGGATGCAAAAACAACAAAAAATCCCGGCTTTTCAGTCGGGATTTTTTTATGTCTGTCATTTATATTAGCAACATCCACCATTGCAATTGCAGCCTTCGTTGTTGCTGCCGCAACTACCGCCGCATCCACCACAACCACCGTTTAGTTCTTCCGGTTTAGGGTCGCGTACCTCAATTATCTTTCCTTTGAAATGCAAGTCGGCGCCAGCCAGCGGGTGATTGAAGTCCATTTTCACAGCCTTATCGGTTGACGACAGAACAACACCGTGCAGACGGTTGCCTTGCGAATCCATCATCGGAATGGCGCTGCCCACAGCAATCAGTTTCTCATCCACTTTACCTTTCTCATCTTGGAAGACATGAATTGGCACATCAACAATGGCCTCCTCGGTAACCTGACCGTAAGCCTGGTCGGCAGTCAGCACAAAGTCGAAAAGCTCGCCTTGCTCCTTGCCTGCAAGGTTCTTCTCAAAATGCGGCAGCATCCGCCCTGCCCCAAACAAGAATGTCAGTGGGCGGTCTTTCTCACAAACTTCTATCAGTTTGGCATCAGCGTCATCGTATTTCAACTCGTATGTCACTGAAACAATTTTTCCGTTTTCTACTTTCATTTTCGTATCGTTTTAATAATGCGCAAAGAAAAGAGTTTTTCCGACTCCAACCCTATCACCTTGCAATTATAATTGGGCTAAAAACAAAAACGGCCTTCCCAAAACCGGAAAGGCCGCCCTGATTTACTGATTATCAATTATTGAGCTTTACTAAGCTCCTCATTTATAGCTTTATACTTATCAACATACTCTGGATGCGAGCTTTGAAGCTTAT
Source organism: Salinivirgaceae bacterium (assembly GCA_017617355.1). Lineage (GTDB taxonomy): Bacteria > Bacteroidota > Bacteroidia > Bacteroidales > SZUA-534 > RUG13583. The sequence continues at coordinate 101,225 of JAFZWI010000129.1, read as the reverse complement.
AATAGCATTCTTTCAAAGCCTGCATTGTATAAACGTCTTTAGGGTTGATGGCGTGCGCCTTCTCAAAGAACGGAACCGACTCGTTCATCTTGTCGAAAGCAGATTTGATTGCAGCATCATATTCCTTCGGTTTGTTCATAGGAATTTCACTGGCTTTTTTCGAAATCTCAACAGCCTGATTGTAAACCTGTGTTCCCAGATTGAACCATGGGTCGAAATAATTTTCGTCAAGTTCAATAGCTTTTTCATACGATACTCTTGCCTCTTGCGGTTTGCCTAACTTATCAAGCAGAGAGCCTTGTGCAAAAAAGTAAGTTTTGTTTTTCGGGTCTTTAGCAATTGCCTGCTCAAGATAGTCAAGCGCTTTGTCCGACTCATTATTCAAAATGTAATGATTGATAAGCTCAACCATTATGGCTTTGCTATCGTCGGGTGCAACTTCAATACCGCGTTCCAGTGTTGCTAGGAATGCTGCGGTGTCGCCCAATGTTTTTTCAATATTTGCCAACATCACAAACACTTGGCCGGTATTGTAATGAATGTCGATTGCTTTGTTATAATAGTACTTTGCCTTGCTGTATGCGTGTCCTTTTTCTGCAACCAAACCTGCATTGAAAATAATTGCAGAGTCTTTTTTTGCAGGCTCGATAATACTGTCTATTTCAAGAGAAATCTCAAAGCACTCAAGTGAGCTTAGGTAATCTTCCTTGTCATTGAATTCAATAGCAGCATTGATAACAACGCCATTCAACGATGCAAAAGTCAATTGATTTTTAATTTGTTTCAGCAAAGTACCTTTGGTATCGAGTGCCATAGCTTTGCGGTACGATTCCATCGCAATTGAAACCGGTTTGTCTGACAAAGCCTTCACATTTGGGTCTTTCGACTCGGCTATTCCCATATACACATCACCGCGAACCATCCATGTTTTAGCCTGTTCTTTGGTTTTCTCGTGCTGAATTGCCATTTCAATGTTCTCCTTTGCCTTTGCAAATTCCTTTTGTTTTACGAAGTTGCTTGCGCTAACCACTTTTCCTGATTGAGCCATAGCCGATGTGCCTATGGCAGCCATAATCAACAATAATCCTAAACGTTTCATTATAATTTTATTTTAAAGGTTTTTCGAATGAACAAAGATAGTTATCCTATTGATAGTTGCGCCAAAGGTGCGGATTTTTTTGTTTGAATATCAAAAAAAACAGCCGCAACATAATGCTGCGGCTGTCTCGCTATCCAAACTTTGCTTTTTTATTGTTCGCTTTGTGTTTCGGCTTCGCCGTCGTTTGCAGCGTCTGTCTGGCCTTCAGCTACATCTGGCGCAACCTCATCCTCGTCTTGATGCGGCACCACCTCAACGGCGGCAATGGCATCGTTAGGACGCAGCTTGATAAGTTTGACACCCTGTGTGGCGCGGCCCATAACCCTCAGCTCGGCAACCGTCTGGCGGATTGTCAGACCGTTCTTGGTGATAATCATCAGGTCGTCTGTATCGACAACACCCATAATGGCAACCAAATCGCCAGTCTTGTCGGTTATGTTCAAAGTCTTGACACCCTTGGCTCCGCGGCGGGTTATGCGATAGTCGTCTATGTCGGAACGTTTGCCGAAGCCGTTCTCCGACACTACCAAGATGTCATGCTTCTCCTCACCCATGTTGACAACGCCAACCACCACATCATCGTCGACAAGCGTAACACCCTTGACACCTGTTGCCGTACGGCCCATCGGACGGATGTCACCCTCGTTGAAGCGAACAGCCTTACCGCTCTTCACACCGAGAATAATCTCGTCTTTTCCTTCGGTGAGTGCGGCTGCCAGCAACTGGTCGTCTTCGCGGATGTTGACCGCATTAACACCATTCTGACGAGGACGTGAATAAGCCTCAAGCGATGTCTTCTTAACAATACCTTGTTTTGTCACCAATAATATATAGTGGTTATTGATGTATTCGGCATCGGTGAGCGTCTTCACATTGATGTAAGCCATTACGCTATCATCAGCCGAGAGCTGCAACAGGTTCTGAATGGCGCGACCTTTCGATGTGCGTGTGCCCTCGGGTATCTCATAAACCTTGAGCCAGAAGCAACGGCCAAGCTTAGTGAAGAACAGCATTGTGCTGTGCATGTTGGCGCTGTAGAGATGCTCAATGAAATCCTCGTCGCGAGTGCTGCCGCCCTTCGAGCCTACCCCGCCGCGACCTTGTGTCTTGAACTCGGTAAGCGATGTACGTTTGATGTAGCCCATGTGCGAAATTGTTATCACAACATCCTCATCGGCATAGAAATCTTCAGGATTGAACTCGCCTGCATCAGGAACAATCTCTGTACGACGTGCATCACCATATTTTTCCTTCATTTCGATGAGTTCGTCCTTGATTATCTGCATACGCAACTCCTTGCTTTCCAAGATTGCTTTCAGATGTTCAATCTCCTTGCAAAGCTCATCGTAGTCGTTGCGCAGCTTGTCCTGCTCAAGATTTGCCAACGAACCAAGTCGCATATCGACAATGGCTTTGGCCTGAATCTCATCCAAGTTGAAACGCTCCATAAGTTTCGGCTGAGCCTCTTCTGAGTTTCTCGACCCGCGGATAATGGCAATCACCTCGTCAATATTGTCGCAGGCGATAATCAAGCCCTCAAGTATGTGAGCACGTTCCTCAGCTTTACGCAGATTATAGCGAGTGCGGCGTGTAACCACATCGTGACGGTGGTCGATGAAATGAACGAGCAATTCCTTAAGTGTCAGCGTGTAAGGACGCCCGTCAACCAAAGCCACATTGTTCACGCTGAACGACGATTGCAACTCTGTGTATTTGTAAAGTTTGTTCAGAACAACTGTCGGCATCACATCTTTGCGCAAGTCGTAAACAATGCGCATACCCTCGCGGTCCGACTCGTCGTTCAAGTTTGTTATGCCGTCAATCTTCTTTTCGTTTACAAGGTCGGCGGTGTGCTTAATCATCTCGGCCTTGTTCACATTGTATGGAATCTCGGTTATGATGATGCGCGACTTGCCGTGCTCGGTGTTTTCAATTTCGACTTTTCCGCGAATAACGATGCGGCCTCGGCCTGTCTCGTAAGCCTCGCGAATACCTTGCATACCATAAATAATACCGCCCGTCGGAAAGTCTGGGCCTTTGATGTAGTGCATCAGTTCGTCGAGAGTGATGTCGGGGTTGTCGATAGTGGCGCAAAGTCCGTCAACCACCTCGCCCAGATTGTGTGTCGGCATATTGGTAGCCATACCCACAGCGATACCTGACGCACCATTGACCAACAGGTTTGGAATCTTTGTCGGCAGAACGGTTGGCTCCTGACGGCTGTCGTCGAAGTTGTTTACCATATCAACAGTTTCCTTGTCGATATCGGCAACCATCTCCTCTGCAATCTTCGACATGCGCACCTCCGTGTAACGCATAGCTGCCGGGCTGTCGCCGTCTATCGAGCCAAAGTTACCCTGACCATCAACAAGTGTGTAGCGCATTGCCCAGTCCTGAGCCATACGCACCACGGTTCCGTATATTGACGAGTCGCCGTGCGGGTGGTATTTACCCATCACATCGCCGACGATTCTGGCCGATTTCTTATAAGCTGCGTTTGAATGGTTTCCCGCCTCATCCATGCCGAAAAGCACACGGCGGTGCACCGGTTTCATACCGTCGCGCACATCTGGCAGTGCGCGTGAAACTATAACCGACATTGAATAATCGATGTACGATTCTCGCATCTCCTTTTCAATGTCGACTTTTATAATATTCTCTCCTTCACCCATTTATATTGTTTTTATTTAGTGATTCATATTTTTTGAAAAGCGCATAAAAGTAGCATTTTGCACCAACTATACCCCGAAAAAGCCATCCGAAAAAGCAAGAAATTATCAACTAAAAAAAGGTGTGGTTGTTGATAACGAAACTGAGTTTTTTTGTCATTAAGCAAGATGCGCTCACTCTTTTTTTAATTAAATCCTTACATTCGCCTTGTTAAAAAAAACATCAGCAATGAGTTCGAAATTCTCACAAAAAATCAATAACATATTGATTTACAGCAAAGAGGAAGCTATCAGACTGAACAACAGCTACATTGGTCCCGAGCATCTTTTTTTAGGCATCCTGCGCGACGGCGAGGGTATTGCCATTGATGCGCTGAATGCCGCCGGTGTTGATTTGCCGACGCTAAAATCGGACATAGAGTCTCATATTCAAGAACATACTAAGACATCGGTAGCTAACGACAACCTTCCTCTGCTAAAAAGTTCGGAGCATATTCTGGCCATCATATTTTTAGAGGCACGCGCCATGAAAAGCGACACTGTCGACACGGGGCACCTTCTGCTTTCCATTCTGCGAAACGAGTCGTGCATCATAACCACTCTGCTCAACGAACAAGGCATAAACTATCAGAAAATCAAATCAATAATAACACAGCCTGCCGGCGAGAAGAAAAACAGCAAGGTGAAAAACCTGTTTGATGACGATGACGAAGACGAGGATGTTCCGTTCAGAAAAGAGCCTGACAAACCGGCTTCGCAAGGCGGCAGCCACTCCAAAAGCAACTCCGACACACCGGTGATTGACAGTTTCGGCATCGACCTGACAAAAGCAGCCGAAGAGAACCGCCTCGACCCAATTGTTGGCCGCGAGACTGAAATTGAGCGACTTGCGCAGATTCTGAGTCGCCGCAAGAAGAACAACCCCGTGCTGATTGGCGAACCGGGCGTCGGTAAGTCTGCAATAGCCGAGGGTATGGCCATACGCATAGTGCAGAAGCGCGTGTCGCGGATTCTGTTCGGTAAGCGCATTATTGCCCTGGACATAGCCTCAATAGTGGCCGGCACCAAGTACCGCGGCCAGTTTGAGGAGCGTATGAAAGCACTGCTTAACGAGTTGCAGCACAACCCCAACGTTATTCTGTTCATCGACGAGATACACACCATTGTTGGCGCGGGTGGCGCAAGCGGTTCGCTCGATGCCGCAAACATGCTGAAACCTGCTTTGGCGCGTGGCGAGATTCAGTGCATCGGAGCAACCACGCTCGACGAGTACCGCCAATACATTGAAAAGGACGGCGCCCTTGAACGCCGCTTCCAGAAGGTTATGGTTGAGCCGACGTCGGCCGAGGAGACTCGCGAGATTCTGAACAACATCAAAGCCCGCTACGAGGAGCACCACAACGTAACATACAGCGACGAAGCGCTTGACGCCTGCGTGAAGCTAACAACCCGATATATAACCGACCGCCACTTGCCCGACAAGGCCATCGACGCCCTTGACGAGGCAGGCTCACGTGTCCACATCTCCAACATTCACGTTCCCAAGCAGATAACCGACTTGGAAAAAAGCATTGAGGAGATACGCGAGAAGAAAGTAGCTGCCGTAAAGCAACAGAAGTTCGAGGAAGCGGCCAACTATCGCGACAACGAGAAGCGCACCATTGAACAGCTTGAAAATGAGAAGAAACAATGGGAAGAAGACCTTATTAAACACCGCGAGGTGGTTACCGCCGACAATGTGGCCGAAGTGGTGGCCATGATGACCGGCGTGCCCGTTCAGCGCATTGCGCAGACTGAAGGCAACCGCCTGCTCAAAATGGGCGAAGAGCTGAAAGGCAGCGTTGTTGGTCAAGACGATGCCATTGCAAAGATTGTCAAGGCGATACAACGCAACCGCGCCGGACTGAAAGACCCGAACAAGCCTATCGGCACTTTCATCTTCCTTGGTCCGACTGGCGTGGGAAAAACACAACTGGCGAAAGTCCTGTCGAAATACCTGTTCGACAGCAACGACGCTCTAATCCGCATCGATATGAGCGAATACATGGAGAAGTTTAGCGTTTCGCGACTTGTTGGTGCGCCTCCGGGATACGTAGGTTACGAGGAGGGCGGCCAACTGACTGAAAAAGTGCGCCGTAAACCATACTCTGTGGTTCTGCTCGACGAGATTGAGAAGGCTCACCCCGACGTGTTCCACATTTTGCTGCAAGTGCTTGACGAGGGCCGCTTGACCGACAGCCTCGGCCGCCGCATCGATTTCCGCAACACCATTATTATAATGACTTCGAACATCGGTTCAAGGCAGTTGAAAGATTTTGGCACCGGCATTGGCTTCTCAACAACATCGCGCCAGAATGCGTCGAACGAATTGGCTAAAGGTGTGATTGAGAAGGCTTTGAAGAATGCTTTCGCACCTGAATTTTTGAACCGTATCGACGATGTGATAATGTTCAACCAACTCACTAAAGACGACATCCACAAGATTATCGACATTGAGTTGAAAGGACTGTTCGAGCGCGTTGTACAAATGGGCTACACCCTCGAGATTAAACCAGAGGCCAAAGACTGGCTGGCCGACAAGGGCTACGATGCGCAATACGGCGCCCGTCCGCTGAAACGAGCCATTCAGAAATACATCGAGGACGAAATGGCCGAGGTTATTCTGAAAGCCGAAATCAGCAACGGCGACAAGATTGAATGCGTCTACGACAAGGAGAAAGACTGCCTGACATTTAAAATAGGCAATAAGGACAAATCGGCGAAAAAAGCTGAAGAATAGTCATTCGCTTACTCAATAACACGAAAAAGCCTTCCGCATGCGGAAGGCTTTTTTGTTAAAATCAAAATTCAATAAATCAAACCTTTACATCAAATTCCAAAAGCATAGTACGAAATGCTGCCATTGGGGTAAACACCTTCAAGATAGATTCCGCCAGTGGTGTTTTGCAGAATCAGACGCAAGTCGTCGACAGAATAAATAGGCTTGCGGTTGACCGATGTTATTATAAATCCCTGTTTGACACCGGCTTGCGCGAATTTTCCGTCGGAAAGCGCGACAATCTCCACACCACCTTTAATCCTCAGGCCCGAAGCCGTTTGTGGCGTAACCGTGCGGATGCTTGCGCCCAAAAGTTCGGTTGTCTCGCCTGCTTTCTGCAACGATGTGCCACCTTCTATGTTACGCAATGTCAGCATTATATCCTGTGTCTTGTTGTTGCGCATAATAGTAATATTCACCTGCTGTCCGGGACGGTACTGCCCTATCTGCTCCTGCAATTCCGACACTTTGTTCACCTCAACTCCGTTTACCTTCAAAATCACGTCGCCAGCCTTGATACCCGCATCCTGCGCCGCGCCGCCATTGGTGACTGCGTTCACATAAACACCCTTCAAAATGGTCACTTTATTTTTTTGCGCCATATCTGAAGTTACATCGCTGATACTGATGCCGATAAACGCACGCTGCACCGTGCCAAATTCCATTAGGTCGGAAACTGTCTTTTTGGCGATTCGCTCAGGCACGGCAAACGAATAACCCGAGAAAGTACCTGTCGGACTGGCAATTGCTGTAATTATGCCCACCAGCTGTCCTTCGATGTTGACAAGCGCGCCACCACTGTTTCCGGGGTTAACAGCCGCATCGGTCTGAATAAACGCCTCAATAGCTGAGCTTTTGTTTATAATATTGATACTGCGGGCTTTAGCGCTAACAATGCCAGCAGTCACTGTCGATGCCAGATTGAATGGGTTGCCAATGGCCAACACCCACTCTCCCACTTGCAACTTGTCGGAATCGCCCCACGGAATGAAAGGGAAATTGTCACCCTCAATCTTAATCAAAGCAATATCGGTTGTAGGGTCGGCACCAATTACTTTAGCGGTAAAAGTGCGTTTATCGTCAAGCGTAACCTCAAGAGCATCAGCACCTTCGATAACATGATTGTTGGTTACAATGTAGCCGTCGCGCGAGATGATAACACCACTACCCGAGGCCACTATTGGCATCTGCTCCTGGTAGCTCGGCTTTCCGAAAAGGAAGTTGTAGATTGGGTTCTCATAAGCTGCTTGCTGGCTGCGTATTTTGACGTGAACCACCGCATCAACCGTGCTGCTTGCCGCCGCGCGGAAATCCACCATACCCGAATAATTTACCTGCATTGGCCGTGCCACACGCTCGGTCGAATCACCTTGCTGATATTGAGCAACTTCGGAACCATCATTGCGATTAACTAACGCATAAGTAATGGAGCCACCCAAAACAGCGGCAACCACCAAACCAAAAAACTTTTTCTTATCCATAGCTTTAAATATTTAACGTTCTTTTTCCGAAAAACAGACAAAGAAACGGCGCTTTTTTCAAATTGTTGCAGTTAAAAACGGGTTTAACTTAACATTAACACATTGATTGCCACACAACAATGTTTAAAACCGAGAAAAAGTCGAAAAAATGAAAATAAGCGTGTCAATATGTTTGATATAAAAAAAAGTTGGCTTACTTTAGTCCGATTAATTTTACGTTATGGACAGCCATAATAGCGATAACAATTTTGCATTTGATTTGTTCGAGGATATGCAACAAAACAACCTCAACTATATCTATAGGGGGGTGTTCACGCAAAACATAACCGACAACATTCTGCTGCTTACCGAAGCATGCATGAACAGCGCCGGCGAGGACTCGAAGATTATCAAACGCGTTTTCACTATTCTGGTCGAAGGCCTGCAGAATGTAACCCGCCATCAGGGAATTGACGGCGAGGAATCATCGCCAAACCAGTCTGGTATCTTTATCATTCAGAATCAAGGCGATAAGTATTACATAACGACAGGCAACCCCATTCAAAAAGAAAACATACCGACGCTCATAAAACAGCTCGACAAAATCAACAGCCTTGCTCCCGATGAGTTGAAAGCCTTCTACAAAGAGGTTTTGAACAACAACATCATATCGAACAAAGGCGGCGCTGGACTTGGACTGATTGAAATGGCTCGCAAATCGGGCAACAAACTTGATTTCGATTTTTCGGATATAAACGACAGATACTCATATTTTTACATGGGTACCACTGTATTGCTCAACGATAACGCCACGCTAGAAACGTCGGAGCATTCAATGGAGGCCATCAAGCAAATCCACAAGACAATAAACGAGCAAAATATTGCCTTGATTTTCAATGGAATGCATACCCAAGACAGTCTGTTGCACATTATATCGATAATGGAGGAGCACTTCAGCAATGTGGAGATGAAAAAGAGGAAAAACCTGATTTATGTCATCATCGAAATGTTGCAGAACACTGTGAAACACGGATTTAAGCACGACGGACACTCGACAAAAGCCGTATTCTTCATCAGCCACAACAACTCCACATACCAGTTCAACTCGGTGAACTACATACCAAACGAGAAAGTAGCCAGTGTGTTGGACACCATTGTAAAGATTAACGCAATGAGCGACAAGGAGTTGAATGAATCGTACGACAAGAATCTTAGCGAGTCGGTTAGCGACACAAGAGAAGTGAAGGGATTGGGACTTACCGAGATAAGGCTCAGAACCCACAACCCCATACAATGTGTAACTTCAAAATACGACGACAAGCTGTCGGTGATATTCATACAGGCCACAATCTAAATGGAAATCTACAAAGTTAGCGGCAACGAAAGCACCCCCGACATCTGTCTCGACCAAAATAGGGGAATCTTCATTTTTAACGGCCGCTCACTTCCCGAAAACGCTTCAAGCATCTATCTGCCGGTAATAACCTGGTTTGATGAATACATAAAGAACCCTAACGACGAAACGTTACTCGACATCCGATTCGATTACATCAATTCGTCGTCGATAAAACAACTTGCCAAACTATTTGTTCTGCTAGAAAACATCATCACCAAAGGCGGTAAAGTGCAGGTCAGGTGGCACTTTGCAGCCGAAGACCCCGACACAAAAGCATACGGCGAACATTTGTCAAAACTGGTATCGTACCCTATAGTATTAGTTAGCGACTAAGCCAAACAACTATCGCTCAAATGTTTGACTACTACTCATATATTATCCTTCCGTTTCTGATTTTCTGCGCACGCGTAACCGATGTGAGCATTGGCACAGTACGTATCATTCTGGTGGCAAAAGGGTATAAGAAACTTGCTCCGCTGACTGGCTTCTTCGAGACGCTGATTTGGATTGTCGCCATCAGCAACATCATACAAAACATCGACAACTGGGCATGCTACATAGGCTATGCCGCGGGATTCGGCACGGGCAATTTTGTGGGAATGATAATTGAGGAGAAAATGGCCCTGGGACACGAGCTGATTCGAATAATAACTGCAAATAACTACACAGCCTTGGCCGACAGTCTGACAGAAAATGGCTTTGGCGTCACATACACAAACGCCGAGGACAAAAACGGGCCTGTCGGTATTCTGTATGTGATAACAACCCGCAAAATGGCCAACAAAGTGGTTAGCATTGTGAACGAGCAAGACCCATCGGCTATATACACCATCGAGTCAATCAGGCACGTGAACAAAGACATCTATTACGGTCAGGAAAAAATCAAAGACAGGAAACTGTTGCTGAAATACAAATAGGAAGTTCGTCTATTTATAATGGAGCAAACTCCGGATTCACTGATTCCTTAATACTGATACACTCCATCTCGACAAGCCACGTTGGACGGCACACCGCAGCCCAGACTATCACTTTAGGTATATTCGGGAACTGTTCATCATGCATCTGCTTGACGACCTGATAATCAGCAATATCACGCAGATAGACAATCATCTGCACTACATTGTCGAAAGCGTGCTGCCTCTCGGCAAGCAACGCCTCAACATTCTCCCACATGCGTTTGGTTTGGTTGCGTATATCGCCAACGTTCAGCACATTACCATGATTATCGATACTGGCAGTGCCGCTTATAAAAAGTTGCTGGCGGTCGCCATACTCCATGCAAACACCACGTTCAAAGGTAACGCCGTACTCATACGTCGGGTTCAGGTGCGTAGGCGCATAAAGGTAACTCATCTGCCCTTTCTTCAAGCCTTTGACAGCGTAGGCGTCAAGAACAACCTTAACACCTGTTTCGGCATGCGAGCCTTGAATGCCAGTACTGGCAATGAAGTGCGAGTCGGAAGTCATACCCATTTGTTCAAAATTGTCGCGACGGCCACGCACCACACCGGCATAGTTGGTGTCAATATCACGAACAAAGAACCATGTGCGCACACAATTGTCGACAATATGGCATTTGTGAAGCGCCAAATCTTCCTCATACCCCTCAAGCAAAGCCCGCGTCTGCTGTTCCGAGTTTCCTCCCGAAATATGACGATAGCCTGTCCAGTAATGGGTGTAGTCGTTATGCTTGTATGAGAAGGTGCCGTTGCCATTGCGCTGCAGAACGGGAATGCCCTCCTGCAAATAAACCCACAAAGCCACCTTCGAGCCGTCGAGTGGAGGTTGCTGTACTATGGAAACCGCACATGGAGCAAAATTCTGCACCTGTTCCTCCAAAACCACTGTCTGATTGGCCGCATCGCTTAAGAAATAACGTTTGATAACTGCATGAGCACGGCGACATAACATATTATCCTCAATTTCATGCAGAGCATTGTGCAATCCTTCCAATTGCTCGCGGAATGAACTTGTCAAGCGAGTGCTGTGCAACATTACATTGTACTCGCAAATTCCGCTCTCAGTACGGAACGCGGAAACTTCGGCGTTGGTGCCGAAATCAGGATTTGTATGCAAATTATATTCAATCATAGCGTTTCCCTATTCATTTGAACGGCCAAATTTAATCAAACTATTGGTATCGCCTTTCGGAACTTTTCTTTGTTACGCTGGATTTATGACTGAAGACCTTTAATTACTTGACCGCTATCATAAAAAAACACGGCGAATGACTATTGTGAGATATGGTTTTTCGAGGCATATTTGCAATGCCTGATAGGGCAAAAGAAAGTAGTTTTTTTTCATAAGGTTTGGGTTAATTGATTGAAAGGGGAGTTCGCTCCCCTTTCAAATTTTTATTTGCAGACAATCAACATTATCCAAGTCAGCCACTTGGCAATTTCAATATCTTTTATACAGTGTGGAAAAAGCTGAAATTGACAGCTCCATAATGCTTATGCTGGAAAAATTGCGGCATAGCCGAAAAATCGTTGGCGGCCGAATGCTCCATAATAAATATGCCTTCGGGATTTAGCATATCGGCACTAAGCACCATTTCTGGTATCTGCGGAAGCTGCGGCAAGTCGTATGGAGGGTCGGCAAAAATCAAATCGAACTTCTCTCCTACATTCTTCAAATACTTTAAAACATCGGCACGCAAAACCTTAACCCCACTGAATTTCAAATCGGCAACAGTTTTTTTTATAAAACTGAAATGATTGTAGTTCAGCTCTATGCAAGTAACATCGGTGCATCCGCGCGAGGCGAACTCGTATGTTATACCGCCCGTTCCGCCAAAAAGGTCGAGCACCTTAATTTCTTCAATTGTCACCAGATTCTCGATAATGTTGAAAAGGCTCTCTTTGGCCATATCGGTTGTGGGGCGCGCCTTGAAATTACTTGGCGGCACTATCACCCTATGCCTATATACTCCGCTAATTATCCGCATTGGTAGAGGTTTATCATATTGGTGAAATAATGCGACGGCACCTCGTTGAAGCCGTATGCATACTCGAAATGCGACGGACGGACAAAATAGCTGATATTCTTTATGTACTTCTTCATCGACTCCATAATCTGATTGTCCGACGACAACATTCCGCACACCGAAACCGGTATTGTCAATGGCGGCAACTTCAGATTATCGACTGCATTCAGGAAGAAATAATTGAAATCGGCAACCGATTTGTAACTGAAGGTATTGAACAGCACGATGTCGCGCCCGTCAATAAGCACAAAGTCGAAAATGGCCGGATAGACGTTCACCAGCACCCGCTTTCCGTTATCTTCCATTTTGCTTTTCAAAGTCAGCTCCTCAATAACCGGCACCGACTGATGATAGAATTTGGCATTGGGAAAACGCGTCTGGAAAAAAACGCTTAACACACTTGGCACACTGAATATAACATACGTCGAGTTACCGAATATGTAATTGGTGTGCAGCACCTGCCCCGCCTTCAGCTCCTGATTGAACTTGAAATAATCACTCAGGCTACCCTCGGAATAAAAAGCCGACGGCACAAAGGTGTAATCAGGCGTGGCATAAAGAATTTTAACATGACTGAAACGGCATTGCAACAACGGCTCGCTATCGATAATCTCACCTATCAGTTTCACAAGTGTGCGGTACGATGTTATGCGGTTGAAAGCGTAATGCGCCAGCGCCACATATTTATTACACGTACGGTCGAGCACCGAAAATGAAAATCCCTTCAGGAAAACCTGAAGGGATAGATGATATTTATCAACATCGGTATAATCAAATGACTTGTCTATGAAATGGATATTCTGCATATCCCAAGACATTTAGTTATTCCCAGTTGCCCGCACCGTTGTTCACCTCGGTAATCGAACCAACTTTCAAGCCTTTGTATTCCAATCCGTCGTTAAGGTTGATTATCTGCTGCTCGTCCATACCGGTAAGTATGTATTTGCTCGGTGCAGAAGCCTCAAACACTTTCACCTTCAACTTCGATGCGGTTTCAATCACGCCTTTCTTCAAAGTGAACTCACGACCTTGAGCGTAAGGTATGTAGCGCAGCGAATCAATTTGGTAGTTTTTCGGGAACAAGGTGTCGATAACGGCAATCTTGGTTGTGTCGCGGATAATCATTCCCTTTGCAATAGCCTCTTTTTCAGTTATCTGGCCAAGCAACTCCTCAGGAATTTCACCAATCTTACGCACAACGGCTATCTTACCGTTTTTCACAAAATCGATAAGAGTGTCGAAACTTGCGGTATAATCGCCGTTCATTTCCTTAAAGGCACCCTCGGCTTTGCGTATGTCTTTTAACCTTTGGATTGTTTCAGCGTAACGTTTCTGCTGTTCTTTCTGGAAAGTGATTGGCTCGTTGACGCTTTGCACAGTAACATAGAAGAGATATACGATAAGTAATCCCAACAAAACTTGAATTGTAGCTTTCATTATAATATAAACATTTAATAATTAGTCATTTACCAAGGAGACCGCAACTCGCCTGACCGCTTAATCCTCGCGAAATCCGTCGCCCAAACGTGTGCAAATATAAAATTAATTTTAGGTGTGTTCTACTTATTATTCGATTTTTGTTGCGCAACTGTGTTTTTTCGGCTTCACTCCTTTGGCAATCACGTTTGTTTTGTTTTTGTTCGCAGTATGATAAATGACATCGGCAACAAACTGATAAACGAGTTGGGCGTGATTCCGACGGACGACCAAAACAGCCTGATTTCCAAGCTGTCGGAATTTGTCGCCAGCTATTACAGCCCCAATTTCCGCGACCATGTCTTTATAATACGCGGATACGCCGGCACCGGCAAAACATCGATTGTGGCAGCTATGGTAAAGGCTCTTCCGAAAGTTGGACTCAAATCGGTTCTGCTCGCTCCCACCGGACGCGCCGCCAAAGTGCTATCGCACTATTCGGGGCATCCGGCGTTCACCATTCACAAAAAAATCTACCGTCAGAAATCATCAACCAATGGTTTTGGCGACTTTGTGCTCGACAAGAATCCGCACAAACGCACCATATTTATAGTAGACGAGGCCTCGATGATTTCGAACAACGCGGCTGAGAACTCGGTGTTCGGCTCGGGCAAGTTGCTTGATGACCTTTTCGAATACGTATACAGCGGCGATATGTGCAAGATAATACTTGTTGGCGACACCGCACAGCTCCCTCCCGTCGGACTTGACATAAGCCCTGCACTCGACAGCAAAGCCATAGATGACATAGGCTTCAGTGTCAGCCAAATAGAGTTGAGGCAAGTTGTGCGACAAGCCGGGCAATCGGGCATCCTGCACAACGCCACCTACCTGCGACAAGCGATAGCTGCCGGCGAAAAAGGCTATCCTCAGCTCACCACCAGAAACTTTACCGATGTAAGGAGGATAAAAGGCGGCGAGCTGATTGAGACTATCGAAAACTGCTACGACAAATCGGGCATCGAGAACACGATAGTGCTGTGCCGCTCTAACAAAACCGCCAACCTGTACAACGAAGGCATACGCCGGCGCATTTTATGGCACGATGAGGAGATTGCCCGTGGCGACCTGCTTATGATTGTGAAAAACAACTATTTCTGGCTGTCGGAAGAAGAACAAAAAACAACACCGTTCCTCGCCAACGGCGACATTGCCGAGATAACACGCGTGGGGAAATACAAGGAACTGTACGGCTTCCGCTTTGCCGAGGTTGACCTTCGCATAATAGATTACGACCTCGAGATACACACATATATATTATTAGACACACTGACATCGGAAGCGCCTGCACTGACAAGCGAACAGAATATGCGGCTCTTCAACGCCGTTATGGAAGACTACGCCGACATTGGCAACAAACGGGAGCGCATCAAAAAAGTGAAGGAAAACCCGTACTTCAACGCACTGCAAGTTAAATTCAGCTATGCCATAACATGCCACAAGGCGCAGGGCGGACAATGGCAGAATGTGTTTATCGACCACGGCTGGCTGACGGATGATATGGTGAACACCGAGTTTATGCGCTGGCTCTACACAGCCTTCACCCGCCCTACTCAACAGCTTTACCTTGTCAACTTCAGCGACAATTTTTTCAAGAGCGAATGACAATTGTCACAAAAACGCTTATTTTGTACAATGTAGAGTATAAAGTTAAAATTCCATTAATCTATCAATCAGTTAATCAATAAATCAATCAATTATGAGCAAACCAAGAGTTCTGATAGTCGACGATATTTTAGTGAACAGGATGCTGTTGTCGGACATAGCCTCATCGATAGGATGCGAATGCTCGACAGCCAAAAACGGCAAAGAGGCCTACGACATGATAATCGAATCGGATTTTGACATGGTGCTTATGGACATTGAGATGCCTGTGATGAACGGCCTTGAGACGACAAGCGCTATCAGGAAAATCGAAGGTCACAAATCACAGATTCCGGTTATAGCGCTGACCGCCCACGACCCAGCCGACTTTTTCAGCGAGTTTTCGGCTTGCGGCTTCAACGAGCTGATTACCAAACCATATCTGATTACAAAAATCCAGAAATTAGTTAACGATTTCTGCAAATAAATACGCCAAGACACAAGACACAAAATCTCATCAAATAACTAAATATCAATATATTGGCGTTAAAAAAGAAAATTTTACGCTTTTTGTTTCAACATTATAATTATTAGCCTATATTTGCCAACACTTTTCAAGAATTTTTAATTTATTGATAATAAAAGATTTTAGCTATGACAAAAGCAGACATCGTTAACGAAATCTCAAAGAACACAGGGATTGAGAAAGTAACAGTTCAAAAAACTGTAGAGGCATTAATGGATAACATCAAATCATCGTTGGAGAACGGTGAGAATGTTTATCTGAGAGGATTTGGCAGCTTTGCTTTGAAGAAAAGAGCAAAGAAGACAGCCCGCAACATTTCGAAGAACACTTCGTTGGTTATTCCGGAGCACTTCATCCCCTCGTTCAAACCAGCTAAAACTTTCAAGACAAACGTAAAATCGAACGTTAAATAACAACTTTAAATATTACGATTATGCCAAACGGTAAAAAACATAAAAGGCACAAAATGGCGACTCACAAGCGCAAAAAACGCCTTCGCAAGAATCGTCATAAGAAGAAATAATTTTTCTCTAAGATGAAATAACAATAAACCTTCTGAGCAACCTCTTAAGGTTTATTGTTTTTATAGACATTAGGTTCCAAAAATACGGCAGCGGAACAAAAGATACAAAACCGCCGTAATCCGTGTAAAAGATAAGAAAGGTGAGCAAGGAATTGGTAATAAACGCAACCCCTTCGGAGGTTGTTACTGCACTTGTCGAAGACAAGGTATTGGTTGAACTGAACAGAGAGAAGAATAACAACAACTTCTCTGTCGGCGATATCTATCTGGGAAAAGTGAAAAAAATAATGTCGGGATTGAACGCCGCATTTGTCGATGTCGGCTATGACAAAGACGCTTTTCTGCACTACCTTGACCTTGGCCCGCAATTCCGCTCGATAAACAAATACGTGCTCAGCTACATTGAACACAAGAATCCGCTCACATCGATAAGCAATTTCGACATGGAGCCGGACATCGACAAACACGGAAAGATATGCCAAGTGCTGCACGACGGACAGCCGGTGCTGGTGCAGATTGCCAAAGAGCCGATTTCGACCAAGGGGCCGCGCCTGACATCAGAAATATCAATAGCCGGGCGCAATCTGGTGCTGATGCCGTTCTCCGACAAGGTTTCGGTGTCGCAGAAGATACAATCAAAAGCCGAACGTGAGCGTCTGCGCGGCATCATCCACAGCATACGCCCAAAGAACTACGGAGTGATTGTGCGCACCGTGGCCGAAGGCAGCAACATATCGGACCTTGACGCCGAACTGCGCAGCCTGGTTGAGAAATGGCAGAGCGCCTTCCAGAATCTGAAAAACGCTTCGCCAAAACTGTTCATTGGCGAGCTTGACCGCACAACAGCAATGCTGCGCGACTTTTTCAATCCCGATTTCAACGAGATTCACATAAACGACCCGAAGCTATACGAAGCCACCAAAGAGTATATAAGAGGCATTGCGCCCGACCGCGAGAAGATTGTCAAACTCTACGACGGCGCGCAACCCATTTTCGAGCATTTCGGGCTGGAGAAACAGATTAAATCGCTGTTCGGAAAGACCGTAGCGCTGCAGAAAGGCGCTTATCTGGTTATAGAACGCACTGAGGCTCTGCACGTTATAGATGTCAACTCGGGCAACCGCACACAAAACAGCACCAATCAGGAGGAGAACGCCATTGATGTGAACATGGTTGCTGCGGCCGAGATTGCACGCCAGCTTCGCCTGCGTGATTTGGGCGGCATTATTGTCATCGATTTTATCGACATGCACACCGCTGAGAACAAACAGAAGCTGTACGAATACATGAAGGAGTGCATGCAGAACGACCGTGCGCGTCACCACGTGCTGCCGCTCAGCAAATTCTGTCTGATACAGATAACCCGCCAGCGTGTGCGCCCCGAGACAACCGTGAGCACATTGGAGAAATGCCCGTCGTGCAACGGCTCGGGCGAAGTTACCCCCACCCTGCTCATCATCGACGAGTTGGAAAACATCATACGCTGGGGAATGCAGAAATACAAGAACAAACCTATCACACTGGCCGTTCATCCGTTCATTGCCGCCTATCTGAACAAAGGTCTGTTCTCGATTAAGCTGCACTGGAGACTGAAATATCTGCACCGGCTGAAAGTAAAAGCCGCAAACTCGCACACTTTCCTCGAGTATGCGTTCTTAGACAAGAACAACGAGAAGATTTACTTGTAATAGTCATTCACCGATTTAAAGACATAAAAAACGGTCGCACCAGAGAGCTGATGCGACCGTTTTGCTTTACCGGCAATCGGCAGCTACCGGCTATTTTTCAGCTTTGTTCACACGCCTTGCCATTTTAACAGCACGCGGATTGCTGGCTTTATAAAGCTGATAGTGAGCCAATTTCTTCTCAAGACGTCCATTTTTCTTGTCGGCAAGCAACATGGCGCTAATCTCACCCGGAGTGTAGGCATTCTCGTTGCCCTTGCATACAGGCGTCTGATTCGGGGTGTCGGCATACTTGGCCGGACGTTTGGCCTTGCCGCTTTTGAAGTTGTTCTCAAGCTCGTCTTGCATGACACCATTGACAAAGGTAAGAGGCTTGCCGTCTTCAGCGGTTATGAAGTAGAAGTTGTTGTCCTCGTTGCCCTCAGCTATCACGCCATAAGCATCGGCAATAACCACCAGATAATATTTACCGTCGACCGACTTTGGCATTTGGTAATGAATCTGGAATCCATCATCACCATACTCCTCGTAACCGACCATTTGACCGGCCGCAGTGTTGGTATTGTTCCACCATGCGCCCGCAAGTGCGGTATTGTCCTCATACTCATCGTTGTCGCCCGGCTCACCAAACTCATCGGTATAATAATCGTGATAGATAATCTGATAATCGTTGGCGTCGAAGGCGTTGTAGTACATATAGACCACTGACCAGCGCTGAGAGGCCAAAACGGCCTTGTCGCCAGAGTTGAAGACGCTGTAGGTGAAATAGCGTGAGTTGGGGTTGTCCATATCGTCGGAGTCGTCATCGTCCCAGTCAATGGCGCTGTAGGCCAGCAGGTCGTAGCCCGATGTCAAATCGGCTTGGGCTATGGCACCGGCGCTTGCCGAAACCGAATTCTCGTTTTGAGCCACAAACGCAGCAAAACAGAAACTCTTGATGAAGAAATTGTAATCAACCCAAATGCTACCTTTGTTGCCCCACGAGGTGCCCCACGAGTTACGCACGCGGAAAGCCTGGCGCTCATTGTCATAGCCCGACAGAACCATTGCATGGTAGGCGTGCTGCATTCCCTTCTGCAAGTAGGTGTCGTAACTGATTATAGCCGAGCTGTTCCACGACATGAAACGGTCGCCCAGCTTGGCTCCTATCACCACCGGACGGCCCTCGTCAAGATAATATTTGAAGTTTTCGACAGTCATACCCTGCTTGGCGTCGCTGTCGGCAATCTTACGGTAGTTGGCAAGTTTGGCATTGGCCGCGCCTTTGGGCGAACGCACGTTTTTGCAGTCGAGCGATGTGTAAGGCACATCCTGCAGCGAAGCCGCGCCTGTCGATATAAGAGCTGTAAGCGCTGTCTCGAAACTTGTTCCGTCACAGCCTTTCTTGTTCGATTTCGATGTCACGCCTGCCCACAAATCGGCCGGGCTTGTCTGATAGGCCGGGCTTGAGAGTTGTGTCGAGGTCCAGCCTTTGTCGATACCGTCGAGGGCGGTTTTCATGGCATAGCCGGCGGCCCATGCCACGCAAGTGCCGTACTGTCCCTGGTCGCCAATGGGCGGGTATTTGCTTTCGAGACTCACCGCGTCGGCAAGCGTCTCCTCATCGACATCAACAACCACAATATCCTGCGGTATATCCTCAAGATGCTCGTCGTCGAACAGCCAACCGGTAACCAATTCGGCAAGCAGGTAGTTCACAATTTCAGCAACCTCTTCTTCCGTACAACTTTGGAATGTCATTCCGGAACAAAGGATTAGCGGGGTCATCGCATAACATAAAATGCGCTTCATCATCTTTTTCATAATCATCTATTTAATTATTTGAATTGATTTAGATAAATCGATAGAGTCGGCCTGAACTGCGCGGCCGTAGAACACAACGTTCTCAAAATTAGGCTTTTTGGCGAACTCGGTCTTCACAAACTCGGCATCGCCACCAAAGCGCGACATCAGCATCATGCATGAACCGCCAAAAACCGTGTAGTTGAACATGGCACGGCCGCCCGTGCGAAGCAGCGACAAATCGGCATAGCCGTTGCATTTGACTGAGTTGAAAAGAAAACTGTCGTCGACTGACAGATTCTGCAGCCTAACAAAACCTGCAAACTCTGAATTTGACATGTTGAGTGTGCCGCGCACCTTGGCCGCCTGCATCTCGAAACTGGACTCTGCCTTGATGTATGAGAAGACGCCGTTGGCGGTCCAAGCTGTCATTCCGTTGAATGAGACCGGCTTGCGGAAGGTCGTTTTCTGGAAATTGACCACGCCCGAGACCTCAATATTGTCGAAGTTGACGGTGTCGCGGAAATCGCACTCCTGGAATACAAGATTGCGCCCGAAACAGGTCTGCACCTCAGCTCCGCTCATATTGGAGGTTGCTGTCACCTTGCCCATAAAAACGCAGCCGGTGAAATAGACCGTGCTCTCGATTTTGGTGCGCAGAACGGCGCCGCTGAACAGTTCGGGCTTCAAGGCGTCGGCAAAGTTCAAATCGCCAAAAATGACCTTGTTGGCCATTTGCACAGGTTTGCCCTTCTGTATCATTTTAATGATGTCGGAGGCGTTAACGTTCTTGTTATCAGCGTGTGTGCATGATACAAAACATACGCACATACAAGCAATCAGTAATTTTATTTTTCTCATAGAGAATCCGTTTTTGTTAGAAGAACAAATGTATTAGAAATTCTGAAATATTGTTGCCTTGTTATGACAAACAGAAAGCCGAGAGCCCCCACCTATATTGCAAAAAAACTGCCGTGCTATCTTTAGCACGGCAGAGGAATTTGCTTAAAAGTCAGTTAATTTCTCTATTAGTTGCTTTGGTTAACTGCGTGTACGGTTATCACTATGTTTACAGTTTCCTCGTCTATAGCAATGCTGTATGGTTGATGCTCCGTATTACTTTTAATATAACTATCGTATGTAGGTATATAATAATAAATGTTATCATCGTATTCTCTCGCCGGATTAGAATAATTGCTGTTGTTCACCTTTACCGAGCAATATGAATATGGTTTCCATGAACAATCTTTTGTGCCGAACACGAATTTCCATAAAAGTGCATATCCTAATGGAGCCTTGAAGGTCTTCGTGCCAGTAATCTTCTCTCCGAACATCCATATATATGCCATATCGGAATCACCTGCATCATAATTAACGGTAACATTTACAGTAGCCATTTTAGGCATTGCT
The DNA here is from genome assembly GCA_017617355.1 of Salinivirgaceae bacterium. Lineage (GTDB taxonomy): Bacteria > Bacteroidota > Bacteroidia > Bacteroidales > SZUA-534 > RUG13583. The sequence goes on along the minus strand of JAFZWI010000129.1, from coordinate 79,811 downwards.
GCCTGCAAGGCGGCAATCTGTTGCTGAAGCTCTTGAATTGTTGAATTGTTGGCAATTGACTGGTGCGCGGTCAGCACAGTTGCCGAAGTGCCGCTTTTAAGTTGAATGGTTGCGGTTCCCGTACCATTTGTAATACTCATTTCGCTTTTATCGGCTTTGCCTGTAACGTCAGACGCAACAAGATAGCCAGCATCGTTGGTGAAAGCTTTAACATTGGTTGGAACTGTGGGGATTGTAGGCCTGTCGGTCAAATCGTTGTAAGAGCCAGAAGTGGCAACAGCTGCAAGGTCGGCAGTTTTCGTGTAAGCGTTAATTGTGTCGTTCAGCTTGGCAGTGGTGGCATAATCTGCCAGCGACTGGTGGGCCGTCAAGTAACCTGCATCGTTAGTAAATGTTGAAACTGTTGTAGGAATGTCGGTTTTCTTAGCATAATAATAGTTAATCGTGTCGTTGATATAGTCAACCATGGCGCCGATGTCAGTCTTCTTTGCGTAATAATAATCAATCGTATCTGTTTTGGCATAAGCCGAAAGATTGACATCGGTCGGAATTTCGGTTTTAAGTGCGTAAGTAGAAAGCAATTCCTGAATATCGGCTTGTTTCAGGTATTCGGCCAGACCAAGAATGGTGCTCAAATCGCTCGCTTTCAGACTGCTGAGCAATTTCACATAGTCGATTTCACCAGCCTGCTCGGCATAGAGAGCATAAGGCACGCTGAGCAACTGTGTTGTACCTGTACCATAAGGAGTTACGGTTTCGAGGTTGTATATAGCCTGGGGCAGGTTCCATTTGAAGTCGCTGAATTTCTGGCTGCTCTCGCCTTGGCCGACAACAAGTGTCAAAAGGCCGTTGGCGTTGGTTTTGGCGCTGTGTTTCTCGGTGTAGGTCTGCACCGGCAAGCCTTTTATTTCGGCCTTCAAAGTCAATGTTACATCGACTGTCTGGTTTGCTACTAAGGCGTTCTGCGCGTCACGCACAACAGCCTGATAACTGAAGCCCTGCGGGACTTGGGCAAATGTCGCCACCGATAATAGCAGGGCAGCAACGATTGTTGTAATTTTTCGCATGATTCTAATTATTTAAATTGTTAGTTATTAATTATTTAATTGTTATAATTATAGTTTTAGTTATCGTCTTCGTTATCGTTTCACAATCCTGAACGTTTTCAACGCCTTGGCGCCGTCATCAACACGCAACAGATAAACCGCAGGTGTCAAACGACCCATATCGATTGAGGTCTGCGCATCGATGATGTCAGCGGCGGCAATGGTGCGGCCATTGGCATCGGTCAATGTGTAATGCAGAGTGGCTGCATCGGTGTCAACAACACTCAGCGTTAGCCGGTCGGCTGTAGGGTTAGGATAAACCTCTGCCTCAAGGCTGATTTGCGTGTTTTCGATACCATTTACAACAGAAATCTCATAGGCTTGCTGCACTCCGGGCGTAATGCTTCCGGCATCAGACGAGGCTGGTGCCACAAAAGTCTGCCCAACAGTGAAGCTTACAGTGCCAGCCTCACCACCAGCCGTGGTTACGGTTGTCTGCGCTTGGCAATGCGCCGCGCCTGCAAGCAAGGCAATTGCCGGAATTGTTTTTAGTGCTTTCTTTAACATAGGCATAACAATTATTGATTAATAGATTTATTAATTTTCTATTTGTGTTTGTTTTTAGGCTTGAGCACGGCAAATGTAAATGATTTGCGGATATCGGCAATAAAAAACAAAGCCGAATGGCGGGAAAACCGGCAAAATCTTATCAACAGCTGTTAAATGACTGATATAAAATTTTTTCTCAAAACTTTTGATTAATTTCGCGGCTCAAAATTCAAGTAATGAGCACATTTACCGATTTCGGCCTTAACAGCAATATTATCAAGGCTATAAGCGAGTTAGGATTTGAAAATCCGACACCTATTCAAGAAAAGACAATACCGGCAATCATCAGTTCGACCGACGATGTTATCGCCTTGGCGCAAACCGGAACCGGAAAAACAGCCGGATTCGGCCTGCCCATTTTGCAGATGCTCGACACGCAGGCCGACGAGGTTCAGGTGCTCATACTCTGCCCCACCCGCGAGCTCTGTTTGCAGATAACCAACGATATCACAAAATTTGCCAAATATATTGACGGACTGGCAATTACGGCCGTTTACGGCGGAGCCGGCATCATGCCGCAAATCAAGCAATTAAAAAGCGGGGCACACATTGTTGTGGGCACCCCTGGCCGTGTGCTCGATATGATAAAACGCGGCGCGCTGAAGGTTGAAAACATAAAATGGCTGGTGCTTGACGAGGCCGACGAGATGCTCGACATGGGCTTCAAAGATAGCCTCGACGACATTCTAAGCACCACGCCCGACAGCCGTCAGACTTTGCTGTTCTCGGCCACTATGCCCGACGGTGTGCGCGACATTGCAATGAACTACATGCACAATCCTGTTGAGATTGAGGTGGGCAAACGCAACTCGGGAGCCGAAAACGTGCGCCACGAATATTATATAGTGAAGGCCGCCGACCGCTATCTGGCGCTCAAACGACTGGCCGACATCAACCCTAACATCTATGGCATTGTCTTCTGCCGCACCCGCACCGAGACCAAGGAGGTTGCCGACAAGTTGATTCAGGACGGATACAACGCCGACGCCTTGCACGGCGACCTTGCCCAAGCCCAGCGCGACGCTGTGATGAACCGCTTCCGCAACAAGTCGCTGCAGCTGCTCATCGCTACCGATGTGGCCGCCCGCGGACTCGATGTCAACGACCTGACACACGTTATCAACTACAACCTGCCCGACGACCCCGAAGTGTATATCCACCGCAGCGGACGAACGGGCCGTGCCGGAAAATCGGGCGTGTCGATAACCATTGTCCACACGCGCGAAACCCGTAAAATCAAGAATCTTGAGAAACTTGTGTGCAAACCGTTCGAACTGAAAAAAGTGCCCAACGGCGCCGAGATTTGCGAGAAACGGCTCTACACCCTGCTCGACAAGATTGAGCGCGTTGAGGTGAACGAGGAGGAGATTGCCGCATATCTGCCGCAGGCTATCAAAAAGTTGTCGTGGCTCGACAAAGACGAACTCATAAAACGCTTTGTATCAGTTGAATTCAACCGGTTTATTGAGTATTACAAATCGGCCCGCGACTTGAATGTTGAGCCAGGCAAAAAAGAGAAAGGCGACGACGGCGAACCCAAGGAGCGCAAAGAGCGCAAACGCCGCAACGACGAAGACTACACCCGTCTGTTCATCAACGTGGGCACCAAGCGGGGGCTGTCGGTTCCGCGCCTGCTAGGCCTCATCAACGACGCCACACGCGACAAAAGCATCGACATTGGCCGCATCGACCTGCAGCGCAACTTCTCGTTCTTCGAGATTGAAAACGACGCCGTGCAAAAGGTGCTGAACGCAATGGCAACAACCACTTACGACAACGAGCCGGTTGAGGTGAACACAGCCGCATCAACCGACGGCGAAAACCGCAAGAAAGGCAAAGGCGAGCGACACAAGCAACGTGACGAAAACGACGAGCCGAAAATCAAAATCGAAAAGAAGAAATTTACCGGCAAGACACTTGACGACTTCAACTTCGATTTCTTTAACGAGAACCGTGAGCAGCGCAAGAAAAGCCACGGCTACGACTTTTCGGCCTTCGACCCTGATTTTGAGGAACATCGGAACAAGAAAAAGAAGAAAAGCAACGACGCACCGGCCAAAAAGAAAAAGAAGGATAAGGAGCGTAAAAAGCCTTTCAAAAACCGCAAGGACATCAACCGTAAGCACGGTCGCAAATAATTGGCGCACAGCGGTATAAAGCCGTTACAAAGTAACACCTATCCCCCACTCGATAAACTCGGCACGACCGCCGTTGGCCTTAATCGAGACATTGGCGAAAATGTTTTTCTGCGGATAGAAACGCACTCCGGCACGCTCGTAGAAAGGCAACGAATACTCATCAACATGCGCCACATAGAAGCCCAGCCCAACATTGATGCGCAGGCGGCCGGCTATCAAATCGGAGTTGGCAAAAACCGCCGGCGTTGTCAGATATTTGAGCGGAACTGGCTTATCCTTAGGATATTTCTCTTTCACATAACCATTATAGAAAACATCCAAACCAAGCCCCAAAGTGCGCGTGTAGCTCATCCGCCGCGATAGTGCCATGGAAAGTGTTGTGTTATAGAATCTTCCCTTGTTTTTCGTCTCGCAGATTCCGGTAGCACACATAACATTAAACTCATAACGCTTGGTGATTTCAGGGGCGGCAAGCTTATGAAACTCCAACTTTCTTTTCGAAGGAAGATACGAAGCTATAATATTGACGCTCAGCATATTCATTCCCCAATTCGGCATTTTCATTCCACCGTTCGAAAAGTGGTGGAACGACAATCCGCCGCCAAGTTCCCAACGCTCGGTAAGCTGATATTTGTAGCGGGCCGAGAAGCCAACAAAAGCGTTCAAATCGCTGCCAATGGCAAGATTGTCGGGGTTGGCAACAGAGTCGAACTCGTTGAAATGGAACGACAACCCGAGGCTCCAGCTTGTCGAGATTACCGATTTGCTACCCCGGTAGGCCGGAATCTCCATAAAGCCGAACACCGCCAGCGGGTGTCCAATCTCTTTCTTCTGAAACTCCGAAGCGTAGAAGCCGACTCCCATAAACGGATATTTCAGCTTCTGTTGCCAATAGTTGTTGCCTGTGGTCTGTGCGCCAAACCGCAGCTCGCCAGCAAAAAACGGCTTGTCGCACATGGGTTTCATCTCCTCGTGATGAGCCTGGATGCGGCCTGCGACACCAACAAGCTCAATTTTAGGCACGGCCCTGCAACTGTCGGTTTGAGCCGAAGCGGAGCCCGCGCATAGAGCAAAACAAACTGATATGCAAGCTATTATCGACCTCATGATTTATCCTTCTCCCATATTTCGAGGTCGCGGATGTTGCTGCCGTCAATAGTGAAACGCAACATTGTGCGCTTCTTGTGAAAACCATAGATTCCGGCAGCTCCCGGATTCAGATGCAGACATTGCAACTGCTTGTCGTACATTACTTTAAGAATATGAGAATGGCCGCTGACAAATAATTGCGGACGCTCTGCCTGAAGCAGACCGCGCACCTTGGGTTCGTAATGTCCCGGATAACCGCCAATGTGCGTCATCAGCACTTTAACCTGCTCAACCTGAAACAATTGCACCTCAGGCACAACCTGACGAACTTGCGCCCCGTCGATATTGCCATAGACAGCAGTGGTCGGTTTAAATTGCTGTAAATCATCAAGAAGTTGAATATTACCAATGTCGCCGGCATGCCAAACCTGGTCAACGGGCTCAAGAAAAAGCCGCATCCGCTCGTTGAAGCATGCGTGCGTATCCGATAACAGACCAATTCTAACCATATCCGCAAAAATAGCAATTTGCCGATAGACGCTTGACCAAAGGATAATTTTGCGTTTATTTGCGAAAAAAAAGCGATGCACATTTTCTACACACCATTGATTATTGACGGAAAATGCACCTTGTCGGAGGAGGAATCGAAGCATTGCGTAAGGGTGCTGCGGCTTGCCAACGGCGACAGCGTGACGCTGATTGACGGCAGCGGCGGCTACTATGAGGCCGAAATTGAAGACGCCAACCCAAAACGCTGCACCATAGCCATAAAAAAGAAAACCGAGAATTACGGCCAGCGCAACTATAAGATACACATAGCATTAGCACCGACAAAAAACATCGACCGCACCGAGTGGTTTGTCGAGAAAGCTGTCGAAATGGGCATCGACACAATTACACCGCTCATATGCCAACGCTCCGAGCGCACATCCGTCAACACCGACAGGCTCGAAAAAATCATACTGTCGGCCATGAAACAATCGGTCAAGGCATACAAGCCGGTGCTCAACCCACCCACTCCGTTCAAGAAATTTGTGAACGAACCGCGCACCGGGCAAAAGCTTATTGCACACTGCATTGAATCGGACAAGGTGTCGCTGAAATCAATGGTCGGAAACGATAGCGAATACACCGTTCTTATTGGGCCGGAGGGCGACTTCTCACCCGAGGAGGTTGAGTTGGCTACGCAAAACGGCTACCAATGCGTCCACCTGGGGCCATACCGCCTCCGCACCGAAACGGCCGGAATAGCTGCCTGCCACACAATCAACCTGATTAAACAAGAATGAAACGACTGCTCGCCTCTATAGCATTTATTCTGCTGGTTTTCAGCCTTAGCGCGCAACCTGTCCGCATAGCGTTGCTCAAATACAACGGCGGCGGCGACTGGTACGCCAACCCCACATCGCTGCCAAACCTAATTGAGTTCTGCAACAAAAACATCGGCACCAGCATTAATCCGGAGCCAGCCACGGTGGATGTCGGCAGCCGCGACATATTCAACTATCCGCTCATCCACCTAACCGGCCACGGCAACATCATTTTTTCGGATTCTGATGTGCAGAACCTGCGCAAATACCTAATGGCCGGCGGCTTCCTCCACATTGACGACAACTACGGCATCGACCAGTACGTGCGCCGCGAGATGCACAAGATATTCCCCGACAAGGATTTTGTCGAGCTGCCTTTTAGCCACAACATCTACCACACTGCATATCAGTTCGATAACGGTCTGCCAAAAATCCACGAGCATGACAACCAGCCTCCGCAGGGATTCGGCATTTTTGTCAACGGGCGGCTTGTCTGCTTCTACACACACGAGTGCGACTTAGGCGACGGCTGGGAGGATACCAGCGTCCACAACGACCCACTCGAGAAACACCTTGAAGCTCTGCGCATGGGCGCCAACATTGTGAGCTACGTGTTCAGCCACTAATTCTGACCGAATAATTGATTAATTGAAGGACTGAAAGATTTTTCAGAAACCGAGCACAGGTGTTATGGCCTCCTCGATGAGCAACCCGATGCAGCCTTTGGTTTCGGGCGCGACATCGCTGCGGTTGGGTGCCGATATGATTAATTCGACATGGGTTGTCTTGCGGCACGAAAACTCAAGAAAAGTATTGAAATCCTCATCAGAATTGTCATACAGTACACTATTGTCGTCGCGAATCTGGAACGACACAATACCACTGTAAAGCGAATCGGAACAAAGAGTCATGCGGTAATCCTTGCCGCTGAAAATCTCAAAGAGAATGCAACGACTATCGCCTGGTTTAAGAGCAAAACTTGTTGATTTACTGCTTACTGCGTAATGCACATAAGGATTATCCTGAAGCGGGCAGCAGTTTGTTCTATGGAAATCGAAACAGTTTTGTGCGGATAGGCTCAAAGCCGCAACAATACACAAAACCGATAGCCCGACACGTAACATCAGAAACCTTTAGGTGGCGTAATCATGTGCTCGACAAGAATACCGACGCAACCCATTTCCGTGTCTTTGCGTACAAATATCAAATCAGAGTTGTTTTCGGCATCGGCAAGAGCGCTGTTACCGGGTACCTCTATCTCGACAAAAACCTCGCGCGTCTGTGTAACTGTAAATTCAAACTCTGTGGCAAAATTGTCTTCCGAATTGTCGTACAGGGTATTTTCGTTTTCAGCATCGATAATACGCATTATTATTCCCTCGCCCAAAACACGGTCGTGGCAGAACGACACGCGGTAATCGCGGCCATTGTAGATGTTAATTCTGACACGCGAAGTCTGACCTTTGACAAACAGCGCACTGCGCGACTCGTCAGTCATCTTATAATATACATTTTCGCTTCGGCTGCAGCTATCACGCTGATAGCCAAAACATTTACGCATCGAATAATCGTTGGTTTGCCCGAAGCTAAATATCGGGAGCATAAGCAACAAGGCTAATGACAATTTCAGTGTTTTAATATTCATTTCACCAATTTGAAATTACACATTTGCGGCAAGTAGAACCTGCCATTATCAAACCACAAAATTATATCTTTTAGAATAAAAATTTGAAATCTGACACAATATTTGTCAAGGGCTTTTAACCATTTGTCAATCAGTCGGAACAGCCTGTTTTAGCCGAATTCGCTTAGATTTTCAAGCAATTGTTTGCTGACAATCTTAAAGTTTTTGCCTTCAATATTGACAATTTTATCGTTGTGAAGCTCTTTCAGAATTCTGATAGCGCTCTCGGTTGACATTCCGCAGAAATCAGCAATATCGCGGCGAGTAAGCTGCATGTTGAACTCGTCAGCATGATAGACTTCCTCTGCAAAATACAATATAGCATCGGCAATTCGGCCATTCAACTGCTTCTGTGTCAAGCTGATGATACGTTCAAGGCTGTCGCCAGTCTCCTGGTTGAGTTGTGCAATAACCTTCTCGGCAAAATTCTGGTTCTCGCGGATGAGTTTCTTCACCACATCGGCATTGATTGACATCACCGACGACTGCCCGAGGCTTGCAACCGTGAAATGATATGTTCCTTTGTTATATAGCGACGAAAGGCCAATTATCTCGCCCGGCCTGACAAAACGCATTATAAGATTCTCATCTTTATACTCCTTGTACGATTTCATCATTCCGTTCTCCACAAAGTAGAGATTTGAAGCGAAAGCGCCTTGTTTACAGATAGTTTCGGCCTTGTTGTAATTCAAGTGTACTGTGTTACTGACAACCAGTTTCCATTGGTCATCAGTCAGATAATCGAACCAAGGCGAAAATTGTTCCTTACTGAGTAACATATATCATTTTTTTAGTTGAGCCAAATTATAAATATTTTTCTAAAAAAGCAATTGTGTGAAAGTAAGCATACTTTTCTGAAAAAAAAAACACATTTCGGCATAAAATTGATTTTTGCAGAAAAAGGAGTGACAAATGATATACAAATTGACAAACTGAATTATATTTGTAAACGTATATGGCGACAGTTGCCGCAATCAGATAATCAGTAAAAAGACAGTTATGAAAGACGAAAAATCCGCTATTCTGTTGGTTGACGACTCTTCAACAAACAACCTACTGCTGCAAACCGTCTTGGAGAAAAACGGGTTTACAACTGAAGTGGCTTTCACTGGTAAAGACGCACTTAAAATATTAAAGAAGAAAAAGATATCCATTATCTTACTCGACTTGATGATGCCCGGAATGTCGGGGCAGGAAGTGCTTGAGGCTGTGAAAAGCAACCCTGAGACAGCACAGATTCCGGTTCTGGTTGTCAGCGCCTATAACGACAGGACTGAAAAAGAACGAGTTATGGGTATGGGAGCCAATTTCTTCTTTGAGAAGCCACTGCGCCTCAACGAAGTGGTTGACAAAGTGAAAGAGATACTCGGCTAACCGCTGCCGCTCACCCAATGAACTACCTGCAAGCCGAAGGCATTACAAAATCGTATGGCGACAATGTGCTCTACACCAACATCAGCCTGAGTGTTGAGAAAGAGCAGCGTGTGGCTATTGTGGCCAACAACGGCGCAGGAAAAACATCGCTGCTGCGCATTCTGGCAGGCACCGATACACCCGACAGCGGCAGCGTGACAGTCCGCAACGACCTGCGGATTGGATACCTTGAGCAAGACCCTCAACTGAACACAGAACTCACTGTGCTTGAGGAAGTTTTCGAAACATCAGACACCACACTGCAAATCATCAAAGAGTACGAACTGGCCTGCCGCGACAATAATGCCGAACGCCTTGCCAACGCCACAAGCGCAATGGACGCCGCCAAAGCGTGGGACTACGAATCGCGCATCAAACAGATTGTCTCACAACTGAATATCAACAACTTCGAGCAACGTGTCGGGCAACTGTCGGGCGGACAGAAAAAGCGTCTGGCGCTTGCCAAAACACTGATTGACGAGCCCGACATTCTGATTCTTGACGAGCCGACCAACCACTTGGACCTCAATATGATAGAGTGGCTCGAAGCGTTCTTGAACTCATCGAAACAGACGCTGATAATGGTAACGCACGACCGTTACTTTCTCGACCGCGTGTGCGACATCATCTACGAAATCGACGACAAACAAATATTCAAATACCGAGGCAACTACTCATATTTCCTGTCCAAACGCGAAGAACGCATCTATAACCAGAACAGCGAGATAGAGAAGGCTCGGCAACTCTACAAGAAAGAACTTGAATGGATTCGGCGAATGCCGCAGGCGCGCGGAACCAAGGCCAAATACCGCATCGACGCGTTCGAAGACATCAAGGCCACGGCCTTCAAAAGCACCAAGAGCGAGTCAATGCGAATCGACATAAAAGGCTCTCGGTTAGGCACTAAAATCATTGATTTGTTCAGTATCGACAAGCGTTTTGGTGACAAGGTGCTGCTCGACGATTTCACATACCAATTCCGCCGTGGCGAGAAGATTGGCGTGGTGGGCCAAAACGGCATCGGCAAGACGACGCTGCTGAACATCATCACGGGCAACGAGCCCTGCGACCGCGGCCGAATCGAAATCGGGACGACCATAAAAATGGGCTATTACCGTCAGGAAGAAGTGCGTTTTGACCCCAACAAGCGTGTGATTGAGGTAATTCAGGACGTGGCCGAGGACATTGCCGTTGGCGACGGTCTGCGCCTCTCGCCCACTCAATTTCTGAACTATTTTCTGTTTCCGCACTCAATGCACTACGCCTACGTGAACAAGCTGAGCGGCGGTGAGCGCAAGCGCCTCTACCTAATGACTGTGCTTATGCGGAACCCCAATTTCCTAATTTTGGACGAGCCAACAAATGACCTCGACATTGTGACACTCAATGTCTTAGAAGATTTTTTGTCGAAATACAACGGCTGCGTGCTGATTGTGTCGCACGACCGCTTTTTTATGGACAAGGTTGTTGACCATTTGTTTGTGTTTGAGGGAAATGGAAAAGTGAAAGACTTCCCCGGCAACTACACGCAGTACCGCGAGTGGAAGACCCAACAGACCAAAGCCGAAGTGGCCGCCGCCAAGCCCGAACAGCCGCAGAAAACCAAGGAACGCCCCGAAGCCAAACGCCGAATGACCTTCAAAGAAAAGAAGGAATTTGAGCAACTTGAGGCTGATATTGAGCAACTTGAGACCGAGAAAAGCGAGATTGGAACTGCGCTGTCGGGCGGTGAGAGCGACGCAAAAAAAATCACCGAACTATCGGCACGATTCGACGAGATTTCGCGCCTTCTTGACGAGAAAACTGACCGTTGGATTGAACTAAGCGAATTCGCCTAACCATATGCCTATGAAACTTGAAGAACGATATGACAACGTTATAAGCTGGTTCAAGGCCAATATGCCAACTGCCGAAACCGAGCTCCACTACTCCAACGCTTTTGAATTGCTGGTGGCAGTAATTCTTTCGGCCCAATGCACCGACAAGCGTGTCAATATGATAACCCCAGCCCTGTTTGCCCGCTATCCTGACGCGCAGACTATGGCTCAAGGTTCGGTTGAGGATATTTTCGAGTTGATAAAGAGTTGCTCGTTCCCGAACAACAAGGCGAGCCATTTGTGGGGAATGGCAAAAATGCTGACAGAGAAATTCAACGGCATTGTTCCCGACGACATTGAACAATTACAGCAACTTCCCGGCGTTGGCCGAAAAACCGCAAACGTGATTCTGTCGGTTATTTTCAACAAACCGGCTTTAGCCGTCGATACACATGTGTTCCGTGTGGCGGCACGCATCGGCTTGACTAGCAACGCAAAACGTCCGATAGACACAGAGCAACAACTTGTGAGCCACATAGCCCCGGAACTGCTACCAATAGCCCACCACTGGCTTATACTGCACGGTCGTTATGTTTGCACCGCACGGAAACCTCATTGCTCCGAATGCGGACTACACGATTTTTGCTTATATTTCGAAGAAAATCAGAAAAGATGAAACCGAACAGGATAAGAATCGCAACATATTCATTATTAATAATATGCCTATTATTGGCATCGTGCGCGACACAAAAAAAACACTATAAAGGCTACGCTCCTTGCCCATGCGAGAATAATCATTGATTCTCTCGGCAAACGGTGAACAAATTGCGCATTTTTATTCCCGCTTATCGAGTTCGATATTAATTGTGTTTTTAACTTTACAAGCCGAAAAAATAACATTTGATTGATATGAGCGCAAAAATCGGTTTTGACAACGACAAATATCTGAGCATGCAGTCGGCGCACATTGAGGAGCGCATAAAGGAGTTTGGCGACAAACTGTATCTGGAGATTGGTGGAAAACTCTTCGACGACTACCACGCATCGCGTGTGCTTCCCGGCTTCCAGCCCGACTCGAAAATGCAGATGCTTTTGAAGCTGAAAGACAAGATTGAAATTGTCATCGCCATTAATTCCGAAGACATTGAAGCCAACAAGATACGGGCCGACTACGGAATAACCTATGACGAGGATGTTTTGCGCCTGATTGACGAATTCAACAGTGTTGGATTGTTTGTCGGCAGCGTCTGCCTGACAAAATTCAACAAACAGCACTCGGCTATCCGCTTCGAAAACAAACTAAAATCGCTCGGTATTGCATCATATCACCACTATGTCATTGAAGGATACCCAAATAACATAGGACTGATTGTTTCCGATGAGGGCTACGGCCGCAACGAATATATCCAGACAAGCCGCCCGCTTATTGTAGTGACTGCTCCTGGTCCCGGCAGCGGCAAACTGGCCACATGCCTGTCGCAGCTTTACCACGAGCACAAACGCGGCATCAACGCCGGATACGCCAAATTTGAGACGTTCCCTATTTGGAACATTCCATTGAAACATCCTGTCAATCTTGCTTACGAGGCTGCCACCGCCGACCTTAACGACGTCAACATTATCGACTCGTTCCACTTTGAGGCCTATGGCGAAACTACAGTCAACTACAACCGCGACGTGGAAGCGTTTTCGGTTCTAAACGCCACGTTTGAAATGATTTACGGAAAAAGTCCGTACAAGAGCCCTACAGATATGGGCGTGAATATGGCCGGCTACTGCATTGTTGATGACGATGTCTGCAAAGAGGCCTCGAAACACGAGATTATCCGCCGTTACTACAAATGCCTTTGCGACCGCAAACGCTACGGAGAGAGCAAAGACAACCTGACGAAACTAGAATCGCTGTTGTATCAAGCGCACATAAAGCCAACTGATTATAAGGTTGTTGACGCGGCGCTCAAAAAAGAGGCAGCCACTGGCGGACGCCCCGCTGCAGCCATTGAGTTACCCAACGGAACCATTGTTACCGGCAAGACAACCGACCTGCTCGGCCCGCTCTCCGCAGCCTTGCTGAACGCATTGAAAGAACTTGGCAACATCGACCAATCGTTTAACCTTGTGTCGAGACTTGCAATAGAGCCTATTCAAACGTTGAAAACCGAATACTTGGGAAGTATGAACCCTCGCCTGCATACCGACGAAATTCTGATTGCGCTGTCATCATCAGCCGCACATAACGAGCTGGCAGAGAGAGCGATGCAGCAACTGCCAAAACTGAAAGGCTCCACAGCTCACGCTACTGTTATGGTTAGCTCTGTTGATGAATCAACATTCAAAAAATTGGGGATAACTCTAACTTACGAGCCTAAATTCGAACAGACCCGCAACTACCACAAGCATTAAAAGGAAGGGCTGCTATCGCTTGTTTTTTGGGGGGATAAGGGTTTGAAGGATTTGATTATGTAGTTTGTTGATTTTCGTTGTGTCTATTAAAGAACAAATGGGTATTATGAATAAAGGCGGAAATTCCTCTTTTATCTCAAATACTCCATAAATCCTTGCTTATTTTCGATTGCTGTGGTTGTCGGTCTGCCCAAATCCTCACGGGCCCCGATTGAGCACTTGACTTCTATAAGGCTTAATTCGTTGGCATTTTTAGCAGCTTGCAGCGCTTTGTCTAATGCTTCGAACGAATCGACAGAAACAACATTCTTATAGCCGCAAGCCTTTGCAATGGCAACTAAATCAATCTTGTCCGCAACTGTCGGCTGGCCGCCAACGGTCTCGTGTGCCGAATTGTTGATGACAACATGAACGAGATTTTTAGGCGCATTGGCACCAATTACGGCCATAGAACCCATATGCATCAGAACCGCGCCATCGCCGTCAATGCACCATATTTTCCTGTCGGGTTTGTTGATAGCAACACCCAACGCAATTGACGAGCTGTGCCCCATAGAACCAACCGTCAGAAAATCATATTTATGGCTTTGGTGGTTTGCCTCACGAATTTCGAAAAGTTCGCGGCTAGCCTTGCCCGTTGTCGAGACAATCGGATCCTCACCTGACACATTCACAATATGACGGATAATCTCTTCGCGCAGCATTGTGTTGTCATTTTTGTACTCAACCTTACCGTCATAAGAGAGTCCGCCCTTGCGTACCACAAACGCGACATCCTTGCCTTGAGCAAGCAACTTTTTGAAATCTTCCATCGCTTTCGCGACTTCTTCGTCAGTAGTCTCTTTGCCAATTATGAACGACGGAATACCCATATCGTCAAGCAGTTTCACCGTGACTTCACCTTGATAAATGTGTTGCGGCTCATCGTGAACACCCGGCTCACCGCGCCACCCGATGACAAAAACCACAGGGATAGCATAAACCTTGTCGTTCAACAGCGACGCCACGGGGTTGATAATGTTGCCCTCGCCAGAATTTTGCATATAAACAACGGGTACTTTGCCTGTTGCCAGATGATAACCTGCCGCCAAAGCCGTGCAGTTACCCTCGTTTGCCGCAATAATATGATGTTTCGGGTCGATGCCATATTTGTTCATCAAACAGTTGCACAATGCCTTCAACTGGCTGTCAGGCACACCCGTATAAAAATCGGCACCTATTATATTTAAAAGATTCTCTACTTTCATTTTATATTTCTTTATTTCAATATTTTATGATATAGCATATCGATAGTGTCCTCATCAAGAAAGACTGGATTGTTTTTCAATCTTGTCGGATTGACTGATTTTTTCAGCACATCAAAATCGCCTTCCGATTTGATTTTTGGCGCCTTCAATCCTAACGATTCAACTATATTCTTGAATTTAGCAGCCGCATCCATTGGGGACTTCTCTCCCATCGCCTCTGCGATTTCTTCAAAAACAGAATCAAGATATTTCCCCCCCCGACTATCGATACATTTTTCCGTATTCTCAATCATATACGGCCATAACTCACTGACGCACAATGCGGCAGCGTGCCCGTGGGCGATTCCGTAAAGCGATGTCAGTTTATAGCACATTGCGTGTCCCGCCGTTGTTTGCGTTATGTTTATGGCCTTTCCTGCGATGTTCGCAGCCATCAGCATATTCCTGTTGCCATCGTATTCGTTTTTCAAATACGAACCCATATTATTGAGAATCAACCTTATCGCGTCTTTCGAATATGCCTTGCTCTCATCTGTCGAATTGACCGACCAAAAGGATTCTACTGCGTGGCAAAAAGCGTCAAGCATTGTAACCTTGCGCTGATAATCGGGCAATGTTTCAAGTACCGACGGGTCGAACAAGATAACCTGCGGAATGCAACTGTAATCCGCAATAGACTGTTTTGCGCCCTTATAGTATATAACCGCAAAACGAGTTGCCTCGCTACCTGTCCCTGCTGTTGTCGGAATTGCAAAAAAAGGAATGTTGTTCGGTTCGATTTTCTGATTGATGTAATCGCTACCCAATGGCATTGTTGCATAGAGTTTTATGCATTTTGCCACATCCATTGCACTTCCTCCGCCCACAGCAAGAATCGAATCGCATTCATTTTTCCTGAATACATCAACACCTTTCACTACCGATTCATAATCGGGATTAGGCTGGTAATCAGAAAAGAAGACGATTTCTATATTGTTCGCAGCAAAAAAATCTGTTATGTACTTTCCGACAGAGAGTTTCTTGAAAGACGAACCGCAGACAACAATGATTCTTTTTATGCCGCGGTCAAGGAATTGCTTTCCAAATTCATCGTAACCTTTATCGGAAAAAATTGCCGTCTGTTCCACTATTTTGTACCAGGAATAAGTTCAAGTATTTCTTTGACACTCATACACATATCGTTTGCCTCGAGCGAACGGTGGTGAGTAAGAATTGATTTTGCAGTGTTCACCATTGCTGGATATGCCGAACGCAACATATGGTTTGCGTAGATAACAACATTCACGCCCCAACTTGCAAGTTCTTCTTCGGTTATCTGGTTGTAGGTTGTAGGCACTACCACAATCGGCACTGACGTGTGTTTCTGACGGAATTTCTGGCAGAATTCCTTAATGTCCTCGCCAGATTTGTTCTTGCTATGAATCATAATGCCATCAGCCCCCGCCTCAACATATGCGAAGCAACGTTCAAGAGCATCTTCAACCGATTTTCCTGCGATAAGGCTCTCGCAACGGGCAATTATCATAAAATCCTGCGCGATTTGTGCTCTTTTTCCCGCTCTGATTTTTTCAGAAAAACCTTCGATTGAATCTTGCGTTTGGATCGCATCGGTTCCGAATAATGAGTTTTTCTTCAAACCAACCTTATCCTCAATAATAACCGCAGAAACTCCCAACCGTTCCAAAGTTCTGACTGTAAATACGAAATGTTCTATTTTGCCACCTGTATCACCATCAAAAATCACTGGTTTTGTTGTGCATTCAAGCGCATCGTTCAAACCGTGAAGTCTTGTTGTCAAATCCACGGCCTCAATATCGGGTTTGCCCTTGCTTGTTGAATCTGTCAACGAACTTGCCCACATACCGTCAAACTCTTCGGTCTTGTTGTTGACCTTGACTTTCGTCTTCTCAATGATAAGACCTGTCAAACCCGAATGGCTTTCCATAATGCGCACAATCGGTTTTGCCGCAATAAGCCGTCTTAGCATTCTCTGACGGATCTCAGGCGTTGTACCAATCTCGCGAACTTCGGCATTTAGAGCTGTTGAAGAAATTCCTGGTGTGTATGGAATATCAACTACTTTGCCGCCCCATTTTGCTATACAGTCTATCACTAGTTGCCGCGTTTCCTGCTGAACACCCGTGAGCCAATCGTCACCGTGAACAACGTAATCAGGTTTAAGTTTTTCAAGGTTAGGCACATAGTCCAGAGTCGTTTGCGGAACAACTCTTTCGACCCCTTTAATGTTTGCAACAATTTCCGCACGCTGCTCATATGTCAGGTACGGTAGTCTTTTATAACTTGCAATTGCCTCGTCGGTAAGAACACCAACAGTAACCTCTCCAAGTTTCATCGCCTCATGAATGATGTTCAAGTGCCCGTGGTGAATTAAATCGGCACTCATACCGCAATAGACTGTTTTCATATCTTATAGTTTTTCAATTAATATGTTCTAACTTCTGGAATGAACGCATCCGCAATATGCTCAACGCTTACTACTTTCCCATACTGGTGAAAGACTGTTATTACATCAAGACGGACGTTCTCCGTACGATTAAAATTACGCATATAGCTATCGGCAGCATTGACAATAAGGTTCCGTTTGCGATTGTTGACCGCTTCCTGTGGCGATACCAAACAATTGACCGAACGTGTTTTCACCTCAATAAATACAATAGTATCATCTTTTTGTGCAATAATATCCACCTCAAGATGACCAACACGATAATTGCGCTCCAATATTTTGTAGCCTTTTTCAATTAAAAGAGTGGCCGCTGCATTTTCTCCCATTTCACCTATTTCTTTTCTGGTCAGCATTATGAAGTTTTAGATTTTCATTTTAATGATACCATTACAAAAATACATACATTTATTGATTAATGGTGATTCATCCTATTCTTATACTCAATAAAAGGCAAAAACGACAAAAACGCGAACAACGGGAAGCTGAAATGGCTGCTGCCGCTGAACATACTGAAGAACATACAGCACAGATACATTATAAAGAAGACGCCCAATTCCTTTCGGCGTTTCCAATAGAGCCACAAACACGTTATCAAGAAGATAATATAAACAATGCCTCCGATTATTCCGGAATAAAGGAATGACGATATTATTGGATTATGCGGGAAATCGTAACGTTTAGGATTGTGCCAAAATTTTTGACCATACCACTCCAAATACTTGAAGCCTTGTCCGAAAATCTTTTGTTTGGTATCATACCGAGTCTGCCAAAGTTCAAGAGCATAACGCCAACGGCCGGTACGTGATGCTGTGAAATAGTTAATTGTGTCTTGCGAATAATATTTATGAATCACGCTATCTGGCAGTTGGTCTACATAATGTGGCAGTCCTGTGGTATCATCACAAGTCATTCGAATATCTTTTACTTCAATCGTGGAACCCGCTCGCAATGAGTTTAAAAAGGTATACGGATTCATCCTGTCTTCTTGAAACTTGTACGCCACCATGCAACGCTTCCAAACACTATCAATTGGTTCTATCGTGCGTAGCAGGTTATAACACCAACCTTTCCCTTCATTCACCCGCCAACCAACACAAAATGGATTTTCGGAACCTTCCAAAACTCTATAAGCGAACGAAATTTCATAAGTTACATCCTTGTGATATACAATCGGACGACCATTGTAATGGACCTGCCAACAACCACTTGAACACCCTCTTGTAACACGAATTATACTATCACCACACTCATCTTCAACCAACTCGAAGCTAATACAATCGTGAGGCGTTCGAAGTGTTCCCCACGCGGATAGGCCATTCTTTAAATCGCCATTATAAAACAAATTTGTACTATCGGTCGATATCTTATCTGCATAATATTTCCTTTGTTGCTTTATGTCAAACTCACTATATGATACCCCATTATCAACCAACGAATACACTTTGTAATAGCGATACTTTTGATCAAACGACATTTCGGGCGAATAGTATCCGTTCGACATAATCAATATACCAACGCCAAGAGTTCCTATTATACTAACTATCAAAATATTATACAGCAAGCTCTTTCTGAAATCATATTTTTTTAATACAAAACAAACAAACATTATAACTATTATCAATGCATAGAGCACATATGCTCGTCGAGACAATCCTGTAACTATGTTTATTGCCGATACAATGTTAACAATTAGGAATTCCGGCTTCTTTATTTGGCCATTTGCGAACAATTTAGCTGATAGAATTATTGATATGATAAAAAACAATGAATAGAAATTACAATCATTGACCAATGAGAAATTTGCACCCTCAAATAATATAACTGATAACGGCAATGGAATTCCGACCTCAGATAACGCAAAGCGTACAATTG
The DNA here is from genome assembly GCA_017617355.1 of Salinivirgaceae bacterium. Classification (GTDB taxonomy): domain Bacteria; phylum Bacteroidota; class Bacteroidia; order Bacteroidales; family SZUA-534; genus RUG13583. Next base: position 60,719 of record JAFZWI010000129.1, on the reverse strand, counting down.
CAATGCAGCCGGCGAGCATAGTAAACCGCACAATCCATTTCAAGAACACATCGAATTTGTCATCAGCATAATACAATTTTGAGAAAACAATATAATATATTATCAGTGATATATTTACACTCTCTTTCACGACATTGCTTATTATTGGTGAGAAATGAGCGATGAATAACGCAATCACCAACACCGGCAACAACAACGTATTGATTTTCGGTTTTGCAATACCTTGTTTGAATAGTACATACACCGAATGTAGAAAGCACGGCACAAATGTTACTAAAAATAGATACTTATAGCCAATGAATACCGTCCTGGTAAAAAATAATGCCAAACAAAGTGGCATTATTTTATAAGTCAACCTAATGCCATTATAAATATGCATATTATTATAGTCACAAAAGCTGTTTGAGGCAGTCACTCTCATTTCTTTTTCAATTGCCTTCCAATACACTTTTTCACATAATTCATCCTCTTATCCAACTCCTTCAACGAATACAGGCCGCTAATTACAAACAACACCCCCGCAGGAAGATACACCCAATTGGATTTACACAGGCAGATTAATACGAAACCAGCCGTAACCATCAGTAATTGAACGGCATATACTTTCTTAAACGATGTTGTAAAAGAGAATTGGTATTTTTTGTTTGCTATCAAATAGACTTGGACACTATACAGAAGATAGCAAACCATAAATGCCACGCCAAGACCTGCAAGCCCCCAAAAATGGTATGCCAGAATGTTAAAACCGAAAAAATAGATGTTGCTTATTATTTCGTTAATCATAAATAGTTTCGCCTCGGCTTTCGCCAAAAATACAAAAGAAATCACCCACGAAAAAGTCTTAAACATCATTCCTAAGACCGCCCAAAGTATGTAGTCGGTCGCGGGCAAAAAATCTTCTGAATAAATAATCCTTATTATGAACGGCATCAAAATCAAACAGGACAACAAAATTGGCGCTATTATCAGTGTTGCAATTTCGCCTTGCTGATTGATTACCTGTCTACATTCCTCATTATTCTGATTGACAGCAGATAAACGCGGATAATAATCTGTAGCCATAGCGTTGAAAACCATTCCGACGTATGTATTCATCAAAACGAAACCAGCTGTAAATAAACCTACTTGCTCCACTCCGCTCTCGTGGCGAATATAACTCCTCAATGCGTAAGCGGTCAGAGTAGTCATTATTCCACTCACACTCATTGCTATCCCCATTTTCATCATAGATTTACCATGCTGAATTGTTTCGCGGTTGGTAACCTGAACATTTACAACTTCAACTTTTTTTGAAAAATACCAAGTCAATGCTAACATTGTCAACGAGTTGAGTATTAGCGTCGGGACTATGCCTTTCACACCAAACAAGTAATACAGAGGAACCGAAACTATCAAGCCGACCGTCGAGCCTATCGCAGTGGATTTGGCGAGGGATTTCAACTTCCTCATTCCTTGCAGCACAACCCTCTGCCCTGCACTCAGTTGGTCTAAAAGCAATATTACCGAGAGAATTATGAACGGTATCGTGTAATCGTAATTGCCAAAAGTACTTTTGCTCAATATCGGCGAAAAAACTGCCGTTAATACAAGCCCCAGCAATCCAGTCAACCAAACAAGCCGCTTGACCACAACCACCGTCAGACCAATCCTTTTTGAGTCTCCACTGCCGTTGGCCTCAGAAACATCCCTGACTGCACTTTGCGACAGACCCAACGAGGAAAAACTTTGTATCAAATGTATTGCTGACTGATACAAACCTTGGATTCCCATACCCTCGGGTCCCAACAAAATCGCAATAAACTTCGATTTTATTACACCGATGAGGATTTGATACGCTTGAACACCGCCAAACAGTGATGTCGCTTTAAAAATGTTCCGATATGACGATGTTTGGTTTCCTTGTTCGGACATTGAAATCTCTTCCTTAATACTTGTTTATTACCTCCACAACGTACTCCGCCTCTTCCATTGTCATACACGGACTCATCGGCAGGCTAAGTTCCTGAGCGTGAATCCTTTCTGTAATGGGCAAAGATATGCTGCTCCATTCCTTGTAACACTCTTGTTTGTGCGGTGGAATCGGATAATGAATCAACGTCTGAATGTCGTGGTCTTTCAGATATTGCTGAAAATCATCACGTTGCTCGCAGAAAACGGGGAAAAGATGATAGACGTTGTTTCTATCGTCAATGCGTTTTGGCAAAGTGATTTTTGGATTGTTAATGTTATCGTAGTAATACTTTGCAATCTGTTGACGTTTGACGTTGTCTCCGTCAAGATATTTGAGTTTTACGTCCAAAACTGCCGCCTGTATTTCGTCAAGGCGAGAATTTCTGCCGCAATATTTGAAAACGTATTTCTGTTGCGAACCGTAATTCGCCAAAGCCCTCACAGTGTCCGCCAACTCCTTGTCATTGGTAGTTACTGCACCACCGTCACCCAACGCGCCAAGGTTTTTGCCAGGGTAGAAACTATGTCCTGCGGCATCGCCTAATGAGCCAGTACGCTTGTCGTCAAAACGACAGCCATGTGCCTGAGCATTGTCTTCAATCAGTTTGAGATTGAATTTTTTGCAAAGCGCACCAATTTTATCGGTGTAAGCACAACGACCGTAAAGATGGACTATCATAATAGCCTTGGTCTTCGGTGTGATTTTGCTCTCGATAAGGCTGTCATCAATTTCCAAAGTGTCAAAACGCGGCTCCACCAAAACGGGTTTAAGGTTGTTTTCGGTGATTGCAAGGATTGAAGCGATGTAGGTGTTCGCAGGGACGATTACCTCGTCGCCGTCCTGCATCACGCCCAATTCCTTGTATGCCCTGAGTATCCAAATCAAAGCGTCCAAACCATTGGCGCATCCTACGCAATGCTCTGTTCCAATGTATTTTGCATAGTTTTCTTCAAAACTTTTGTTTTCGTTGCCTTGAAGATACCACCCCGAATTTACAACCCTCAAAACCGCAGCGTTAATTTCATCGGAGTATTTTTCAGTGATGGATTTTAATGAAAGGAAAGGTATTTGCATAACTAATTATATCCTTAACAATTTGTATCTTATACATAATCAATTATATTTTGCAAATTATGGTACACCTCATTGGTTATTTTTTTTAGAAAAACTTCGTTTCTAAAACCATACGATACGGCACTAAACCTGCAATTTGCAATCATTGCCGCCTTGTAGTCCGATTCTGTATCTCCAATGAAATGTGTAATTTTATTTTTTTTAAGTTCAACAGATTTCAAAACAGATGTTTCACTACAAGCATTAACCACAATTACGTCTGTAAAAAATTGATAAATACCAAGATTTTTTATCTGTTGTATGGCATACTCTTTATTATTACGTGCTGTTATAAGGAACAAGTCATTTTCTTCACTTAGACGTTCAAGAATGTCAATCACATTTGGAAAAAGGCTGTCGATTTTCAAATAATTTGGATTTTCTATTAAATTAATCCACTCTGAATTATATTTTTTTGCCATTTCCGCTTCTACCCCAACGGCTAACAACCAATCCAAATTATTCTTGCCATTGGACTTAAATTCGACTAAACCTGACGTATCAATTTCAAGTCCATTTTTTGCCAAGACATCTAACATAACAATTTCATGCCTACGTCTACTGTCAAGCAAAGTGCCGTCCAAATCAAATGCGATATGATTCTTAACCCTTTTAGTAACAATGTCTTCATAATGACGCACAATATATTGTTCTGATATTGTTTTATCAACACCTTCAACAATCTTTTTTTCGTCCTTTCCCAACATTAAATTGGCAAGACATGAAACTTCGTCCCAGCCTGCAGTATATGACAAACTCATTCCACCTGCCGTTCTAAGATTCAAATCAGTACAAACGTATTCCCCAAGACTATTTTTCATAAACTGCATATTAAAGATATGAGGAAGACTTGTTTTAGATGCTAATTTATACGCATAACTTTCTAAACACTTGTCTTGAAAGATTCTTGTTTTAGTACATACACCTGATTTGCTTGCTATTCTTTCCCTTACAACTGAATAAATTCTGTTATCATATAAAAAACATTCCAGAGTATATTCCGGCTCAAAACATAATTCTTGAATGACAACATTGGGGTTGTCTGATTTTTTTATTTCTTTTCCTTTTTTTCGACAGATTCCAATTGAACCCACACCATGAATAGGCTTTATAAAATAATCAGTTTCATCAATCACTTCATCTGTTGAAAAATGTTTCGGGACAGGAATGCCAATCGATTCCAAATAATTATTTGTCAATTCTTTATCTCGGTAAAAATCAAGAGCACTAGAAATTGAAAAACTTTTAATGCCTAAATGCAATAAATCTTGATTGTCACAGGGAAACAAAAATTGATCATTATCAAAACTTGGTAAAATCCAATCTATTTTTTCTTTTTTACAAATATCAATTATAAATGAATAATAGTTTTCATCAGAAGATATTGGACATTGGTAAAATGCATCAATATAATCTGATGTCGGAATAAGCCATCGTTTGTTTATGTCACAACCAACGACATAAAAATCACCACTAAATTTAAATTTTAAAATTTTAGCAATATGAAAACAAGCGTTAGTTCCGCAAGATAGCAATAATAAATTTACCTTATTACACATTTGACTATCATTATTCATTTGCTTAACAATTTCAAAAAATCGTCATAATTCCTGATGTATTCATTTTCGTTATAATACTCGCTTGCAAGGACTACAAGTTTGCAACCGTATGAGAAGTCGTGCATCTCCCTCCACATATTTTTGCCAATGTAAAGTCCGACATCGGGACGGTTGAGCAACACTTGTTCGCGTTTTGTGCCATCGTCAAGTATGAATCGGCAAGCTCCGTCCATAGCGATTATTATCTGTTCTAAATCCTTATGAGCATGAAACCCACGAGCCTCATTAGGCAGAGTATCAAACATATAGTAAACACGTTTGATTTCAAAAGGAACATTTTTCAAACCTTCCAACGAGACTAATTTCCCTCGTCGGTCACCGTGAACTTGAAGGTCTATTAAGTGGTAATTCATAAATTAATACTGGTTAACAATCATCTATTATATACTTAGATATTAAAACACTGAATTAGGTGGTAGTTAAATGCGAAAAAACATACCATTTTCTAATTGATTATTTGGTTTTGACTTTCCAAGTTTTACATATATATATTTAAAAATTCTCCAAGGTATAGATAATGGGAACATTATCATAGACAACAACATATTCTTTTTTGAGTTGGTTATTTTCCTATAAAACAGATACTTTTTATAAAAATGGCTATTATTGTGATGTAATTTCAATGATTCATAAAAAAATAATTCATCCTTGGCCAACAATGTCTTTTTTTTAACTGGATCAGAAGAAACACCTAAACCATATTCATAATAAATGACTGGATGTGGGAAAAAAATCATATCAATATCATCCAACAGCATTATACGGAATGAATAATCTTCCGCATAGATGACTTTATTTATAATTCTCTCCAAATAATCTAAACATAATGATGTTTTGCATATAATCTGAACACCATAAACAGAATCCCTATTTATGAGCCAGTCAATTTTCCTAATATTTCGAATAATATTTGTATTATAATTTATGCTATAAATAGCAGGGATTGCAGGTGCCTCACGATGCCTCTTAATTAAAGACGGAACATTACTACCACATTTATCATACCCGTAAAAAACCGCTCTTCCGAAACTTAAATCCACATTATTCGTCTCTAAAAAAACGAACCAATTATTCAATACATTCTCATCATAAAAATAATCGCCAGGAGAAATGCCTTTAACATATTTACCCTCAGCCCATTTCACTCCTCTATAATAATTGATACAAGTTCCTTTGTTCTCTTTAGATTCGACCAACTTATAATCTTCGAATTTTTGACTATGCAGATAATCCTTTATTTCATCAAAAAAATTCTCAGGAGAACCATCATCACAAATAATTAGCTGAATGCGGATTGACTTTTGTTTAAGAATAGAATTGATGGTTTTAATCAGTTTTGAAAAAAAAGGTTTATAAGAGGCCAAAACTACCGTTATATCATATTTATAATTCATTTCTTCTTTAATCTTCATATAAGGATAGGACTAACCATTTAAAGAAACGTTTCTGTTCATATAGTACTCATAGTATATCATTGTAATAGCCAATATAAATATAGCTACCGTGGAAAACTTATAAACATAAGCTCTTTGGTAAAGTGAGATAAAATAAACAGATAAAAATGGAATGAAATCTATTAATACTTTTTTTTTAATAATAAAAATGGATGCAAAAAAAGAAAGGAATAAAATACACCCCACTATTCCCAAATCATATATCAAACATTTATAAGTATTGGCACCTATCATCACCGGATTTTTCGCATAAGACCCCAACCCGCCAATTCCCATATATAATGGGTATCCTCCTTTTTCCCAAAATGCGTTATATTCTTTTTCAAATAACGTGCTATAACGGTTTGTTTTGATTGACATTGTTGTATTCGGTTTAAAACGTTTTTGAATAGCTGTTAATTCTTCACTTTCAAAATCCATATTTCTAAACACCGTAATGGCACAGACAAGAACTCCTACCGCACAAATCATTTTTATGGGATTTTCCAATAATATTTTCACAGAAAAAAATATAATGATTAGCCCGTAAAATGCCAAAGAAAAAGACAACATGCCTTCAACCAAAAGCAACAGAAGCCATTTGGTCTTGATTTTTTTATATCCTGCCGCAAACAAAATTGCAGCAGTAGTTCCTATCATTCCTGGCTCATCAAATATTCCTGTATATCTGTTAATATTTGCAGGCTCAACAAGAATAAGGCCAAATGATTTATGCAAATAATACATCCCTCTCGAGACCTTTCCTGGATGATCACTTTGCAGAATAGAATAATTCAAATCGAATCCTAACAAATACAAAATATAATATAATAAACCTGGTAATGTTATGATGCAAAATACAACTATGATGATTTTAAAAAGGCGCAACCTCTGTTGCACTTGCAAACTTAGTATCGCCACAACGCCAATCGTCACATCTACACACAAGAGAGTACTGGCAAAGATGTACTGACTTCCGAGCAAATTGACATGCAAGAAAATTAAAATTGACAAAAATATTATAACATAACCACTGCGACTAATTTTTAGTTTTTTATTATTGCTTAGATATGCATAAAATAGCAACAAAATACCGGCAAAATGTTGTGCCATTTTAAATACTGTCGATACAAAGCTATTGTTATAACTATCCCACATAAAATAGCAATTATTATATGTACAAATGACAAAAGCAACAAATACAAAAAATGCGCCTTCTACTATGTTCGCTCTGCGTATTCTAATGGGATTCATTTATTAATATACTATGTTTTGGATGCCTTCTTTCAATTGGAGGGAGTTGTTTATAATCACCATATATGTTTTTTAGTATTGCATCACTATCAATTGGCACAACTACTTTTTCTATATTTTCAAAAGTAATCATAATTCCATCGCCAAACCAATCTCGGTCACAAATACACTTTTCCATATAATCAATTGTTAATGGACATACATATTTGCTCGTATCAAAGGAATGTTTCTTAAGTATTTTGTCAAATCCATCTACGATATTTCTCAAATTGAAGAGTCGACCTATATGAAAAACTTTGTTAATAGCAATAACGCATTTTTCCACATATGATCTTTTAGTATTCTTGGCAACTCCATACAGTGATGATCTTGCTATTCTCAACAAAACAAACTGTATTCTTAACCTGAAGAACAAAAGCATTCTCAATAATCTATTGGATGGCATACCATCAATCGGGAATAAATCCAACCACACATTTTGCTTGAGAACTCGACCATTTTTCTCAATATGAAAACATTTCAACGGATTTTCGATTCGTAAAATAAACGTGTGAGGCGAATTATTAGAAATAGTATTACCTGATAAGATATATGGTTGAGGAATTATATCCTTCTCATATCTTTTTATTTTTTCAAAATCAGGTCTTGGAATAAATAAATCCACATCATCATCCCACGGAATAAAACCCTGATGACGAATCGCACCCAAAAGTGTGCCAAAACCTAAATAATATTTTATTCCATGCTTTTCAAAAGAACGAATAACATCATTAAGAGTATCTAATTCTGCATCATGTATAATTTCTATGTTATTCATCTATTATGATTGTTTTTATTCGTATTTAGTTTTATAGTATTTAGAGCAATACTCTCTATACGGGATATCTGGTTCGTATACAACATCATGTTTTGCTTGTCTTTTATCCATAGGAGGGTATTCCATATAGTTGCCGTATATCTGTCTTAGAATTTTATCATATCCAATTGGTACCGGAATTGTAATGTATTCAAAAGGCATTTCTATCGTGTTCTCCAAGTCACGTTTATCCCACATATCCCTTTCAATCACTTTTGTAAGTGGATCAGCATGGGCTCGGAAAGCCATTTTTGAATAATTTTCAATTGCGTGTTTTTTATTCCACTTTTCTGCCAAATCATACACTTTTTTATAATTAAACCCCGTTATTCGCAACAATCTTCTTATGCAAACAGCCAAGAATCCTTTATTAAAATCATTAACATAAGTGTTAGCTAAAACGGTGATAACCCGAACAGGCAACCGTGACAATTGATATTTCCAAGGTTTATCTTGACAACCATCTAAAGGCATAATATCTATACCAATACCATTATTTTGCTTTTTACTCAGACACGTTTTCCTATTACCTGTAGTATCAGAATTACGAAGACTCACCCACATATAGAAACATTCGGAATCAGTGAGTGTAGTTTGTAAATAATATGGCTCAGTGATATAATTATTACATATTTCCACAAACTTATCATAGTCTGGACGTGGCATAACAATATCTACATCATCATCCCAAGGAATATATCCTTTATGTCGAATGACACCCAACAAAGTTCCCCACATAGGATACCAACGCAGATTGTTAAGTTTACATATATTATCAAACACTTTAATTAAATCCAATTGGATAGTCCAAACCTTTTTGATTTCTGACGATACCACCCAACCTGCTCGTATCTCAGGTTTTATAAACTCTGAATCATAGTTAATACCCATATTGTTGTTCTGTATAAATATTGATTATGCTTTTTTCAAGCATTCCACAAATTTAACTGTCGGTATCTACTTATGCCGTCCTCCTCAAATAGGCTTTTAGCGCTTAGCAACATAAGAATTATTCATCCCTCAAAGAAGCAAATAACTATTATTAAAGTAACAAAAACTCCTTAATCAAGAACGAACCAGAAATAAGTTCAATGCAACCATTTGCGAATGTTTTTTCTAGTTCATAAATACTTTAAATATACTCTCCAGCAGTTAACCTAAATGTGCTTCCTGTCATCATTGCTGAGGCATCAGACATTAAATAGATTAATCCTTCCATATAGTCATTTCGTTCACACATACGGCCCATAGGAAGAATGTCGGCTGCACGTTTGCGAAGTTCAGCCTCACTTTCGCCTTGGCTATTACGTAGCGCAACTTCGCCTTCAGTTGGCGTCCAACCTAATGTGAGGTAATTACATCGGATTTGTTCTGTGGCGTATTGGTGTGCGATATGCTCCATAAGAATACGCAGAACACCCTTGCTGCACGCGTATGCAGCACGGTCTTTCTGTCCGCCCCAGGCGTGTGCAGAACCCGTCAGCACAATGCTACCGCTACCATTCATCCGCATATATTTTACTGCCTGCTGGCAGCAGAAAAAACAAGCTTTAAAGTTAACATCCATAACCCAATCGAAAGTTTCTTCGTCGCAAGTATCCAATGGGCTTACTGGGGTTACTCCAGCATAGTTGAAAAAACCATCAATTTTGCCGAACTTTTCATATGCAACGTCAAACAAATGTTTGCAGTCCTCAACTTTCAAAAGATCACAATGGACAAATATGCCGTCAGATCCAAAAGTTTTAATGTTTCGCACAGCTTCTTTTCCTGCTTTCTCGTCGCGTCCGCCAATAACAACTTTGGCGCCTTCGCGACCAGCCACTTCGGCAAATGCTCTGCCCACACCTTTGGTGCCACCAGATATGACTATGACCTTATCTTTTAATCGTTCAAGTTCCATACGCGTATAAGATGTGGTTATTTAAGTTCCAAGGCTTTATTAACATCGAACCCTTTAAGCAATAGATTGTGGCCATTTTCGTCAACGACTTTCACTGTATTCATATAAAATTTCAATGTATCAGCCAATTCCATTTTACTATTGCAAACAATGTACATACGTGTAAGCACTTGTTTTTCATTTCCAATCCATTCTGGCAAGACAGTGTCGCCTTCGTGCAAGCGTTGAATGTTGGCTACCACACGAGCATCTTTGTCAATGTCTTCCAAACCTGTTATTTTGGCTATTTTCCCTTTTTTGAGCAAAAACCACAAGGTTGCCGCCCACTTGCCACGCAGACGGGTATCATCATCTGTCTCAAGATTAACATCACCTTCTGAGCCCGTGAGTGCAAATCGAATAAGCATTTCTCTTTGGTCGAATCCGTGGATGGCTTTCATCAAAAGATGTGGTGCTTCACCTTGCAAACGGAAACCTGTATCGTAGACATAAAACTCGCCATTCTCATAAAAACCAGACAACATCAAAACTCCATTATCTATTCCGATTTCTTTAAATAGGCGAATTGCATTTGGGTGCATACGTTCAAAGTACTCGTCAAGATGTTTCGATGGATATGTTCCTCCAAGGCAAACACGAGACAATCCCGGTTGCTCGTCGGTAGTGTATCTATCGTAAATACAAGATGCAGAGCAATATCCGTCTTTAAAGGTGTAATACATACCCATATCATCGCACTGCATATATTTTTCAACTATGAAGCGTTTCTTGTGGCTGTTTTCTAATGCAAGTTTGACTCCGGCTTTCAATTCTTCCTCGTTGTATGCGACAGTCATACCTACACCGCCACCATTGTCAACGGGCTTAACCATAACTGGATATACTATTTTGTCAAGATCCTCACGTTTCATATCTGCATCAAGGTAGAACTCCGGTATACCATGAACCCCATACCTTTCACAAGTGGATTTAAACACATCTTTGAAAGCAAAGACATCAACAATCTGTTGCGTGGCATAACACGGCAGATTGAGGGCCTCGCATACCTTACAATACGACGGCACAAGAATGTCGGCAACACCCACCAATACTCCGTCAACTTTTTCTTCACGAGCCAATGCAATAAGTCCTGGCACGTCCATACCATCAACATCATAAGATTTCCAAGCTGCCTTTTTTGCAGCATCAGTATGTCGACCTGAAGAAACAATAGTTTTGATGCCCATATTGTTGGCAATCTCTACAAGTGGTGTCGTTTCTGGATTGCCTCCCAAAATCAACAACTTCTTACCTTCAAATTCTTTGCTCATTTTATATGTGTTTATTAGTTAATGTGTTCAAAATGTATATTGTTCGCCTTGTTGCATCAATAAACAAGGAAGTTTTTTCTTATTCATAATTTCATAAAAGAGTCCGACATCGCCGTGATGAGATGCAAACATACCATAGTGACACGGGATTGTTATTCCCGGTTTCAACGACTCCGCCAAAGTGGCACATTCATTTTCGCTCAGATTGCCGCAAACTCCGTTAATAGGTGCAATCAGCACATCTAATGGTTTTGGAATCTCGTTTATCCTATCAAGACGCAAGCAAGTATCACCTGCTTCATATATAATTTTTCCGTCAACTTTTATTACCACACCAACAGCGTCAGGTGCACCCTTCCCGTGGTCACAGTTAACAAACAATATATCAAAGTCTCCAATGGTAAAACCATCGCCCGGAGCTACGTATGATATTTGATTGGCATAATAATCCAACAGCAAAGTCTTTACAAGTTTCTGACAATCAACCGAGCACAATAGCTTTGTTCGGACGTTCGCCAACATTGTCGGAACAGAATCAACATCGAAATGGTCAAGATGAGGGTGTGTGCAAACCACAACATCAAAATCGAGGTCTGCCGGATTAAGTATTTGTGGCAAAAGGCGTTTGAATCCTTTATGCCCCTCCAATCGTTCAACGCACTCTGATAGGTATAAATCGATTGCCAAAAGCTGCCCGGAAGCAGATTTAATGATATAACCAGCCTGTCCTGTAGCAAATATGTGTGTTTGGCCCAACTTGGCGGTTAAGACTTTTGTTGCAAAATCAAGCATGTGATATGGATTTTTGTTTATTCTTGGCTTCCTCAATTCTTATAGCTTCAACATCAAGGAATTGAGATAGAAGTTCTGTTTTATTGTCCGGAACAGAAACAGTCAATATTTTTTGTCCACTTACGCCATAATCTAACAACCGTTTTGTCACATTTTTCGCAACTATAGAGTCAACCGTTGCAATTAGAACATAATCATATTCCAAGTGTGTGATTGATTCAACAGGGTCAACATCCAAACAACATCTTCTGTATTCCCAATAATCGTCATCGAGCCAAGCCACAACATTACAGTGCTTGGTTTCTTTAAACCGGTTAATTAATTGCTGCCCGAATGTTCCTGCACTATATACAACAATGTTCTTATTGAAGTATTTATTATCGAATGTAGAGAAACTGTCTTGAGGCAATCTTCCACCAGAACGCATTATGGCTATCGACAATACATAATCTGTAATTTGCTTTCCGATTTCAAGTTCTATGGGAGTGGTTTTGCTCCATTGTATCAAATAATCGTACAGATACTTAAGTTTTTGTGCCTCATCGGCATAACTCGTACTCTGCTTCAGCATACTGTCCTCACGCTGGCGGTAGTGGTATGCCACATTGTCAACAACAGCCACACATTTACACTTCAAAAGTGCCGGATAAGTAACTGCTCCATCTTCTCCTATCGATATTCTATTGTCAACAGTTGATTGAGGAGATAGCAAGATATCGCGTTTAAATAACTTGTTCCAAACATATGTACTGATTCCTGGTCGATAATAATCACCGTACGAAATCATCGATTTCCAGAGTTCAGTCAATCTATCACCTTGATAAATACCCGAAGGAATTGCATTGCTGAAATGAGCCGATTTTGCGAACAAATCTCTTGTTTGTCCGGCACAAACCATATCTGCGCCGCTTGTTACTGCTACGGTATATAGATTCTCTATAAAGCCATTACCAATCCAATCGTCACCGTCAACATAACTTATGTACTCTCCGTTGCTTTCTCTAAGTCCTGCCTTGCGAGCACTCACAAGCCCACCATTTGGTTTATGTATCACCTTTATTCTACAATCTTTCTTTGCATAAAGGTCACAAATCTCAGAGCACCTATCTTTACTTCCATCATCAACAAGTATAATCTCTATATTCTTATATGTTTGATTTATAATACTCTCGACACAAATACCGAGATATCTATCAATCATATAAATGGGAACTATTATGCTGATAAGTGGCTGATTCATTACAAATTCATTATCTATATTTCCGCACGTATTGCCATAAATGCCTCTGCATATTTCTTGCAAATAGTACTACCTCTATGCATAGCCAAAGCCCTTATTCCCTCAAGTGACCTTGGGTGTGGATACTCAACCAATTGACTTTTATGACACTGCATAGCCTCGATTTTCAATTCAAAATATTCACTAATGTCAGAATAAACTGTAGGAATAAATGCATTATCTACTGAAGGCGTATTCCATTCTGTTTCAGATAACGTTTCATAAGCATATATGGCCTTTACATTTGGGGAAGAAACCGGCCTTAATGCAACCATAGCACCCTCAATAACCATTCTATGATCGATGTGCATATCACCTTTATGCGGAATAAAAACTATATCAGGATTAATCTCTAATATAGTTTTTAAGAATGCGGCATTAAATTCTGTTGTTCGCATTTCTCTTAATCCCACAACAGGAAGATCCATAAATATTGTCTTACTAACCCCCAATATCTTATGTGATTCTAGTGCCTCCCTTTTCTGTTGTTGAACCATTTCATCCTTTAAATCACCGGCTGTTACTTCACATATAATGACCTCATTCCCTTCTTTGGCATATTTGGCTATTGTTCCCCCAACACCAAGAACTTCATCATCATTATGAGGTGCTATTACTAAAACTTTCATAAATTATCTCAACTTATGTCCAACAAATATTTTTACTTGGTCAACATTCTCATATTCAATTATGCGAAGAAGCCCATCCTTGCATACAACATCAATATAATTCTCTCCAATATATGCAATTTGTCCGTTCATCCCTATATACTTTTTATTTTCTAACATCTCAGCTCTCCAAATTATAAACTGATGCTTCCCGTCATACAATCCGAACGCTCCGGGGAAAGGATGAGATACCGCACGAATCAAAGTATGTATATCTTTCATTGGCAAATTCCAATCAATAATACCATCCTCTGGGCCTCTTCTTAAAAGATAAGTTGCATCTTCTTCGTTCTGTTTCTGAGGATTAATTGTACCGTCTTTTATTTCTTTCAAAACCCGTCGGAACAACGACAATGCGGCCTCATCAATTTTACGTCCGACATCCTCCGCATAATCAGTATCTTCAATAAAATACGGCTCTTGTCCTAATATATCTCCCGAATCCATTCCTTCATCGATAAAGAACAATGAGCACTTTGTCTCGTGTACGCCGAGAAGAACCTGCCACACATTTGCAGCTCTCCCCCTCATCAGAGGTAGCGGTGTCGGGTGAAAGCCTACAACTCCGACTTTTGCCGCATCAATAATCTCTTTTTTAACCAACTGAGACAACCCTATAACAAAAATGTAATCCGGTGCTAATTCCTTAATTATTTTTATATTCTCTTCATCATTAATCTTTGAAAACTTCTTATAACGGATTCCATTGACTTCCGCCAATTTATGAATCGGTTGGTAACCGGAAACATTTTCTGACACACGTTCATCAAGAGAAAAGACACAAGTAATAGGAAAACCTATGTCTATCATCGCCTGAAGCATCATTTTGCTTGAACCAACCGAACCTATTAAAACTGTTTTCATCATTTATTCAATATGCCCATAAACTCACTATTTGTCGCTTCTCCTTCTTCATTTATACCTTCACGTTTAAGAACAATTCTTATGGTCCACAAAATAATTTTAAGATCCATTAGAAACGACACTTTATCAACATACTCAACATCGAGTTCAAATTTTTTGTCCCAACCAGCAGAATTTCTAATAGTTGACATTGCCAACCCTGTTAACCCTGGCCTAACTTCGTGTCTTCTTCTTTGTGTTGGAGTATACCGTTCCAAATATTTTACTAACAAAGGTCTTGGTCCTACTATTGCCATATCTCCTTTCAGAATATTGAACAATTCCGGCAGCTCATCAAGACTTGTACTCCTTAGAAATTTACCATAAGACGTAAGCCTATCTTCGTCTGGTAAAAGATTGCCATCCTTGTCCGTTTTGTTATTCATCGAACGGAACTTGATGAGCCTAAATATTTTTTCATCTTTTCCCGGACGTTGCTGGGTAAAGAATGGATTTCCCGACATAGCAATAAATCCAATTATCATCAATAACAATAATAACGGAGATAGAACAATTATAGCTAATAATGAGAATAAAAAATCCAATATTCGCTTAAAATAATTTTTATACATTAATAAGCAGAAACTAACAAACAACTAAAACCAATCTTATTCCTATCGAAAACATTTTTGATTTGATATCAAAAGCACAACGGCTTGAAACTCGAGGATACGCACTTGCTGGATTAGTAATTGCACCACCTCTTACTGTATACATCATTTTTGGATTAACACTCGATAAATCTTGTACCATTTCAAAAACATTTCCACTCATATCATATATGCCCAATTCATTGGCTTTTTTAGTAGCCACTGCATGTGTGGTACCATTAGCGTTATTTCTATACCATGCCACCTCATCAACATTATCACTACCTGCATATTTCTTATCTGTTGATTTCTTTCCACCACGAGCCGCATACTCCCATTCTGCTTCAAAAGGCAATCTGAATTGTTGTCCTGTAATTTCGTTGAGTTTCTTAATAAACTCCTGCACATCGTACCACGATACATTCTCTACGGGATAGTTACCATCCTTGTTTTTGAAATGGCTTGGATTACTACCCATAACGGCAAACCACAGTTGCTGAGTTACTTCAATTTCACCAATAAGAAAATCGTCAACTGTAACTTTATGAGCAGGTTTTTCATTTTCGCGGGCATCATCACCCTGTCCTGGTGTGGCACCCATCATAAACGAACCGCCTTCAACGGCTATCATTTTGAATTTTACACCGTTCACTTCAAATTCATGATCCGATATGGTGTTGCATGAATTAAACATAGTACACACACACAACAATACCGTCACAACAATCGCCCTTATTATTTTCATTTCAAATACATTAAACCACATAGTAATAAAAAAACTTAATCAACCCTAAATCAACTTCTCATACCCCACCACATCCTTCAAACTCCCCGACAAACAATATCCAGAATCTGTTTTTGTTAAAACGCCAGATTTCTCAAGATTGATAGCTACCGATAAAATACCTTTACGGTCGAAAGACTCTGTGGCAGAATTGTTGTGGTTTAGTGATGCTTCTATGTCTTTGATATTTGCGCTTTTGCTTTGATGAATATAACCTATTATCGCCGATATTAATACAAGTGCCTCACGGTCGGATATTGAGTTAACAAAACTTGCGCTCTGTATTACGAATGGTATACTTCGTTTGTATGCATCGGTTATGCGAGAATCTTGACTGTCGAGTTGCGATTGCAACGTTGTTGACGTGTCTGCATCATTTTCTGTTTGGAGTTTTTTTATCTCAGAGGCAAGGTTGTCAACTATCGGATAATACTCTTGTGTTTCATCTTCAATAAAGAAACAATCTCGGCCACTGAACACGTTTAGCATCAAAGCTGATTTATGTAAGCGTAGTCTGTCGAAAGGTTTGAGTTCGGTCTTTAATCTCATCAGAATCAACATACATAATATTGCTCTTGAATCGCTCATCTGGCAAAAATTGCAACAATGTCAATTCTATTCAAAACAACGCTTGACAATTTCTATTATAACATCCTGCTGTTCAGGTGTCATTTTGTTATCGCTTGGCAAGCAGAGACCTCGAGCGAAAATATCGGCACCAACATCTTTTGCCGCACCGCAATCGATATATGCGTTCGACTGACCACGGCCATTGCCGTTAGCTGTCACAAATGGATTCATTCGATAGATTGGTTGCATATGCATCGGTTTCCAAATCGGGCGGCCTTCGGCGTTATATTTCGCCAATGATTCAAGTATTTCAGTCGGGCAGGTTTTGCCTTTCTCTGAAATATACATTGGCTCGTTTTCGCTGCGCACCTGACGGCACATTGCTTCCTTGTTGATAAGCATACAACTGAGCCAATAATTCGGAACGCTGTTTGCCGAATCAAATGGATTCATTGTAACAGGAAGACCCTCAAGACCTTTTTTATAACGTTCGTAGATAGCGCGTTTCTGCGCAATATGCTCATCAAGATAATTCATCTGGCCTCGGACAATGCCTGCAATGATGTTCGACATTCGATAATTGTAGCCTATTTCCTCATGCTGATACCACGGCGCAGCTTCGCGTGACTGTGTCGACCATTTGCGGACTTTGTCGGCATCTTCTTTGCTGTTTGTCAAGAACATACCACCAGACGAGCCAGTAATTATCTTATTGCCATTGAAGCTGATAGCTCCGAAATCACCAAAGCCGCCTGTCTCTTTTCCTTTGTATGTGGCACCAAATGATTCGGCAGCATCCTCAACAATGAGCGCACCGTGACGGTTACAAATCGCGCGAATCTCGTCAATCTTTCCGGGAATACCATAAAGGTGCGCCACCACTACAAGTTTAACTTCAGGATAAATCTCAAAAGCCTTTTCTAGTGCTTTCGGACACATATTCCACGTATCAGGATCTGTGTCAATAAATACAGCCTCGCCATCCTCGTAAGCGACGGGATTGATTGTGGCATCGAAAGTCATATCAGAGCAGAATACTTTGTGGCCTTGTAGAGTACCGCCATTGGGGGTTGTTTGACCGTAGAGTTTCTCACCAGCAAGTTTTGTTGCCAAGTGAAGAGCTGCCGTACCGCACGAAAGCGCAACAGCATATTTTACGCCAATTCGTTCTGCAACAATCTTTTCTACCTCGTTGATATTCTCACCTGCGGTGGTTATCCAGTTTTTTACAAAAGCATCATTCACCCATTTCTGCTCATCACCGTGCATCGTTGGCGACGACAGCCAAACCTTCTTCTCGAATGGTTTTATGTTTTTGGTATTCTGAAACATTTTTATTCTGGTTTTAGGCACTAGGCGCAAACCTAGGCTTTTGATAATTCTGTTAATCAAATAATCAATTCTTCCAACTGTTCGGCTGACAGGTCAACAGCTATGTTGGCAATGCCGTCAAGCACAATGATGAAGCGTTTCTGACCTTTTATGCTACTAACAACGCCTTGCAATCCGTCGAACGCGCCACCATTTATGGTCACTTTATCACCCACAGCGAAATCGACACATTCGAGTTTGATCTCTGGGGTGTTGCAAACGCGCATAAAATCTTGCATTTGTCTGTTGCTCACTATCATACTCGAATTTGTGTTGCGGTCGACCAAATAATGTACATCATATTTCATAACATTAGCGATGGTGAATCGTTCTTCCGCATCAACACGAACAAAAATCATTGAGGGCAAAATTGGCGACTCTATTTTTTTTTTACGCCCATGACCATAATAGTGGTAATCAATTGTGGTGGGAAGATAGTGCTCCACTCCCATTGTCTGCAAGATAGTTCTAACAGCTTTCTCCTGACGAGGTTTTGTTTTGAGCACATACCAATTTTCCATATCTACACAGCTTCGCCACTGTCGGGTGTGGCATAACTTTACGACCATACTGGCTTGCTCTTGACAAAACACTTGCTAATCAGCAAAATACACACAACAAGACGCCAATATGCCATTTTAAATTTATACAACGCAATTATAGCACTAAATCGTGTTTTTTGGAATTAAGATTTAAATAAATCAAAGCCAAATACAAACGAAATGCCAACAATGAAATGGGCTTGGGGTTATTCAAAATTCAAGTGTTTTCCGGAACGATTCTACCACGCTCTCCTCAGAGTATTTTTGGAGGAAAATGTTGCGGCAATACTGATTGAATTTGGGACGTGGATTATCAATGAATGACTGAATGACTGAAATAAACTCATTTGCAGTATTGCATTTGCCGCCAGCTTTATCATAATCAAGCACATAACCTTCAAAAGCCTCATCTGTAGCAATAATATTTTTACCGTACATAAGGCTTTCACATGTCTTAACCTTCATTCCACTTCCTTTAAATATTGGCAGAATCATAATATCGGCATCCTCAAAATATGGAAGCAAATCGGGTGCGTCGCTTATTACATCCACATTGTCCGGAATTCGGTATTTATCCCGTATCTTACTCATTCCTTTGCCTACAATTTTCATTCTGATGTTGACGTGTGGATATACATTCTCTGCGAACCATTCGATGCCCTCACAGTTGGGCTCAAAATAAGCGCCCAAGAACAAACAAACAGGCTTTTGTCTGGTCATTTCCTGTATATAATTGATTCTCTGGTACTTATCGCGGAATGCTACAGGAATCAGAGCATCGGCATTGCGCCCATAAAATTCTTTGATGGTTGCTTGATCCCTGTCATTTAGCATGACTACCCGGTCAGCATACTGACAGCTCCAACGGTCATTCTTATCGGCACAACGGATAACTACACCACACCATGGTTTGCCTTCAAGTTTTGCCTTAAAATAAACACTTTCAACATTATGGAAAAAACAGATTACACGACCTTTGTATCCCCTTGTTTTCAATTTCCGGGCTATTATTCCAAAAATGCTGCGGTCGACAAACACATAGTCATAATCTTTGGCCATAGACAAAATTTCTTTTGTGCGCCGAGGTGTAAGCCCAAAGAAATAACCGAACGGCAACCAGAATATGCCTTTTAGGTATTCAAAAACAGAACGTTTTTGAGTTTCATCGTGAATATAATAGGTGCAAACATTTTCCTCTCCGAGCAAATGCGTCAAAACATTCCAGTTCTTCTGTGACACTTGCTCCCCCCCTTCAAAAACATTGGCGGTTTTCTTATATCTTATGAATAAAAGTTTCTTCATCAGTGCGTTTAATCTTTGGTAAACTTGTTTATTTGATTTGCTCAATAATTTCATCCACAATCTTTTGCGACGGCATCACCCCGTCTTTCGGATACAGATAATTGCGGTAAAAATCATCACGTTCGGCAGCTTTGGTGTCATTGCCGGCAATCACTACATTCTTGATATATTCTTCAACATCAGCCGGTTGATGCGCATGATAGTGTAATTCGAAACACTTAATACCAAATGTATTCCAATGATCAATTGTGTGTTCATCTTTCACAATGAACATAGTCGGCTTATGCGCATAGAGATACTCTGCCGAAAACGAAACACTATCGTGAACCATAGCGTCAGAAGTCAGGAAAAGGTCGGTATAATAACCTTCCTCAAGCTGGCCATTCGGCAAATCGCGCCAACGCTGATAGTAAGATTCTGTCTTCTCTGCGCCCCAAAGGTTTATCAATTTAAATTTCAGCACCGGATGCGGCTTGAAAGCTATTTGAATCTCGTCTTTGTATCTATCGGCTAACTCGAACATGAAATCACAATAGGTGAAAAAGTTGGAAAAATTGAACAGATAATCGACCGTGTGATGAGGCGCCCAAATAATACGCTTCTTGCGTTTTGTTTGCGGTTTCCACACATCAACAGGCTTATAATCTGGCAACAATAGCGTTTCCATTCCCAAACTGCCCACAACTTGAGTATTTGCACCGCCACATATTTGATATTGCTGTGAATAACTCTTCTGATAAGTGGTTTCAACAAAATATCGCCATAACAGATTATAAAACGGCAAGTTGTAGAATGTCCGGTAATTATCAATACACATTACTCCATACGGGGCGTAACAATTCAAACGGTCTTTGAACTTATAGATATGATATTGGGGAAGCGTATCCTTGTATGGCTTTGTATAGAAAATGACATCGGGATTTAAAGTTTGTTTAATATCCAGCCATTTATTTTGTTCAAAATCAAATGTCTGAATATAACGATAACCTATTTTTTTCACGAATTCCTCCGACTTTTTCATCACACTCAGCGTCTCGTTACTATCATAATTCGAATGAACATTAAACGGACATATAACCACTACAGGTTCAAAGCGGTCATTTTTTTCAAATAGCCAATACAGCCTATCAAACTTCCACATAGATGGACTCTGTAAGAAAAAAGCCACAGTGATTTTCGGTTTGTTTTTCAATGTCGCAACAAACTTTTTGCGTTTTCTTGCAGATCTTTTCACATCCAACTTCAAACAAAACGGGAATGCTGCAATAAGGAAATCACCAAATGTGACCGTTTTATAAACACTATCCCAAAACGATAGTGAGAACATTCCTTTTATCTTACTGATTATTTCAAGCCTCATAATTCACTCTTTATTCTTTCTATTATCGGAGCATCACTCTATCGCATTTCATTCAATCTTAACTTCCTTAATATTGTGAGTTTCGATCTTGTCTGCCGAAGGTATTTCCATATAATTACCATATATGCGTCTCAAATAAGCATCAACATTATTCGGTGCTTTAAACTTTCTCCCCTCAAATTCAATTTCAATAAGCGGAAACACTTCAGACACTCTCCTTATACTAAAAAACGTATTTCCATAACTAACCAACGTCTCCTTATGAAATACTTTACACCAACCACTTACTATTAGTTTTAAAAGAATCATGAATGGATATGCGACTTTCGCAACAAAGTGTTTGAAATCACCATCGTTCACATAATTCCATACTCTGCGCAAGCATTTTCCATAGGTCTTCTCAATTATTTTTTTCGCCCAAATAGTACCTGGCGCCATTTCCCATATATCAAGCCACAAATTCTCATTAACAACAACGGGAACTTCTTTAAACGTCCTTGTAATTGAGGCTTTTTTGTCATATAACCTAGTTACAGGACGTTTTACTTTTTTCTCTAAACCAGAATATTTAAAATAATTGGTTTCTGTTCCGGATTCGGAATAATCGTATTCATTACCAAGACTTTCTGACATTGCAGCTCTTAATTTTTTACGGTCTTTTCTCTGCACACACACATCAATGTCATCGTCCCATGGAATGAAACCTCCGTGTCGCACAGCGCCTATTAGTGTCCCTGAATCAAGCCAATAGTCAATGTTGTGTTTTCTACAAATTCTGTCAAATTCAACCAATAATGCCAGTTCCCGAAGTTGCATTTGTCTTAATTGCGAACCTTCGGGATTGTATTTTGCCCGCAATTGGGATTGAATAATATCGCTAATCATTTTATTATCAATATTTTTAAGTCAAAATACAATAAAGACCATCATTTCACTTTTAGATTTTCACAATCTCCCCAGCATAAAAATCCTCAACAAGTTTTATCACGGCTTCTGATTGAGCGTAAGTGATATATTGATAGTTTTTGCCCGATTGAATTGCTTTCAAGAACGAAACCATCTCGTAACGTATTCCTTCACCGTCCAATTGATAGAAATATCGCTTGTTGTTGGCTGGGTTTTCATAACGGACTTCGAAATAATCCGTCTTCCACCACGGCGCGGGTACATAAACGTAACCCTTTGTGCCTGAAATTATCAATTCGCCTTCCGATTTGACACCTTTCCCTACCATCATCGACGCCACCGCGTTTGGATAGACAAACGAAACTTTTGTAAACGAATCAAAATCTTCGGATATCAAGTGCGACACCATTTGTTTATCAACATATTGAACACCTAATAATTGGAATATTGGCAACATTGCAGTAGGTCCCCACGCGCAAATGCTGTTCCAAGTGTGGGCTGTTGGTTTGCCATCGGTACGTTCCAAGTCTGACAAACTTGTGCAGACCGCATCTACCGATTTAATTTCGCCAATTATGCCGCTTTTCACCAAAAGCAGCATTCTGTTGTAAGCCGTTGAATATGCAGTCTTTAGAGAATCTATTAGCAACAAATTCCTGTCATTGGCAAGTTGTTGCAACTCATAAAAATCTTTCAACGAAATTGCTATCGGTGATTCGCACAAAACGTGCTTACCCGCATTCAAAGCCGCTTTTATCTGCTCATAATGTTTCGACGGGTGCGATACAATGTATACCGCATCTGAGGCATTAAGCAATTCATCTAATTGTCTGGTAACAAGCGGAAGCGTTTTTAGCTTTTCGTTAAAAGCACTTGTATTCTGACTGCATACGCCGCTTATTGTTACTCCGTTCACATACTGACTTTCAGCTTCAAATTTGTTTAGCAGAGATGACTCTCCTACCAAACCAAATCGTAATTCCCGCTTTTCTGCCCGCAAATCCGAACTCGAAACGCCCTGAGTCCTATCCAAATAAATAACCTTGCAGAATTCGTTAAGATAGTCAAAATTGCCAGCCCAATCGCTTCCAACGGTAAAAATGTCAACGCCGTACCTTTTGATATCATCAATTTTCTGCCCCTCGTACTCCTCGATTATTATTTCATCAGCTATGCCAGTTGCATGAACCGCCTCAATGCGCTCCATCAACGACTGTTGAACATTAATTTTTCCCCGCGCCAAATCAAAATTATCGGCTGTAACACCCACTATCAAATAGTCTCCCAATGCTTTTGCACGCTCCAACAGCCTTATATGACCATAGTGCAGCAAGTCGTATGTACCGTAGGTTATAACTTTTATCATCTGTCTAATTCAAATAGTGCCTCGCAAAACATCTGCATATATTTCTTTTCTCCAATAGAAACTCTCAGACAAGTTCCAAAGTTACCAACATTCGGATAAGATTTTATCAAAATCTTTTTCTCGGCTTTCATTCTTTCGACGATTTTTTGAGCATCCGTTTTTGTTTTGATAAAAATGAAATTGCCAGCCTCGCCTTTGTGCTGATAGCCGTTGTTATCAAGGATGTCAATCAGATAGCTGCGACCTTCGTTGAAATTGTCAATCAATGATTGCAAAACTTTCGGATTCTTGATTACCTCCTCCGCGATTTTCATTGCAAATGCATTGGTGTTGTGTGGGGTGCAGAGTTTTTGAACCATTTTTATGCCATCGGGCCAACCTGCAACATATCCTAGCCTGCAACCAGCCATTGAGAACAATTTTGAGAATGTCCGTGTTACAAAAACATGTTCTTTATTAAGAGCGTATTGGATGAACGTCTTCGGGTAGAAATAATGGTAGGCCTCGTCAACCAATATTGTAATCTGTTTTTGGTTGGCGGTTTCGAACAAAGTTTCGAATTCATCCTCCGAGTATACGTTGCCCATTGGATTGTTTGGGTTTAGAAGAATCAACAACTGTGTGTCGTCAGTCATTTCGCTAATGATGTTGTCTATGCTCATTGTCAAATCCTCGTTATAAGGCACTTTGACAAAGTTTCTGCCGTACATTTCAGAATAAACTTGAAACATAAAGTACGACGGCACGACCCCGACAATTCTACCATTTTCAGAGGTAAAAGCCTGAATCACATACCTTATGCCTTCTGCCGAGCCATTCACAAGACACAAATGCGATATGTCGGTATTGAGAAACTTCGCAAGAACTTCTGTAAAATGAAGAGTTTCAGGATATTGAGCAACGAATTGCGGTGTAATGTCCTTCAAAACCTTTTCAATGAACTCTTTGGGAAGACCTCCTGGATTTTCATTCAAATCCAAACGAAGGTAATCCTTCCTTTCATTTTGGTCGAAAATCCTGAATAGATTTTCTATGCGTGGATTCAAGTAGTACATTATTTCTGTGATTTAAATCTGTTTTTCATTTTCCACCACCAAACCTTCTGTCGGTTGGTGCCATAGACGTATTTTGAAATCAAAAGTTTCAGACTTGACGGCTTTGCCCATTTTTTGCACAACGAATCGTAATCCATTGTATGCAAATCATTCATAAACCTTTCTCTGTCAGGATTTTCAGCAATAGATTTCCGCATCGGACCTTGGTATTTCAACGCCTGCGAAAAATCGAGTTCACGCCCTGTGAAATTTTCTTCCAAGATTGTTTCGACAATCATTTTACCATGCTTCGTATTGGCGATAATCAAGGACGCTCCCCTGTTAGAATTGTACAAGTCGGGACAATACAAATGCACTCCCCACAAATCGCCGAGCGAAATGTCCGCGACACGGTTGTGTGTCGTGTAAAGGCAACCGTAACACGAAGGGCGGCTCATCAGGTGATTGAGCCACACCGACCAAAACGGATTAAACCATCGGTCGCTCTTGATAGTTCCACTGGCGGAATTATGAAGTGATGTGTATGAAATGCGCATCACTTCATAATCCCACTTGTTGGAATCCTTGTATCTATAATCGAGGTCGGTGATATATGCGTTTTTGGTTTTTCTGATTTTTTCGTCCAACTTTCTGACAAACAGCGGCGAAGGCACGCCTTCGCAAATCACTTCAACAGTTAGAAGATTAGTGTATTGTCGTCCTCTCAAAAATGCTTTCAATCCCGCAATCTGACATGGTGTCCCCGAAAAAAGAACTTTCTTGCCGTCTTTCAAAAATTTCTCGGCATCAGCATACGAAGTGCCAATTATGCTTTGTGAATATTTTGAACGGCGGAATCGCGCCAAATCTTTTTTGTCCATTATGTAAGAATGAAAGACATCAAGTCCTTTTGACTCCGCTCCGAAAATCACATAGTTTTCATCACAAAAACAATCAGCAATAGCCGAAAAAGCCCCGCCCGAAGTACTTTCGTTGAGGATTTCGCTGTCATTGATATGCCCGCCAAAAGCGAGTTGCTCTTCGGTGTTTTTTTCCACGGATTCAATGTACTGACAGATTTTTCGGCACAATCCGCAGTCAACGCACAAATCAAAATTAACTTCGGGATACCTAAATCCCTCACCGTCTTCTTTCATACATACCGCCTTTTGGGGGCAGACTTGTACGCAAGCCTCGCAGCCACAACAATTATTCTTGTCAAAATTTTCGGAAATGTTCTTCATTACAACAACTCCAAACTCTTTTTCAAAAATTCCAACGACTTTGTACGCGCCTTGTCGATGTTTGAATGGACTTTTTCGTAGTCGATTTCCAATGTCTTTTCGTCGCCCGTCACTAAAAGGCAGCCGCTTAGTCCGAAAAGTTCCATAAGTTCATTAATCTTGGTGTTGCACTCTTGACGTGTAAAGCCATAGAACTGCCGCCTATATTGAACGCTGAGAATTATTCCGTGGAACGAGTTTGTTACCACACATTCTGCATATTTTACGAGCGACAGAAACTCCTCAACTCCCGCCTGATAATACGGAATGTGGTCTTTTTCGCCGACAGCTTTCAAACTGATATCAACAATTTTGAGTTTGCGTTCCTTTGCGATTTTTTCAGCGAATGCGTACATCTGCGCGTTGTGTCTGCGTGAATATAGCAAAAGGTATTTTTCGACGACAAGTCTTTCTGCGGCTATGGTGTCGTAGTCATCTTGTTTCAGAAGCAATGTAGGGTCGATAGTCCGCTGAACAAGCACATTGACCTGACTTTTGACATAATCCACCATATCGTTCTCCCTCAGTCCCAACGCCTTGAAGTTTTGAAGGCGTTGTTTCAAGGTCTTGTAATCGTCGTCTGAAAAGTGCGAATCGCCAAAACTTGCCGCATACGAAATGCTTTTGCCCTTCATACAGTCGAAATTGGCGTAATAACCTTCGGCAAATCCCTTGAACTCGTCAATGCAGAAAATGGTGTCGCTACCGCAGACAAACCGTTCAACCTTCTCATCATCAACAATTTCGCTAAAATCATTGTCAAAATATTTCTTTGCGGTTCGTCTGAAACGGTTGGTATAAAAGTCCTCAAACTTATAGAAGTTTTCCCTAATCGCGGGCATCGACATTTCTGTCAGGCGGACAATCTCGCTATCCTTGTCCCACATTTGCTTAATGGGGTTGAGGGCGTCAGCATTCTCCAAAACTTTCGGGCAATAGTCAACGAGCACTGGCTCGTATCCGAAATCCATAATTGAGCGGTTCAACGCCCACGACTGCAACGCCGAGCCGTAGTTGGTGAAATTGCAGTTGATGTTGTAACTTACTATTCCGATAGTATTATTACTCATATTAACATTTATTTCTCACAATAATAATTCTTTTACTACTAATACCGCCAACCGCTAACATTAAGTTTCTCCCACACAACCCGTATTACATTCCTCCTTTCACTTGCTGTCAGACCAATAAAAAGAACCGCTAGAGCTGTAGTCGCCATCGAAACTGCCGTGACCACCAAGAATCGCAGCCACTCATTTTCAACATAGCAAGCCACTACACATGGTAGCACCACCGACAACATTGTGACGACAACTGTCGGCAATATGACGCTACGAGCGTACATGGTAAACGACAATCCGACACACTTGCGCACAAACAGCAACCGCATCACTATGGCCAACGCACATACCACTATCGACACGTAGAATACTGTTTCAGGTGGAAATCCAAGTTTCAAAAACAAATAGGAAATAGGTAGAATGGCTATTATAAAACCACCAACTGCCAGATTATAATTTCGAATCTTTCCATATGCCTGCATAGCTGCCGCCAACGGATTGGCAAGCGAATCAACCAATATGTTTACGATTGCAAGCCGAGTGAACAAAACCGTATAATCCGGCACTTCTTTAAGCCAAATACCAAGCAAGAACGGCGTCTCCATAATAACCGGCAACGAAACAATAAACAGCAAAAAATAAGAGAATTTCGAGCTTTGACATACAAGCTTAAGCATTCCGTCGCGGTCGCCTGCCGAATAAGATTTGATTATCTGCGGACGCGCTGCAAAATAAAAATTGTCGGAGAAAGACTGCAACGAGGCAAACACCTTATACGCCAAGCCACGTGCGGCATTAACAACCGGCGAGAAGAAGATGTTCAGCAAGATGTTTATGCCGTGACTTTTGCAAATACTAGACAATGAACCAATCATGTTCCACCCTGCAAAGCTGAAAATCTCAAGAAAGCGTTTTTTGTCCCAATAGAAACTGAACTTGCATTCAAGATAAAATATCCGGCAATAGACCAAGTAAAACATTGTTACCGAAGCGTTTACCGCAATCACCAGAATTGAGTAGAGAATCAGTCTGTCGCCACCATGACGCGCAATCAAAAACGCGACCGCAAGATTACCAAGCACTTCAATAACACTCAGATAGGCAAACACCTTCATCTTCTCTTTGGCAATAACCATTCCCATATACGGAGTCCGCATAATGGTGAACATAAACGACGCAACACTGCAATGAAGCACCCACCAAGCGGCATCAAACCGACCTTCGAGATGCATTTTATTGTATAACAGCCATATGCCCGAGCCTTCTGCCAGCACAGCCACCACTATCATAATGGCGGCAAAAACCAATATACAAAGACTAAACGTGCGGCGCAATTCTTCGAAATTACCGCGCCCCATCTCGTATGAGTAGAATCGCTGGCAAGATGTTGACATTGTGCTACTTAGGAATGAAAACATCATTACTGCACTGCCCACAGCATTATATATGCCAAAATCCACCTCGCCCAGCGCATCAAGTACCACGCGCGAAGTGTAAAGCCCAACGAGCATTACCACACCAATCCGCAAATAAAGCAGCAGGGTGTTCTTCGCTATCCGTTTCTGGTCAATTGCTGACATAATGATATTTGAACGCAAATGTAGTTTTTTAGTTGTATCACATAAATCAAAATCAGCTTCACAAACACCCCCTCCCTCCTCAAAAATCGGCATTATTTTTCTTGGAAGATATTTTTCAGATTGATACATTTGCACCCGCAAAGCACGGGGTGTGGCGCAGTTGGCTAGCGTACTTGCATGGGGTGCAAGTGGTCGTCCGTTCGAGTCGGATCACCCCGACTGAGAGAATTAATAAACGTTTTGTTGAAGAAAAATCCGAGAGAACAATCGTTCTATCGGATTTTTTTATTCCCTACACCCATTAATCAAACAAAAAAAACTCCGACCAAACGGCCGGAGTTTTTGGCAATATGATTGCGACTGATTAAACCCAACGCAACAATGGAACATCCTGGCGATGCGGTAGCAGCTCGTTTTTGGCGAACAAACGCACACCGTAATCGTATGAACCCGGGTGGTCGAGTTTGAAGTCAATCTCAAAGAACACCATCTTATCGACATTCTTGTTGAGTTTGAGTTCCTTGCTCTCAAGCATTTTGTTGTTTGCCAAGTCCATGATAACCATTTCAACACCTATATCGTTGATATCCAAATCTTTTATATCGAGGATAACTTCACCATGATAGGTTTGTCCGGCCTTGAACTCAGTCTTCAAAGTACTCGGGAAGTCAACCGACACAACCTCAATCTTGTCCCAATTCTCATAAATTTTATTCTTCCAGCGCGACATTCCGCGAGCGGCATCGAAGTTATCTGCACTCAGTTTCTTGCAACGCTCGTTCAGGTTGAGATAATACTGATTGATGTAATCGTCGAGCATGCGCTTTGTTGTGAAATGCGGAGCTATACCGGCGATAGAACGCTTGATGTACTGAACCCATTCTGTCGGAACACCCAGAGCATTGCGTTGATAGAACAACGGAATAATCTCATTCTCAAGGATATTGTAGATTGAAGCGGCATCAAGCTCGTCTTGGAACTGACCGTTCTGATAGGTTTGCTCCTGCGGAAGCGCCCAACCAGCTTTCTCCTTGTAACCTTCAACCCACCAACCGTCGAGCACGCTGAAGTTCAGGACACCGTTCATCTCGGCTTTCTGACCGCTGGTACCGCTGGCCTCCAACGGACGAGTCGGGTTGTTCAACCAAACATCGACACCACGGACAAGGCGTTTTGCAAGGTCCATATCGTAGTTCTCGAGGAACAAAATTTTGCCCACAAACTCCGGACGACGCGATATCTCAACAATATTCTTAATCAAATCCTGACCAGCCTTGTCATGCGGATGAGCCTTGCCGGCAAACAGGAACTGAACAGGACGGCCCGGGTTGTTCACAATCTTAGCCAAACGGTCGATGTCGCTGAACAACAAGTGAGCGCGCTTGTAAGTTGCAAAACGGCGTGCGAAACCGATTGTCAGTGTGTGCTCGTTGATAGAGCTCAAGGTCTCAACAACATATTTCGGGCTCTCGTGGCGCATTATCGAGCTCTTCTCGAAACGTGTCTTCACGTAATCGATAAGTTTCTTACGCAACTGGTTACGCAAATCCCAGATAACACCGTCCTGAACATCAAAAATCTTCTCCCAATATTTTGTGTTCGACTGGTCTTGCATAAAGCCCTCGCCAAAGGTGCTCTCGTACAGACGGCGCCACTCTTTGGCCGCCCATGTAGGCATGTGCACGCCATTGGTTACATAATTGATATACAACTCGTTGGAAGCAAAACCTTTCCACATGTATTTGAACATGTCTTTAGTGACGTCGCCGTGCAGCATGCTGACGCCGTTCATCTCCTGCGAAGTACGGGTTGCCAGAACGCTCATCGAGAACTTGCCGTCGGGAGCCAGACCAAGGTTCTGGAATGTGTCCCAATCGATTTTCAGACGCTCCGGTAACGGACGCATATATGTGCGAATCATCTGCATGTCGAAGGCATCGTGACCGGCAGGAACCGGTGTGTGGGTTGTAAACAGCGATGATGCGCGAACAACCTCAATAGCCTCGTTAAATGTAAGGTTCTCGTGCTGAACATAGTCAACCAGACGCTCAACGTTAATCATTGCGGCGTGGCCCTCATTGCAGTGGAACACATCTGGCTTAATGCCCATAGCTTTCAGAGCACGGATACCGCCAATGCCAAGCAACAACTCTTGTTTCAAGCGGTTCTCCCAATCGCCACCATAAAGCTGATGAGTTATTGTGCGGTCCTCAGGACTATTATCTGGATGCTCAGTATCAAGCAAATAAAGCGCTACGCGGCCAACCTGCACTTTCCAGATGCGGGCTTTGACCATACGGCCCGGCAGATTCAGCGATATGCAAAGCGGACGTTTGAATTCGTCAAGAACAGCGGTTATAGGCAGGTTGTCCATATTCTGCGGAATAAGGCTGGCCTGTTGCTCACCCGAAACTGTCAATTCCTGAGTGAAATAACCATATTTGTAGAGGAAGCCGACTGCCACCATAGGCATGTTCGAGTCGCTGGCCTCTTTCAGATAGTCGCCGGCCAGAATACCAAGACCACCCGAGAAAATCTTCAGGTTGTCGGTCAGACCATATTCCATACTGAAATAGCCCACCAGCGGACGGTCAGTGCGAGCCGGCTCGTTCATATAATCGGCAAACTTACGTGATACTTTGTCGAAGCTTGCGAGGAACGAGTTATCTTTCTCCAATTCAGCCAAACGCTTGTTCGAAACCACTTTCAGCAAAGCAATCGGGTTTTTCTCACACTTCTTCCACAATTCTGGGTCGATGTACTTGAACATTTCAATTGCATCGTAGTTCCAGCACCACCACAAGTTATTGGCGATGTTATCCAAATTTTTAAGTCTTTCAGGAAGGTCAGAATGGATTACCATCTTCTTCCAAATAGGTTCATTGTTCATAGATTTCTGTCTGATATTTAAATTGTTGTTAGAATTCGTTATATGAATGTCGTCGCGTTTCAACGATATTCCCAATGCTTTTTTGTAGATGTCAGAATAGAAGTGGAACAAGTTGTCCCAGCTCACCTCTTTTGCCTGAGCCGATGCTTTCTGGCGCAACTGCTCGCGACGCGCTTTAGGCATACGATACACTATATCAATTATTTGTGCCAGATTCGAAACAACATCCCAATAGTCGTCCTCGCTGCGGTTGATTACCGCGATGCCGTCGTCGATGCCGCTTGTGTGCTTCAGCATCCACTGTCCGAAACCTGCCAGGCTAGTCGTCACCGTAGGCACGCCAACAGCGATGCTCTCAAGCGGAGTGTATCCCCACGGCTCATAGTACGACGGGAAGGCCGTCAAATCGAAGCCGCTCAGCAATTCATAATACGACATGTTGAAAATGCCGTCGTTGCCGGTCAGGTAGATTGGCGCCAGAATAACATTGATATTCTGTCCTTGATTGTTAACCAATTGCAACTGACGTGTCTTGTCGATAATCGGGTCGTAATAGTCAGGATTGAGCGCGTGCGTTGTTATACGCTCGTCGGGAATGCGGGCATTGCTGTCTTCCAAGCGGTCTTGCAGGCATTTGCGCGGACCGTAATTAAAGTTAGGCACCAAAATGAAGCCCACAATGTTATGCTTGTAGCCGCCACGCTCGTTCAGTTTTCCAAGTGCGTCGATAAAGACATCAATGCCTTTGTTCTTAAACTCGTAACGTCCTGATATTGCAACAAACAATGTATCATCATCACATTTGTTACCTGTCATTGCCTCGGTAACATCGGCCAATTTCTTACGGGCAGCCTTGCGTGTGTTATCATTTATCGGTTTTAAATGATTGAGAGCAAAGCCGTTAGGAGTAACAGCATCGGGTTCGTTGTTAAGCAACACGCGGCATTCGTTGGCCGTAACCTTGCTCACTGTTGTGTAAGCCGTAGCCACTTGCGCGGCTGTCTTCTCGAGCGAGTGTTTGGCCATAACGCCAAGCTCGCGGGCGCGAACATCAGGCTCGAACGAGCCGAGGCTCTTGTACAACGGGAATCCGTTGCCGGCCACCGAGCGACCAAGAACTGTGGCGTGTGTTGTGAAAATTGTCGCCACCTTGGGGCAAGCACGGTCAAGATAAAGGATGCCCGAGCCGGTCTGCCACTCGTGGAACTGCGCCACAACAGGAGTTTCAGACAGATAGAAGTTCTTGTAGCTCTCAATAACCTTGCCAGCGGCATATCCAAACAGCACCGACTCAATATACTCCCACTCGCCCGAAATAGAATCGAGCTTATAGGTCTCCCACCATGAAGCCAGCAATTTGTCTTTCAGAGGGATGAACACTGTATAATCGACCAGTATCGCTGTCGGCTTGTGAGCTATGTTCCAATGGCCTATTTTCAGTCTAAGCCCTTGTTCCTCAGCCGTAACACGCCATTCCTCATGCAGACTTTTATCTTCGATAAACTCCGGATTGGTGCCGTCTTTCAGCAAATCGGGGCCTATGTATATAATATTGTCACCGTAAGCGGCATACTCGTTCGGCATTTTCGATGTTATAACAGTGTGGATTCC
Organism: Salinivirgaceae bacterium; assembly: GCA_017617355.1. Lineage (GTDB taxonomy): Bacteria > Bacteroidota > Bacteroidia > Bacteroidales > SZUA-534 > RUG13583. The sequence continues at coordinate 27,388 of JAFZWI010000129.1, read as the reverse complement.
GCCCACCTTGTTACAAACCTCCCAACTTGTTTCGAACAAGAAACCGGGTTCTATTATTTTATTCATATTCAGTCAAAAAAGCTATAAATCACAGCTGAACAAATCAGGCTTTAGCCTTTTTGGTTTTTGCCTTAAGTTTCTTTATTTCAGCCTTTTGCTCAATTACCATGTCTTGAAGTTTCTCAACATCGCGGCAAGTTCTGATTTCCGCATCGGGCAGAGCCTTATTAACCCGTAAAGTAAAGTCAGTCAGTACATTCATATAGTTGATGAATGCGTCGTACGGATTCTTGTACGGGTTGAAATAAGCGTGAACCTCGCCGTCGCTGAACCATTTTGTCGACATATAGTAGAAATGGTCGCTGGTTTGCAGATACTCCCAATCCTGCAGAATCTGCGGGTCTTTTACCTGTGCAATCTTGTCGGTAAGTGCGTAAAGCTTGCTGAAAGCCTCGTTCTGCATATTGTTGCCGAGCCATGCTGTGATGTCGCGCTCTTCGTCGGCCCATGATATTGGGTAAGGAACATTGATTGCGGCCACAGGCTGAACATTCTTGATAATCTGCGACGGCGTGGCGAAGCGGAAATCAGTCTGGTTCAGCACTGCAGAAGGCAGATGCTCGAGGAACTGGAAGATTCCGGTGTCGGCATGCTGATGCTCGCCAAATGTCTCGTAGTCCATAAACAGGTTTACAACTTCCTCTTTATCAGGAATTTCGTTCAGTTTGGCAACATACGAGTCGGCTGTCCATTTCTTTGAACCGAAACGGAATGCTATTTCGTCAGTCAAGATATAGTTGCGCAACAGAAGTTTAAGCTGCGGCTCTTTTGCATTATAATACAAGAAGTTAGGCGACTTCCAGCCCAAAATATGCTTTGCACCTTCGGTCAGCATTCCTTTGTAACCCATTTTGTAAACGGCTGCGCCAACCTCGTCGGAATAAATCAACTCGGTGTTGCGGAACACTTTCGGTTTCTGACCAAAGAGTTTCTCAATCTTTGCCGAATGCTCCTTAACTTGCTTTTTCATCACTTCCAGATTGGCCTGCGAAGCCAACGAGTGCGAGTAGGTCTCGGCAAGGAACTCAACCTGACCTGTCTTTGCCAAACGCTGGAAGCTCTCAATAACCTCAGGAGCGTACAGTTCAAACTGGTCGAGGGCAATGCCCGTAATTGAGAAAGTAACCTTAAAATTACGGCCATGTTTCTCTATCAATTTGAGTAACAATTCGTTGGTTGGCAAATAGCAACGTTGTGCAACTTTTTGCAGAATCGACTCATTCAAATAGTCATCGTAGTAATAGTGGTCGCTACCTATATCGAAAAACGAATATTTGCGGAAGCGGAATGGTTGATGAACTTGAAAATAAAGACATAAATGCTTCATAGTCTTAAATTTATAAAGGTTACTTATTTTCTAATACTGATTTATATATGCTGTAAACATGTTTGGCCGACTCCTCCCAACGCAGGCTATTGGCCTCTTTCAAGCCGTTTTCGCCAATGGTTTGCGCCAGCGAAGGATAGTTGAGCAACGCATAAATAGCGTTTGCCATTTTATCGATATCCCAGAAGTCAATCTTAATGGCGTGTTTCAAAATCTCGCTCACACCCGACTGTTTCGATATGATAACCGGCACACCCGACTGCATGGCCTCAAGCGGTGAGATACCAAAAGGCTCTGATACAGAAGGCATAATGTAAACATCACTATAATTGAACATGCGGAACACTGCGTCGCCGCGAAGGAAGCCGGTGAAGTGAAACTTGTCCATAATTCCCAGACTTGCAGCACGCTCAATCATCTTGTTCATCATGTCGCCGCTACCAGCCATAACAAAGCGTACATTGTCCATGCGTTTCAGCACTTTGTATGCCGCCTCGATAAAGAACTCTGGGCCTTTCTGCATGGTGATGCGGCCAAGGAAAGTCACAACCTTCTCATCGAAACCTTTCTTCTGACGGTTAAGCGCCTTCATGTTAGGCTCAACGGCATTGTAAACGGTCTCAACCTTCATCGGTGACTGTCCGTATTTGTTGATGACGATGTCACGTGTAAGGTTGCTCACAGTGATTATGCGGTCGGCATTGTCGAGACCGGCACGCTCAATGTTGTAAACAGCTGGATTAACGTTTCCGCCGCTACGGTCGAAGTCGGTGGCATGAACGTGAACCACAAGTGGCTTGCCCGACACGCGTTTGGCAGCCATTCCTGCCGGATAAGCCAGCCAGTCGTGAGCATGGATGATGTCGAAATCGTACATCGAAGCAATCTGCTCGGCAATCAAACTGTAATAGTAAATCTCCGTGAACAGATTGTCGCCGTATTTGCCCGAGAAAGGAATGCAGCCGTTGTCGCCAACCTCAACAAGATGCTTGTTGCCAAAGCGACGGTCGTTGCGCATTCTGAAATACTCCTCCGGTGTTGAATACGGAACCAGTTTCGAATCGACTTCCAAATACTGTAGATTCTTCATAGTTGTCTGGTCATACTCCACTTTGGTCACTTTAAGCGGAATATTGCCTGCTCCCACAAGCTTGATAGCCTCTTGGTCCTCATCGCCGTACGCCTTTGGCACTACAAAAATGACTTCCAGGTCATCAATCTTTGACATTCCTTTGGTAAGACCGTAGCAAGCGGTGCCCAAACCTCCAGAGATGTGCGGTGGAAACTCCCACCCAAACATTAAGACTTTCATAGTCAGTTACTTTTATTATTATGTTCTCTTACTTCTTTTTCGATGCTACGGCTGTTTTAGCCGTCTTTTTTGCCGATGCTTTCGGTGCCGCTTTTTTAGTCTCAGCCTTGGCTTTAGCCGATTTTGCAGTCGCTTTCACAACTGCTTTCGGCTCAGCTTTCACTGCCTCCTTTTTGGCTGCAACTTTCTTTGTCTCAGCCTTTTTGGCTACCGTTTTAGTAGCGGCTTTCTTCGGCTCGGCCTTCTTCACTTCCTTCTTTACCGCAACTTTCTTTGCTTCAGCCTTTTTCGGCTCTTTCTTGTCGGCTTTTGCAGTTGCTTTGACTGCTTTTTTAGCGGCTTTAGGCTCGGCGGCAACCGGAGCCACACCAGCAAAAGTGTCTGACAGTTTTTTCATATAAAGCAACGCCGCAAAACTCAATGCAAACGAAATGGCACCCTTGCCATGATACGGTGGGTCACCATGATACATCTCTGATATACAGCTAATTCCGGCGGTTCTCATTTCAGGCTCGAAAGTCTCGAGGAACTTGTTGACAGCCGATTCAACCATACGCGGCTGGATTTTCTGCAGCGCGTCGATATAAGCGGCGTAGAGCCACGGCCAAACCGAACCATTGAAGGCTGCATTCTCACGCTGCTCCTCGGTGCCACGGTAATGGGCAACATAGCGCGGGTCGTCGGGTGTAAGCGAGCGGATGCCGTAAGGGGTCATCAGTTGCTCCTCGACAACACGAAGAACCGATTTTATCTGATGCTTATCGAGCATGCAATAATCAACAGCACAAGCCAGCAACTGGTTGGGGCGAACTTGTGCGTTTACATAGTCATAGACCACATAGTCAGCCAAATATCCACGCTCATCATTCCAGAATGTAGCATTGAAACTGTTTTTCAGTTTCTCGGCCAAATCGGCCCATTTCTTTCCGAAGGCTTTATCGCCAGCGGCTTTGCTCTTGTCGAGGCAATACATTATTGCGTTGTACCACAAGGCGTTAGTCTCAACAGCATAACCGTTGCGCGGTGTAACCGGATGTCCGTAGATTGTTGAGTTCATCCATGTATTGGCAACAGCATCCGATGTGTTGAAAACCATTCCGTTATCGTCAATACGGAAGCTGATTTTGTGGTCCAGATAGCTGTTCATCACCTTTTTAACGTCTTTTCCGTATTCCTTCCAGACGTCGTATTCGGGATATTGCTTGTCAATCTGCTGAATGCACCAAACGAGCCACAACGGAACGTCAGAACGGCAGTCGGCATAATCATCCAGATTGGCACTATTACTAGTCAATGTATTGATAATCTGATTTATAAGCGTCGATAAGACGCTCTTGTAAATCATCGGACTCTCGTTTTTGTAGAGCAAGTTAGGTAGTGCGATTAGCGCATCGCGCGAGCGTGCCGGATACCACGGGAAGCCAGCCAGAATGCGGGTTTCCTTGCCCTCATTCAGGAACAACTGAGCGGCACCGTTTATCAGGCAGTTCTCGAAGCTGTTGCGCGGTGTACGGTCGCTTACCTCGTCTTCGAATTTCTTCTTCAGCGTGTTGGTCTTTATCTCGCTCAATCCGGCCGAAACAATAATGCTCTCGCCCTTCTTGATTGTAGCCTCAAAATATCCGGGAACGAACAAATCCTCTTTAAAATCGTAGCCACGCTTCTGCTCCAGGATGTACTCTATATTATAGTACCAATCAGGGGCCGAAACGAACTCGCATTTTTTCGATGTCTGAATATAGAGATTCGGATAGCCATTGTACATGCACGACGAGATGCCGTTGTCAACCATTTTCACCTTTGTGTTGGCGTCGAGGTTGGCCTTGCTCAGCGCGTGGATGTTGCGGAAAGCTAGGAACGGTTTGAAGCGGATTTTGGTGTCGCTGTGGGCGTCAACCAATGTGTAGCGGATAAGGATACGCGGCTCGCTCTTGACAAGGATTTTCTCCTTTTTGAGCACCACGCCGCCCACGCCATAAACAAGCGTCGGTATAGGGTTGGTATAAAATTCGGTAACATACTTGTGACCTTTCGGCTCATAGTTGTCACCCTCATATTTATGCAAAGCCAGATTGAATTCGTGTTCATGCTGGATGATTGTCTCGTCGAGCGACGAAAGCAACACATGACGTCCGCCGTCGACCTGAGGCAGCGGGCAAACCAACATTCCGTGATATTTGCGATTGTTGCAGCCAATCAGGGTTGTAAGCGAGTATGTACCCGCGCGGTTGGTCCGCAAAACTTCTTTTGTCAAGGAATTCTCCAGATTAATTAGCTCCTGTTTGTTGAATGTAAGATAATCCATTGCTATTTCTTTGATGAATTGACTGTTATGTTGAACTATCACTTGTTTTTGTATTTGAAAACGGTGATTATTCAATCACCCTAAAAACAAATGCAAAGTAACACATTTTTTTAACTGAATATTTTATCAATCTCCGTAAATTTATAATGATACGCAACATATTAAAAACTCTCATATTTCTATATTTACACACTACCACCCCATTAAGCAAAACTCGTATTTTTACAACGTTGCAATGCAAACAATGCGCATTTTTGCAAAAAAACGGCAACAAAAACAAACAACTTTGCATAAGTTTGCATAGATTTGCAAACGTTAGCAATTGTACATAATACTGATTATCTGCATACTAACGAAAATAGGGCTTAAAAACAACGCAAACCGACTACGCAAAAACGAGCAAAATGGATATAACCGAGCTTAAACCGACCGAAGTTTGGCAGCAATTCGATAAGATTTGCAAAGTACCGCGCCCGTCGAAGAAAGAGGGGCGGATGATTGATTTTCTGATGAATTTCGGAAAAGCGCACAATCTTGAGACCTTGCGCGACAACGCCGGCAACGTGGTAATCAGAAAAGCCGCATCGCCGCAAATGGCTAATTGCCAAACCGTTGTACTGCAAAGTCACATTGATATGGTTTGCGAAAAGACCGCCGACTCCAACCACAACTTCGAGACCGACCCTATAGAGCCGATTATTGACGGCGAGTGGGTGCACGCCAACAAAACCACCCTTGGCGCCGACGACGGCATCGGCGTTGCAACGCAACTTGCACTGCTGGCCTCACAAACCATGCAACATCCGCCGCTTGAATGCTTGTTCACCGTTGACGAGGAAACTGGCCTGACCGGTGCATTCGCCTTCGACCACAAACTACTGAAAGGCAGGGCATTAATAAACCTCGACTCGGAAGACGAAGGCCAGATTTTCATTGGTTGCGCCGGCGGCATAAACACTGTTGCGCAATTCAGCTACACAACGCAAAAAGTTGCAGACGGCCAAGCGGCATTCGAAATTGAGGTGAAAGGCTTGCGCGGCGGGCACTCGGGCGACGACATCAACAAAGGGCTTGGCAATGCAAACAAAATACTGAACCGCTTTTTGTGGAATGCAACCAAAACATTCGGGTTGCATTTATGCAAATTCGACGGTGGCAATTTGCACAATGCAATCCCTCGCGACGCAAAAGCTACAGTAACCATTGACTTACAGTACGTTAAAGATTTTGAAAACTATTTGCACGAATTCACGCAAACAATTGCGTCGGAGTTGAAATACACCGAGCCTCAATTCGATATGAGCCTCGCTCCTACCGAACTGCCAGCCGAGTGCCTTACAGCCAGCGACCAGAGCCGCCTTCTCAACGCCATTTACGGCTGCCCGAACGGTCCAATAGCCATGAGCCACGCACTGCCCGGACTGGTTGAGACATCAACCAACCTGGCATCGGTAAAAATGAAGGAAAACAATGTTATTGAGATAGTTACAAGCCAACGCAGTGCAATAGAATCGGCCCGCGACGACATCGCCCACATGGTTGAGAGCGTGTTTGCACAAGCCGGCGCAACAGTCACTCATTCAGAAGGATACCCCGGCTGGGAGCCTAACACCAACTCGAAAATCCTGCAAACAGCAGTGGCCAGCTACCGGCGGCTTTTCGGCCGTGAACCCGAGGTGAAAGCCATACACGCCGGACTGGAGTGCGGACTGTTCCTGAAAAAAATTCCCGACATGGACATGATTTCGATTGGCCCGACGCTGCGCGGAGTGCACTCGCCCTCGGAACGCATCGAGATAAAAACTGTCGAAATGTTCTGGGACTTCTTAATTGACATACTTAAGAATTGTTGAATTTAGAATACAGAATTGAAACGAAGAGTTTAAAACCGAATCTATCAATCAATTGAGATATGGAAAAGAAAAACATCAATATTGAAATAGGTAAGACCTCCGAGATTGGCGAGCTGGGTAAGACTGAGCAATCGCTTGTCGAGCGGGCGCAACAGGCCGCGCAACGCGCCTACGCCCCCTACTCCAACTTCAAAGTGGGCGCATGCCTGCTGCTGAGCAACGGCGAGACGGTTGAAGGCAACAATCAGGAGAACGCCTCGTATCCATGCGGATGTTGCGCCGAGCGCACCGCCCTACACTACGCCAGCTCGCGTTTCCCCGAAGCCAAAGTGCTGACGCTGGTGATTTCGGCCTACAACCAAGACGGGCTGCTGCAAGAACCCATAACACCCTGCGGAATGTGCCGCCAAGCCATTCTGGAGGCGGAGATGCGCGGCGGACAGCCCATAAAAATCATTCTGAATGGCGAAAAACACTCATTTATCATAAACAGCGCGGCCGATTTGCTGCCCCTGTCGTTCGACAACAGCAAACTGTAACGCAAAAAATCATCGAGATATGAAAAAGGCAGCAACTATTAAAGACATCGCGAAAGCTATCGGAGTATCGATTTCGACAGTATCGCGCGCCCTGCAGGACAAACCGGAAATTTCGGACGAGACAAAAACACTTGTCCGCGAAACGGCTTCGAAGATGAACTACCGCCCTAACACTATGGCCGTGGCGCTGAAAACGCGCAAGTCGTACTCTATCGGCGTGGTGGTGCCGCAGATTGTCAGCTTCTTCTATGCCACTGTGGTTCAAGGAATTGAGCAAGTGGCAAACGAGCTGGGCTATCAGGTTTTTGTCAGCTCGTCGAACGAGGATATGATAAAAGAGATGCAGAACGTATATGGTTTTCTGGACCACCGCGTCGACGGCATGATTGTGTCGCTGTCGAAAGCCACCGATGAGTTCACCCACATCCACCGCATTGAGGAGAATAACGTGCCGCTGGTGCTGTTCGACCGCACATCGAAAGAGATAAACGTGCCTAAGGTTGTGGCAAACGACGCCGACGCCGCCTACATGGCCGTGTCGCACCTGATTGAGCGCGGCGCCAAACACGTGGCGCTGATAACCGGCCCCGAGCACATGCTGATAGGCCGCAACCGCTTCCGCGGTTACCGCGCCGCACTTACCAACCACGGACTGCCAATCGACAACCGACTGATTGTTCGCTGCAACCTTACTGTTGACGACTCGCGCGAGGCAACACTCAAGCTCTTCGACATGAAGACACCGCCCGACGCAATCTTCGGCATCAACGATGAGGTGGCCATTGGCGCTCTCTACGCCGTGAAGGAGAAAGGTCTGAAAATACCTGAGGATGTGGCAATTGTGGGTTTCTCGAACAGCCGCCGCTCAAGCTACATTGAGCCGACACTGAGCACGCTTGACCAAAACCCGATGAAAATCGGCATCTTGGCTGCCAAACTTTTGTTCGACCAGATTCAAGGAAAACCCAACTTTGGCGAGAACAAAGAAGTGATTGTGCCGGCAACGCTGATTGTCAGAGCGTCATCAAACCGTTGACACACAAACATAATTCATTGATACAAAGCGGCATAATGCCGCTTTTTTTATTACTTGTCAACCGATTGTTAGTAAAAACTCGTAAAGAAATCGGTTTTAACAGACAAGGTTACTTTAAATTGATACATTTGCGCCGTTTTTGATTCGTGCGAAGCTATGGACAACGAAATAACGGTGAACGGCAGACTTTTCAGAATATCGCTGGAAAACAAAAAGATAGAAGCCCGCGTATCTGAAATAGCAAAACAGATGAGCGCCGATTTGAAAGGCAAAGACGTTGTGTTTCTGGCCATTCTGAACGGCAGTTTCATGTTTGCCGCCGACCTGATGAAAAACGTCAACATTCCGAGCAAAATCAGCTTTGTCAAATTCTCTTCGTACCAGGGAATGCAATCAACAAACACAATGCACGAGCTGATAGGCCTCAACGAGGATATTAAAGGCAAAACGGTTGTCATCATCGAAGACATTATCGACACTGGCAACACAATGGCCGACCTGCTTGAGTATCTGAAACGTTACGAACCGGCAGAGATAAAAATATCGACATTAATGTATAAATCAGGCGTTTGCAAGAAAAATCTGCACATCGACTACTTCGGGTTCGACATTCCGAACGATTTCATTGTCGGCTACGGACTCGATTTCGACGGCTACGGACGAAACCTTAAAGACATATATACTATTGTGCAATGATTTGGCACGCGATTTGAATATAAACACACGTAAATTATAACGTACAACTTGAAACTAGAAACTAAAAAACTGAAACATAAAATGTTTAATCTTGTAATTTTTGGCCCTCCGGGTTCGGGCAAAGGAACCCAATCGGAATACATTATCAAAAAATACGGACTGATGCACCTCTCGACAGGTGACCTGCTCCGTGCCGAGAAAAATTCGGGTTCCGAGCTTGGCAACAGAATCAAAGAACTGATTGACGCCGGCAACCTTGTCCCCGACGAAATGGTTGAGGAAATGGTTAAAAAACACGTTATGCTCAACCGCAACGCCGCTGGCTTCATCTTCGACGGCTTTCCGCGCACCACAGCTCAGGCCGAATGGCTTGACAACCTGCTGGCTTGCATTGGCGAGAGCGTAACCCTGATGCTGACTCTCGATGTTGACGACGACGAGCTGCGCACACGCATCCTTGAACGTGGAAAAATATCGGGACGCGCCGACGACCAGAACGTTAGCATAATCAACAACCGCATTGCTGTATATCACAAACAGACTCAGCCTGTTATCAACTTCTATGCGGCACAAGACAAATATGTGTCGGTGAATGGTGTTGGCTCGCTCGACAAGGTGTTCGACCGCATCTGCCGCGCCATGGACAACGCACAACAGCTTGAATTGGCAATGTAATATCCTGATTCGTCAGGAAACACAAAGCCCGCTGGTTTTTGCCGACGGGCTTTTTTTTTACGATGACAATGACGATGACGATAACACTAACGCTGACGTAAACGAAAAACTTAAACGTAAAAGCGGACGTGGCAATGCCGCGTACCTACATCGTAATTCGTAATTCAAAATTCGTAATTAACTTATGCCTTCTAAACATTAAACCAGTTAAACAGCGAAGCGTTTCAACTTTAAACTTAAAACGCCTAAACTTTTAACTTTTTTTCTACTTTCGCACCTGTTTGAATTATGCGTAGCAAACTAAAAACGTAAGCTAAAACTAAAACCAAAACAAATTAATAATGAGCAGTTTAAAAAGACTATTAGTGGCATTTACAATCCTGCTTGCCACCACAGCAACAATGGCCCAAAACGGCTTCAACTATCAGGCGGTTATCCGCGATGCACAAGGCAACCTTGTAGCTAACCAAAACATTGCCTTGCGCATAACACTGACGACCGAGGCGGGCAACCAAACGTATTATCAAGAGACACAGGTAGTTAAGTCTAATGCCTACGGCGCCGTTTCGGTGGTTGTGGGTGAAGGCTCTGTTGTAAGAGGCAGTTTTTCGAACGTGCCATGGAATAGTGGTAGCGTTTATATGAAAACCGAATTTGACCCCACTGGCGGCGAAAATTTTGCTGAGATAGGCACCACCAAACTGCAATCGGTGCCGGTGGCTGAGTACGCAAAAAAGACCGGTGAGCTTGACAATCCGAGCAAACTCCAAATCAAGGCAACTCCAACAACCGGTGACGACGAGGCGCTGTTTGAGGTGAAAGACAACGACGGCAAGGTTGTTTTTGCTGTTTATAATAATGGTGTCCGCGTTTATGTTGATGATACTGAAAATCAAAACGGTAGCAAAGCTGCCAAAAGTGGTTTTGCCGTGGCTGGCAAGAGCGCAAAAGACGGCTATGAAAGCCAGTATTTCTCGGTAAACGCCAGTGGCACAAGGGTTTATGTTGATGATGACACTGTAACCACCAACGGCAAGGCCGCAAAGAGCAAATTTGCTGTGGCTGGTAAGAGCGGCAAGGCAAACGCCAATACCGACTATTTTGCCGTAAATGGTTATGGCACACAGGTTTACGTTGATGACGAGGATTCAAAAGCCGCAAAGAGCAAATTCGCGGTAGCAGGCAAAAGCGGCAAAGCCGACAACAATCTGCTTATTGTAAACCAGGCTGGCACAAAGATTTATGTTGACGATGATGATTCAAAAGCCGCAAAAAGCAAATTTGCCGTTGCCGGTAAAAGCGGTAAAGGCGACGACAACTTATTGGTTGTAAACCTTGAAGGCACAAAGGTTTTTGTTGATGACACCGCCAGCGGCAAGGCTGCAAAAAGCAAATTTGCCGTGGCAGGAAAAAGCGGCAAAGCTAACGACAGCTATTTTGTTGTGAACGAAGCCGGTACGCGCGTTTATGTTGACGAAGGTGACGGCAAGGCTGCAAAAAGTAAGTTTGCTGTGGCCGGACGTCCGGGCAAGGCCGGCGAGGCTGTCAACCTTTTTGCCATTGACGACAACGGCACAAAGGTATTTGTTGACGACACCGCCAGCGGCAAGGCCGCAAAAAGCAAATTCGCCGTAGCTGGCCGCTCGGGTAAGGCTAACGACAACTATTTTGTTGTGAACGAAGCCGGCACTCAAGTCTATATTGACGACGACAACTCAAAAGCCGCCAAAAGTAAGTTTGCAGTGGCTGGCCGAAGCGCCAAAGGCGACAACAACTATATGGTTATAAACACCGACAGCACACGCTTCTACATTGACGAGGCGGGCAACGCCAAGGCAGCCAAAAGCGGATTTGCAGTGGCAGGACGCAGTGCAAGCAAAGGCGGTTCAAGCAATCTTTTCAATATCGACCTTGCGCAAAGCGCCGATACAATTATTGACGAAAACCGCATCTTCTGGTACCCTTCAAAGAATGCCTTTATGGCTGGAAATCTTATGGTTGAAAGTGCAAACAATGTTGGTACCAACTCACTCAACGCTGGTTATCAGAATATAGCAAGCGGCGACTACTCACAAGCATTGGGTTATAAATCAACAGCTTCGGGTGAGACATCGACAGCTATTGGCGACTCTGCACAAGCTACAGGTAAGAGCTCGTTCGCCTTCGGAAAACACACTATGGCTTCAGGCGAAAGTTCTGTAGCCATTGGCGACGGCTCATCAGCTACTAAAACCGACGCTCTCTCATTCGGTGTATCGGCACAAGCAACTGAAGGACAAGCAATGGCATTAGGGTTTGGCTCGAAAGCGCAAGGACAATATGCAACCGCTATGGGTTCTAGCACGACCGCATCAGGACAGTCATCAACAGCTATGGGCGACCAATCTACAGCTTCAGGCAAATATGCGATAGCCGGTGGCTATCAATCGAATGCACAAGGTGTTGGTGCTGTGGCGTTAGGCTACCAAAACACAGCTTCAACAAAGTACACGGTGGCATTGGGTTACGGCTCAACAGCAGCTGGTAGCAGTGGAGGTTCAACGGCCATTGGCTTTGGTGCAAAATCGAATTGGTCGTATTCAACTACCATTGGCTACCAGTCGGAAACATCTGGCCAATATGCCACAGCTTTGGGTTATCAGTCGAAAGTGACAAATAGTGTAAGTTACGCAACAGCTATTGGATATAAGGCCGCAGCCTCTGGCGAGAAAGCAATGTCGTTAGGTGCTGAAAGCTCAGCCTCAGGCTCGAATTCGGTTGCAATAGGAACATCAACAAAAGCTCAAAAATCCAACTCTTATGCATTCGGCTTAAGTGCCAATGCTAATGGCGAAAACAGCTACGCTTTTGGCGCATCGGCAACAACCTCAGCCTCAAGTGCCTACTCGTTCGGATACTCGGCGCAGGCAACTGGCGAGAACGCTGTGGCCATAGGCAACACTGCAAAGGCTCAAAAAAAGAATGCCTACGCATTAGGTATGAATAGTGAGGCAAACGGCGAAGGCAGTTATGCAATAGGTGCGGATGCCTACGCAAGCGGAATGAGCAGTTTTGCCTTTGGTAGCGTAGGACAGGACTCTGCAGGTAATCCTTTGCCTTCGGCCAAAGCCACAGCCAATTATGCTTATGCCATTGGTGCAGGAACCGAAGCAAGTGCTTTGGGTTCTTTTGCTATGGGAGTGAACACAAAAGCTTCTGGTGACTATTCCACTACTATGGGCTATTGGTCAAAAGCCTCAGGTAGATATTCCACTGCCATAGGATATAACACAAAAGCCTCTGGTAAATATTCCTCTGCTTTGGGGTATAATCCGGAATCCTCTGGTGAATATTCCACTGCTTTGGGGTATCGTACAAAAGCTCCTGGTGAATATTCCACTGCTTTGGGAGTGGAAGGAAAAGCCTCTGGTAAAAATTCCATTGCATTGGGGTGGTCCGCATATGCCACTGGTGACTATTCCGCTGCTTTGGGGGGGGAGAATCCAAATGCCAAAGGTAAATGTTCCACTGCTATGGGGTGTCACACAGAAGCATCTGGTGAATATTCCACTGCTATGGGGTATCATGCAAAAGCTACTGGGCAAAGGACCACTGCTTTGGGGTCGTCCACAGAAGCTTTTTCGTTTGCTGAAGTTGCTATTGGTAAATCTAATACAGTTTATACCCCTAAATCAACTTCAGAATGGAAAACTGACGACAGATTGTTTGTTATAGGTAATGGAAATAGTCAAAAAAGCGACGCCGTTGTTGTTTACAAAAGTGGCAATATGACAGTAAACGGCAAAATTACTCATGGTGGTTTGATTAGTTCGTCAGACATTCGCTTAAAGAAAGATGTTCAGCCGCTTGAGGGAGCGTTGGACAAAGTGCTGAAATTGAGGGGTGTGTCGTTCTATTGGAAGAACAAGGAGGAAATGGCCGAGGCCCGTGGCAAGGATGTGAACAATTTCAGCTACGGCTTCGACAGCGAGAAGCAGATTGGTGTCATTGCCCAAGAGATTGAGAAAGTTGTGCCGGAATTGGTAGTAACTGATAATGACGGTTTTAAAGCTGTGAAATATGAAAACCTTACTCCGCTATTGATTGAGGCAATAAAAGAGCAACAAGCTGAGATTGAGGAGCTGAAAAGCGTAAAAGCCGAAAACGAAGCTTTGAAACAGGAGGTGGAAACCTTGAAAGCTCAGATGCGTGAGATTATGGAGAAATTGAAATAATGCTTGTTGGGATGTGGCATGCCGCATCCGCAACACAAAATATGAAAATATGTATATTGTAGAGACGTCATAATATGGCGTCTCTACATTTTTTGTGGCGTGCCGCATCCGCATTTTTTTCTGTTGCGCCCTTGCAGGCGGAAATTTTTAGAAATTTGATTAAAATAATTATACAAAAATCTAAAAATCAATTTTTTATAAATTTTCTTCAAAATTTTCTTCAAAATTTTCTTCAAAATTTTATTATAATTTCTCGCGAAGCGATAACCGCACTAAATCAGCCCAAACGGGGCGACATAACACAGGCAGGAGCTTACGCCACTGTCTTGTTATTGCACCACCAACAACTGAAATTTTTAGAAAATTTCAAATCAACGGAATATCTTTGCGGACAAATCACAGTTATGGCAGATTCGAATTTTGTTGACTACGTAAAGATTTTTGCCCGCAGCGGCAAAGGCGGCGCGGGTTCAGCGCATTTCCGCCGCGCCAAATATGAGCCTATGGGCGGTCCCGACGGTGGCGACGGCGGTCGTGGCGGACACGTCATTCTGCGCGGCAACGCACAGATGTGGACATTGCTTCACCTTCAGTTTCAGAAACATACGTTTGCCGACAACGGCGAGGCAGGTGGAGGTGCGCTATGTCATGGCGCCGACGGCAAGGATGTGGTGCTCCAAGTTCCGCTGGGCACAGTGGTGAAAGACGCCGATACAATGGAGCCTCTCTTTGAGATTACTACCGACGGCGAGGAAAAAATACTGATGAAAGGCGGCCGTGGCGGACAAGGCAACAACCACTACAAATCGGCCACCAACCAAGCGCCGCGCTATGCGCAGCCGGGCGAGCCGTTTGAGGAAGGCTGGCGCGTGCTTGAGCTTAAAGTGCTTGCCGATGTGGGCCTTGTGGGCTTCCCCAACGCCGGAAAATCGACACTATTGTCGGTGGTGTCGGCGGCCAAGCCTAAGATTGCCGACTACGCTTTCACCACGCTCGAGCCCAACCTGGGCATTGTGTCGTACCGCGACAGCCGTTCGTTTGTAATGGCCGACATCCCGGGTATTATCGAAGGAGCGCACGAAGGCAAAGGTCTGGGACTGAGATTCTTACGTCATATTGAACGCAACTCGGTGCTGCTGTTTATGGTTCCTGCCGATTCCGACGATATCAGCCGTGATTATCAGACACTTGTGAAAGAGCTTCGGCTCTATAACCCCGAGTTGCTCGACAAGCGCCGCGTTCTGGCCGTTACCAAGTGTGACATGCTCGACAACGAGTTGACCGCCGCACTGAAAAAGACGCTCCCTGCCGATGTTCCTTGCGTTATGATTTCGTCGGTAGCGCGCACCGGACTCGAACAACTGAAAGACTTGCTGTGGAAAGCGATAAATGATTAATTTAGGCACTAGGCATTAGGCATTAGGCATAAGAGATAACGTAAACTGAAAACTAAAACTTAAACGATGACACTGACACTAACGAAAACGATGACGATAACACTGACGAAGACATTGCGTCCCTACTTATGCCTTTTGCCTTTATTCTCCCGGACGTGGCAATGCCGCGTCCCTACATCGTAATTCGTAATTCAAAATTCGTAATTACTTATGCCTTCTAAACTCTTAACTTCTAAACCTCTAAACTCTTAACCTCTTAACTTCTAAACCTCTAAACTTTAAACACTAAACACTCCCCCTTAATGTTTGATGCTCTTGAATCGATTGACCGGCAATTGCTTCTGCTGATAAACGGCTGGAACTCACCTTTTTGTGATGAGTTGATGTGGCTTATCAGCGGACGATACACGTGGATTCCGCTCTACGTGATATTGATTGTGGCGATGCTAAGGAAAACCGAACGGCAATGGTGGCTGATGCTCATCGGCGTAGCGCTTGCCGTCGGACTTGCCGACATCATTTCGGTTCAATGCTTCAAATACACAGTGATGCGCTACCGCCCAACCCACAACCTTGAACTTGAGGGCGTGCTGCACATTGTGCACGGCTACCACGGCGGCTTGTATGGCTTTGTGTCGTCGCACGCGGCCAACACATTCGCTATCGCATTGTTTTCCAGCCTGATGCTACAGCGGCGCATTGTCACAGTTCTGGTGTTTGCCTGGGCGTGCCTTGTGTGCTACTCGCGGATGTACATCGGCGCCCACTACCCTGCCGACATCGCCTGCGGAGCCCTTGTGGGCGCTCTCTGCGGTTACGCCGCCTACCGTCTCTACCAATGGCAATGTAACAAACGATTATCAACCCATAAACCTGAAAAACAGCAAAATGGACGAGATTGAGATTCTATACGAAGACAATCACTTGATTGCCATAAACAAGCGTTCATCCGATTTGGCGCAAGGCGACAACAGCGGCGACTCTCCATTGGCCGACAAGGTGGCGGTCTATCTGAAAGAGAAATACAACAAACCCGGCAATGTGTTTGTGGGCGTCACCCATAGGCTCGACCGCCCCGTGTCGGGTGTGATGATATTCGCTCGCACATCGAAGGCGCTGGAGCGGATGAACAGGCTTTTTAAGGAGAAATCGGACCTTGAGAAGATTTACTGGGCAATAGTCGAAAAACGTCCGCAAGAGCCTCAGGGAAAACTGGTCAACTATCTGCGCAAGAACGAGAAACAGAACAAATCGTACGTTTGCGAGCCAACCGCCGAGGGCGCAAAAGAGGCGCAACTCGAATACAAACTTCTAGACGAGTCTGATAAATACTATCTTATTGAAGTAAAGCTACTTACCGGTCGTCATCATCAGATACGCGTGCAGCTGGCAAACATAGGCTGCGTAATAAAAGGCGACCTGAAATACGGCGCGCGCCGCTCGAACCCCGACGGCAGCATCAGCCTTCACGCCCGCCGCATCAGCTTCACCCACCCCGTGTCGAAACAGCACATCGACATTGTGGCGCCAGTGCCCGAAAACACGCTGTGGAAATATTTCGAAAACCGCCAAACTGACAGCAAATGAGCATCATACGAAAGATAACGTTGGCTTTTCCGTTGCTTTGCCTGATTTTGAGCGCACAGGGACAGATGTTGTTCCAGTCGAAATCGACAAGGCAATTGGTATCCGATATGCTGCCACGTAACTCTTTCGGTATCACCATTGTAGACTGCCGTTACCGCGGACACCCGAAATCAATATCTTCGTTTGTGGCAGCTTCGGAATACCTGCCTATCCAGACGGGAATAATAATGACAACCGGCGTGGCCACATGGGCCGGCTATCCTAACGACTCGGGCAGCTCGGGTTGCGCCATGTTCACCCCCGGCGACAAGCGCCTCGACAGCATTGCCGGCGCCAAGACAACCGACGCCGCCATACTTGAGATAGAGTTCATCGCCAACACCGACGAGATGTCGTTCGAGTATTTTTTTGCGTCGGAGGAGTACCCCGAATATGTGAACAAAGGCGTGAACGACGTGTTCGCCTTCTTTGTCGAGGGGCCCGGCTACGACACACTATGCAACATTGCCAAGCTGCCCACCACCGGCGAGCCAATCACCGTCGACCATGTAAACGCTAACCGCAACGCCGATTTCTACATCGAAAACAAGTCGTGGCGCGGCTACACAATCGAGAATCCGGGTAACAGCCTGGCCAGCATCTTCCAATTCGACGGCATGACAAAACTGCTTGAGGCCAAAGCCAAGATTCGCCCCTACGCCACCTACAAACTGATAATGGCCATTTCCGATGTGGGCGACAACATCTACGACTCAGGCGTCTTCATAAAAGCGCACTCGCTCACAAGCTCGGGCAAGCTGCAGCCCATTGCGCCCTATCTGAAATCAGAAATTGAGAAGCGCAAGCACCTAATTGGCTTCGACCGCATCCGTGTTGAAGGCGATGCCGTCGGATTCGACAAAACCATTCATTTCGACTTCAACTCGTATGAGATTCTGTCGGAAGACACCACCGCGCTCAACGAGATTGCCGAGCTGCTGAAACTGTTCTTCGACGCCAAGCTGAAGCTCATAGGCCACACCGACGATGTGGGCTCCGACGAGTACAACATCGACTTAAGCATACACCGCGCGCAATCGGTGTCCGACTATCTGCAAGATTGCGGCATCGACAAAAAACGCATCACCATTGAGGGCAAAGGCAAGCGCCAACCTCTTACACGGGCGCAAACCGATGCCGCACGAAGAATGAACCGGCGCGTCGAGTTTGTCATCTACGGCCAGCAAAAGAAAGAATAGCGCTGCTGACAAGCTTTACAGCGAAGCGTCGAATTTTTTTATCACATACTAAAAAATATGTATTGTCTGTAAAGAAAAAAATTACTTTTACACTTTTAATAATTGTCGATTAAAAACATATTTTTGATAAAAATATAGGGCAATGAGACCGCTTATTATCAATAAGACAACCACCACGCCGAAAGTCACGCTTGACAAGGCCGAGGGTATATTTAAGTTTGAAGGTGTTTCGCGTCCTGAAGATGTTCTGAAATTCTACAATCCGATATTCGAGTGGATTCAGGAGTATCTGCAAGACCCGAACCAAAAGACTGTTGTTGAGTTCCAGTTGATTTACCACAACACGGCATCGGCCAAGATTATCGTCAAACTGATTAACCAGTTCAAAAAGCTGGCTGAAGTCAACAAAGAAGTTGCAGTTAAATGGTACTACCGCGAGAACGACGAGGATATCAAAGAGTCAGGCGAAGACTATAAATCATTGATTGACATTCCATTCGAACTAATTGAGATAGCATGAAACGCATAATAGCAACCGCCGATGCGCCACAAGCCATTGGGCCGTACAGCCAAGCCGTTGAAGCCAACGGCTTTGTTTTTATTTCGGGACAGATTCCGATTGTGCCGGCCACAGGCCAGATGCCCGAAGGCATTGAAGCTCAGACAGAACAGGTTATGCGCAACATTGGAGCCATTCTGAAAGCCGCCGGCCTTGGCTATGCCGATGTGGTGAAAAGCACGGTATTGCTCAAGAACATTGCCGACTTTGCCGCCATGAACGGCATCTACGCAAAATATTTCACCACCGAATGCCCCGCCCGCGCCGCATTCGAGGTGGGCGCACTGCCCAAAGGCGCACTCATCGAAGTAGAGGTGATAGCCTGCGCCGCCAACAAATAGCCAACAACCGCAAAATACACCATATTGATAATCAAAAGTTTATAGCTATGAAAAGAATTGCCAGACAAACGATTGCCACAGTGCTTTTGTTGAGTTGCACAATAGGCGCGCATGCTCAAAAATTGGAGAACGACCTGTTTGTATCGTTAGGCCGGTTTATCGAAGCCGACACCGACACCATTGGCACCACCAAAGGGCAAACAAAAAAAATCGGTTATGGACTGAACTTCTATTTAACAGACAATTACTCGGTTATGGTCGCAGCTGTCAGTCACTTCGACACAGAAAAGTCAATCTTCAAATCGGCCAAATATACATTTATCGATGTGCCAATTCTGTTTCAGTACCACACAACCAACAACGGCGTTGGCAATCTTATGCTGGGTTGCGGTCCGGTGATTTCGAAATGTATCCACAACGATTACTACGAGACCGAAGACTCGCGCCACGGGCTCAACCATAAGAAGAAAATCAAAGAGGTGAATTTCAGCCTGATGCCGTGCATAGCTTACGAAATGCAGATTTTGCGTTTCCAGATTGACGCCAACATCGGCTTGCGCGATATGAAAAGACAGTATAAAGTAAGGGATACAGGAGAAAGCCTTACACCAGGACACAATCACCTTCATAATGTGTGCTTTACGCTTGGGATAAAGTTATAAGACGATAACGATAACGTAAAATCTCACTAAACTCTAAACATTAAACACTAATCATTAACATGACTCCAATAGTAAGCATAATAATGGGTAGCACATCGGACCTGCCCGTAATGGAGAAAGCCGCACAGTTTCTGAACGATATGGAGATTCCGTTTGAGATGAACGCGCTGTCGGCACACCGCACACCCGCTGAAGTTGAACAATTTGCCGTCGAAGCCAAAGGCCGCGGACTGAAAGTGATAATTGCCGGAGCTGGTATGGCCGCAGCTCTTCCTGGCGTGATTGCCGCCAACACCACGGTGCCCGTAATTGGCGTGCCAATCAAAGGCATGCTCGACGGACTCGACGCAATGCTCTCAATCATTCAGATGCCCCCGGGAATCCCAGTTGCCACTGTTGGAGTGAACGGTGCACAAAACGCCGCCATTTTGGCCGCCGAGATGCTCGCCCTTGCCGATGCCGACCTCGACCGCAAACTCACAGCATACAAAGAAGGCCTAAAGCAAAAAATCGTCAAAGCCAACGCTGAACTGGCTGAAGTCAAGACCTGGAAGTTTAAGACGAATTAACAGAACATTTGGCTGTATTTACTTGATTATTTGTTAAGTAATCATAGTTCAACATTTTTATTACCCTATTTTGGGGAGGATAAAAAGCAACAACCTGTTTCTTGACAAGCACTTTCCGGGCATTTATTTTTGCATCGTCAAACATTAAAAAACGATGAAATTATGGAGGTAAAAGACATTTTAAGGAATCTGCGCGAAAAGAACAATCTGACACAGGAACAGATGGCGGAGCGCGTGAATGTTACCCGTCAGGCCGTGAGCCGTTGGGAAACTGGTGAGACTCAACCCAATCCCGAAATGCTGAAAGTGCTGTCGCGGAAGTTCGATGTGTCGATTAACACGCTGTTAGGCTCGCCACGGACGCTGATATGCCAATGCTGCGGAATGCCGCTCACTGAGGATTCGATGATTAGCCGCGACACCGAAGGCAACTTCGACGAGGATTACTGCAAATGGTGCCTTGCCGACGGAAAATTCACCTACACAAGCAAAGAACAGCTTATCGATTTCTGCGTGGAGCACCTTGCAAACGATGCCTGGCCGAAGGAGCAAGTCAGAGCGCACATGGAAGCGGTTGTTCCTACTTTAAAGCATTGGAAATCATAAAACTGAAGCCTATGCCATGCGCACGAAACAATATATATATAAAAAAAGAGAAATAAAATGGGAAGATTTATTCAAGAGAGTGACTGTCATGGGAGTTTGAAGGACATTCAAATTCTTGTAAATGAGAAAAAAAAGTTATTTGACTCTGAAATTTCCAATGTTCTTAAAAGGAAAGTAAATGTAACTTGGGTATCACCTTTGAAGGATGAT
The DNA here is from genome assembly GCA_017617355.1 of Salinivirgaceae bacterium. Lineage (GTDB taxonomy): Bacteria > Bacteroidota > Bacteroidia > Bacteroidales > SZUA-534 > RUG13583. Next base: position 6,202 of record JAFZWI010000129.1, on the reverse strand, counting down.
GATTTTGCAGAATATAGGGATGATGATTTCTTAAAAAAATTAGAATTAAGTAATTTAAAAATTAAGTTGTCCGATTTTTGGCCACGATTAGGACCTCAGTGGGACGCTTTGGGGAAAGAAGGCAATACCGTATTCTTGGTTGAAGCAAAAGCGAATCTTCCTGAAATTGTTTCACCTGCCACTTATGCGGGTGAAATATCAAAAGCAAAAATTGTAGATTCTTTATACGAAACAAAGGATTTTTTAGGTATTAACAATAATATTGACTGGTCTGGAACTTTTTATCAATACACCAATAGAATTGCACATTTGTACTACTTAAGAGTATTAAATAGTATAGACGCGTACTTGGTAAATACATATTTTATAAATGACGCAACAGTTGATGGCCCGTCATCTGAAAGCGAATGGAAAGGTGCAATAAGCATAATAAAACAATACTTAGGCATTCCCAAAAGCAATAAGTTAGGGAAATATATGCTAGATGTATTTATTGATGTAAAACATTGGTAATTATCACTTTATAACATCGCAAAAGTTTGTCCAATGAAGAACATTGCCATAGTAACCGGTGCAAGTAGCGGAATAGGCCGTGAGTTTGTAAAACTTTTGCTCGGGCGCAAGGATGTTGACGAGATTTGGATTATCGCACGAAACGCCGACCGTCTGCAAGCAATGGTGGCAAAATTTGGCGACAAGTTAAAGCCTGTGCCAATGGATTTATCTGACATTGAACAGATTAAATCGTTGTCAAGCACACTGAAAAGCGCCGATGCTAACATCAGTTTTTTAGTAAACAGCGCCGGATTCGGCAAATTTGGCTCTTACAGTGACATCGGTATCGATGAGTCGGTTAATATGATTAACCTGAATATCAGCGGTTTGGTGACTATGGGACTTGTCTGCCTGCCGTTTATGTCGAAGGGAGGGCGGATAATCAACATTGCATCGCAGGCATCGTATCAGCCGCTGCCCTACCTAAACGTTTATAGCGCAACCAAGGCCTTTGTACGCAATTACTCGCGCGCTCTCAATGTTGAGTTGAAAGACCGTGGAATAACCGTTACGGCCGTCTGCCCTGGTTGGATGGATACAGCCTTTATCGACCGTGGCAAAACCAATGCCACAAAAACGGTCAGTCGGTTTGTGAATATGACAACGCCCGACGTTGTGGCGGCCAAAGCCCTGCGTGACTCGTTGCGTGGTCGCGACATCTCTACCTACTCGCTCTATGTGAAGTTTAACCGCTTGATTGCTAAGTTTTTGCCTCAACGCTTCATGATGCGAATTTGGCTTTGGCAGCAAAGGCTGTGACCGATGCAGCAATTGATATACAGACAAATAAATGCAAATAACCGACAAGAATTTTGACAATGGTAATCCGTTCGACTTTGGTCGGACATCGGCTGATTACGCGAAGTTCCGCGATGTTTATCCGCCGGAGTTCTACAACAAACTTGCTGAACTGAAAATCGGTGTCAATGGCCAGAAAATATTGGATTTAGGCACTGGAACAGGCGTTTTGCCTCGGAACATGTACAAGTTTGGTGGCGAGTGGATGGGTACGGATATATCTGAAAATCAGATAAGATATGCCGAAAAACTTTCGCGTGATGCGGGAATGAAAATCGATTATCAAGTTTCGGCATCGGAGGAGCTTGACTTTCCCGAAAAATCTTTCGATGTGGTAACCGCTTGCCAATGCTTCATGTATTTCGACAAGAAAATCATTGTTCCAAAAATCCATAAATGGTTGAAAACGAATGGGCATTTAGCCGTTTTGTTTATGGCATGGCTCCCCGACGAAAGCGCGATTGCAACAAAAAGCGAGGAACTTGTGCTGAAATACAATCCCGATTGGAGCGGTGCGCATTGGAAACGAAACCCTGTGGTTGAGCCTGATTGGGCAAATGGCTTTTTCAGTTTGGCCAATGCCATGGCCTTCGATGTGCCAGTCCGATTCACAAGAGAGACTTGGCACGGACGAATAAAATCGTGCCGCGGAATTGGTGCGTCATCGCTCACCGAAGTCGAAATTGCAAATTGGGAGAAGGAGCACACTGAATTCTTGAAATTAGTCCCTGAACAATTTGATATTCTGCATTATGTAACGATTATGGATTTGCGGAAGAAAGAATAATACTTATGGAAACCAGCACAATCGGCAATCTCGAGATATTGCTGAAAAACCTCAACAAAATCCACACAACCCCGATGGGTGTTGACAGAATCAAACGCAATCTGCACCTATCTGATATTGATGTGGTTGATTATTGCAAAAAACTGATTTCATCTCCCGAATGCAACATCTTCAGACAAGGCAAAAACTGGTACTGCGAGATTGACAGCACCATAATCACCGTCAACGCAAAGAGTTACACAATTATAACGGCACATAGGAAGTGACCTTGCTTCGGATAATATTCCCTCAAAAAATCGCCCAAACACCATAAACAACAGGAATTTATATTATCTTGCTTTGTCATTATAAAACAAACCATTATGAAAAATTCATTCTTATTTTTAGCTACTGCATGCACAATGATTGCGTGCACAAGCAACAATGCGAACTACAACGTAACAGGCAACAATGCAACTCAAAACGGAGTTGCTGTGTACTTGTTCGACCCGATTAGCCAGACGCGCATCGATAGCACTGTTATCGACAACGGCGCATTCAAAATGAAGGGCAAGGCCGAAAAGAACGCATTTCTGTTGGTTAACATCGAAGGCAACCAATGGTGGTTCCCGTTCTTTAACGATGGCGAGCCCGTGCAGATTAACGTCGCCGATAGCACTCTTTCCGGTTCTGCAATCAACAGCAAACTGACGGAGTGTGACAAACGCGACAGAGATGCTTTCGCCGAGTATCAACAGACTATTGTGAAAATGAATTCTGTCCCTGAAAACGAGCGGGCAGCCCGACAATCAGAAATAATGTCGATGTATCAGACCGCTTTAAAGAAATATGCGGATTTCTATATTGCTATGATTGAGGAGAATATGGACAATCTGATTCCTGTAGCTTTCATCGAAAGAATCCCGGCGATGGTTGGTGAATACAAGTTCAACCAACTTATGGAATCCGGTGCGCAATTCACCAAACACCCTTATGTGCTTAACTTTAAGCGCATATTAGAAGAGAACAATGCCAAAAGGAAAGAGGCGATGACAAAAACTCAAGATATTGTCGGACAAAAATTCATCGACCTTGAAGAACCCGATGCCGATGGTGTTGTACATAAACTAAGTGAGTATGCTGGCAATGGCAAATGGGTGTTGGTTGATTTTTGGGCATCGTGGTGCGGGCCTTGCAAAAACGAGATGCCGTATGTTGTTGATGCTTATAAGAAGTATCATGACAAAGGCTTCGACATTGTTGGCTTATCGTTTGATAATGACAAAGATGCTTGGTTGAAGGCAATTACCGATTGGGAAATGCCGTGGATACACCTTTCCGATATGAAACAATGGAAGAGTGTGGCTCAAAAAGTGTACACAGTCATGGGCATTCCCGACAACATATTGATTTCTCCTGACGGGATTATAGTTGCCCGCGGACTGCGAGGCAAAGATTTAGAAAACAAACTCGCTGAAATCTTCAATTAATTGTAAGTAATAAACCACTAAAATTCTAAAACAATGAAAAAAGGTATTCTAACAATCTGTCTATCAATTGCAACGGTGTGTGTAATGGCACAAGACGTAGTTAAACTCCCGGACCCCGACAAGAATGTTCCGATGACACTATATCAGGCTCTGCAACAGCGCAAATCGGTGCGCGAATACAGCAGCAAGGATATCGATGATATGAAACTCAGCCAGTTGCTTTGGGCAGCGGTTGGCATCAACCGTCCCGACGGACACCTCACCGCTCCCACAGCTGTTAACGCTCAAGACATTACCGTGTACGTATGCCGCAAAGACGGTGCGTATCTCTATGTGGCCAAAGACAACGCTTTGCAAAAAGTTTCCGACAAAGATTTGCGTAAAGAAGTTGCATCGGCACAGCAATTTGCCGCTGAGGCTCCTATTAGCCTTGTAATTGTTACCGACAACGCGAAATTCCGCGGCGGCAGCACCAACGGCCCGACCATTTCAGGCGCAATCGATGCTGGTTATGTTAGTCAGAACATCGACCTGGCCTGCGAGGCTCTGGGACTTGTCACCGTTCCCCGCGCCACTATGGACAAAGATGCGCTGAAAAAAGAGTTAAAACTCACCGAGGCACAGAATCCGATTCTGAACCACCCGGTTGGTTATAAGAAATAATTCTGCCGCATGCCACGCCCCGATTTCGCGCAAATAAAATCGTACGCTGAATTCAGCCGCTATTATTGGTACAGAGAGGAATTACAGCAGATTTGCAAGCAGTTGGGCATATCGTCGGCGGGTATGAAGACCGAATTATGCCACAATATTGAAGAGTATTTCAAAGGGAATCGGATTGTCGGGAGTCAGCCAAAACGAAGGATAAAACCCTCCGGCTCTCCCCTTTCGCTCAATTCGGGATTGATTGACTGCGGCTTCACCTTCGGTCCGCGATTCCGTGCGTTCTTTGCAGAACAAACCGTAGTGAAGAATTTCAAATTCAACGTGGACATGGTGGCGACTGTGAAAAAAGTGAAGGAGGACAACGACAAATCATTCACACTCGGCGACCTACTCGATATTTATTACGGCAAAAAGACATACGCTAAATACGACAACTCCGCCCTTCAGTGGAACCGCTTTGTTAAGGATTTCTGCGCAGACCCGAAAACTGCGCAGTTTCCTAACAAATTGAAAATAGCCGCTATACTATGGAGCGAAGTGAGGAACTCAACTCGGGAGAAAATCTACACACCCGACTTGCTGACAGAATTTTCCGATAAAATAAGAATCTGAAAACACTGACACATTGCTCGAAGCTCTTCACTTTTCTCTTAAATTCTTTGTTTTAGGGTGTTGCATAATATTCAAAAAGAAGTAATTTCGCAGCCGATTTACGATAATCTCTTTCAGTGACATGGGAGCCTGATACATTACGTAAACAAATTATTGATATTTAAAATTTTACTACAATGGATTTAATGAAAATCGTAGAGAAGGAAATCGCTGCTGAGAAATCCTTCCCTGAATTCAAAGCTGGTGATACAATCACCGTTAGCTACAAAATCAAAGAGGGTAACAAAGAGCGTATCCAGCAATTCCGCGGTGTTGTTATTCAGCGCAGAGGCAATGGCGTTACCGCTACTTTCACAGTTCGCAAAATGTCGGGCAACATTGGTGTAGAGCGTATCTTCCCTGTTAACTCGCCGTTTATCGACAACATCGAAGTGAACAAAGTTGGTTCAGTTCGTCGCGCTCGCATCTTCTACTTCCGCAACCTGACCGGTAAGAAGGCCAAAATCAAAGAGAAAAACATCAACACTACAAAAGAGGCTTAACAAGCCTATTTCAAAATCAAAAGCCCGGGATTTTCTCGGGCTTTTTTGTTTCAATACCGATGCACCAACATCGAATAAAAGTGAAACAAACCGCCAAAAATACCACACCTTTCCTCAATCCAATTTTCTAAATAAAATTTACATTTGCACTACGAAAAACCGTAGCAGATGGCTGACGTAACTTTCTCACAAACGGGTACTATTGAGCAAATTGGCGACGATGCCATCACCGTCCGCATCGACTGCAACTCGGCCTGTAGCGCCTGCCACTCGAAAGATGTCTGCCTGTCGACCGACAAAGCCGTAAAACATATAACCATCGAACCCGACGGGCGCGTTTATGCCGTTGGGCAGCAGGTCAAGGTCTACGGACAGCGGCAGTTGGCCTTCAAAGCGCTGTTCTGGGGCTATCTGGCGCCGCTGATTCTGGTGGTGGCCGTTCTTTCGGGACTGATTCTGGCGGGATTTTCGGAAGCCGTAGCCGGCGTAACCGCACTTTTGTCGCTTCTACCCTACTATTTGGTGCTATTTTTGCTACGCGACAAGTTCAAACGGACGTTTGTTTTTAAAATTGAAAATTGAAATGCCTTTTAAACTTATAACTTTAAACTTCAGAAACTTATAACTTAAAGAACTTCTATAACTTAACTTAAAATAATATGGAAATTGTTTTGTACAGTGTGATTGCTTTGGGCTTGCTGGGACTGGTGCTGGCCGCCGTCCTGTATGTTGTGGCCCAAAAGTTCAAGGTACAAGAAGACCCACGCATCGAC
>JAFZWI010000128.1 GCA_017617355.1 Salinivirgaceae bacterium | reverse complement strand
TTTTGTTTCTTTTCAACAACAATGCCGAACACGTTGGCAAAATTGCCGTATTTGACGGTCAGCAGAACCGTTCCGGGCTTATTGCTACTAAACCCGCCTATCATGCTGTTTTGCATGGCTATGGTGTCGGTTGTGCCGTTAGTGTATGTTGCCACAATAACGCCACCGCTAACATCGAGCGTATCACCTTCAAGATATTTTAATTTTTCGGGTAACGACAGAATTTCAACTTTCTCTATTTCAACAGGTTCAGGCTTTACTATAACACTGTCGCGTACCACCACATTGAAACTGATTGTATAGCCGAATATATTCGCCATCAGCTGTCGGAACCCTGCCGTTTGACTATTGAACCCTGTTACCATGTCGTCGGTCAGGCCGATTATGGCCACCGAATCGTTACAAAAGCGCAGACTTACCTGCGACCCACTCAAATCGAGCTCCTCTCCGACTGTATAATCAAGTTTATTAGGCGGCGACAATAATTCCACCGCAACAGGGGTGTTGTTAACATTGAGTGTGAATTTAACTGTTATTGTCTCACTTACCGACTTAAATTCAACAATTGAATGATATGAGCCATCATCGAGCCCTCGGCTGTTGAAGATAGCCGTAAGAGTATCGGTTTTACCAGCATTGATATTTCCGCCAATATGGTCAAACGAAAGCCAATCAGCGTTATATGTTCCTATCGAATATTCTGCACTACTCTCACTACAATTCGAAACAACAATCTTTTGTGTGGTTCGCGATTCGGACGGCAACTTGGCCATGATGTCTGTACTACTTACATTCAGTTTGTATAGTGTTACATTAAGCCAGGTGGGCTGTCCGTCGACTACTGTAGCGGCAACAGTTTGCGGCGCATACCCTTCTGCCTCGAAGGTCAGGTTGTAAGTTCCAGCTTTCAGATAGCGGTGGTAGTCGCCTACACGGGCATCGGTCTCAATCCACGAGTTGTCGATGTCGTGTCCTTCAATTGTGATACGGGCTGCAAGTGGCGTTCCTGCTGCATTTGTAACCGTTCCGCGCACACCATTAAGGCTCTCGGCGTAGAAATTCAGCAGTGAGTTTTTGTGGTACTTCCAAACATTCGCAATGGTCGAGGTTGATGTCGGCTCCTTTGAGTTGCAAAGCTCGATGGTCACTTCGCGGCAGTGGGCAAAATAATTGGCCCAATCCTGCTGTCCGCCGCTTACCGAATACCATGCGTAGCCGTTGGTGAGCCAAAAACCGCTTTGCCCGTAGCTGCGAGTGGTATCGCGATAAGCGCCACCCACATATCGCCACCAATCATCGTCGGCCGTTAAACGCTCCCATGTGTCCCACGGATAGTTGAAACACACATCGCCACCATGCAGGTTTGTGGAAAGCGAAAAATGATGTCGGTAAAAGAATTCTATCATGCCCACAATTTCAGGTTGATTTGTACCACTTCCACCATCGACATCAGGGTAGTTACGGTTCAGGTCCTTTCCATTTCCGTTCGAGCGCGTAGAGTTGTCTATCGAGCTGTTTCCTCCTCGGTACATTCCGTCGGGATTCATAATTGGAATCACCCAGAACTCAATGCTGTCCAACAGTCGGCTGACTTTGTTGTCGGTACCGTAGTTGCTCAGCAGATGACGGCAGAGACTGAGCGCCGTGGTGGCGCAGATGCCTTCGTCGCCATGCATTGTGGCGGTGCAGAGCACCTCTGGTTTGTCGGTGTTGTTGAGCTCGACGTTGTTCGAAATCTTCAGCGCTAAAATCTGCCGCCCCGAAGCCAATGTGGTAACCACCTCAAGCTGGCACAACAGTGGATAGTCGCGCACGTAATTGTGCATCAGCGAGTCGTAAACCTCGTAGGTTGGGTAGCGATCGATGTTCTGCATCTGCGCAACGGTTGTAGCCATTGGATGCGTATCTTTTGCCGCGTTTTTGTCGGGGAAAAGAGTGTAGCTGATGCCTGTCTGGCGGAACAGCACCATCTCCTGCGGATTGGCGTACGCCCACACTTGTCGGCCATCGACGCGGTCAATCGAAATCATCTGCGACAAGCTGTCGAGCTGAGCACGACTGCTTACCTCGAACGTAAAGCGGTACTCGTGCGGCTGCGCAATGGCACCGATAGCGGGTGTTACCACGAACACAATGATTGTCCATATTTTGTGCAGACGTTTCACTTTTTTCTAACCGATTTTTGCTGATTATATTTGTTTCGCGGACGCACGCAGTGCGTCCCTACAATCAAATTTTCTTTATTTCGTTGTCGATGAAGGCCCAATTTTCGGGCGAAATCTGCGCACCAAGGCTCTCTATCACCTTGCCCGACAGCAGTGCCCCGAGCCGTCCGCAGCGGTCGAGGCTGTAGTCCGACGCAAGGCCGAACATAAACCCGGCAGCGTAGTAGTCGCCAGCGCCGGTGGTATCAATGCAGTTGGCTTCGATGATGCCCGTGCGGTATTCTTTGTCGCCTTGCCTGATTATTGAGCCGCGCTTGCCGACCTTCACCACGGCAATGTCGCACATTGCAGCAAGTTCATCGGCGGCAGCCTCGGCCTCCTTGCCTGTGAACGCCTTGGCCTCCTCCTCGTTGGCGAAAATTATATCGACATACTCTTTCGATATACGGCGCAGAAAATCAAGGTTTTCGGCCACAACATTGTAGCTTGCAAGGTCGATGGCCACCTTCATGTTCTGCGAGCGCGCTATTTTGATGGCCGTCTCGATAAGGTCGTGGTTTTGAACCAAATAGCCCTCGATATAGAAAAAATCGTATTGCGCGAAAACCTTCGCGTCAAGCTCGGCGGCCGTCAGCTCAACGGCAGCGCCCAAATGGGTTGCAAAAGTGCGCTCCGAATCGGGTGTCACCAAAGCAATGGCGTGCCCCGTAGCCGATTGGCTGTCAAGAATATGCGGCTCGACGCCCGAGTCGGCAAGGTCCTGACGAAAAAGCGTTCCCAACTTGTCGCGACTGGTTTTGCCGATGAATCCGCATTTTGCGCCAAGGCGCGCCAAGCCGTGAATGGTGTTGGCCGCCGACCCTCCGGCCGAAATCTTCGGGTTATACTGCTCAATCCGTTTGTAGATTCTATCACACAACTCGCTATCAACCAACTGCATACTGCCTTTTGGCAGATTAAATTCGGCCAGCACGCCATCATCAGGCAGCGTGGTCATAATATCGACAAGGGCATTGCCCATTCCTAAAATTTTCTTCATAATGCTCAACTTTTATCAGGCCGCTAATTTACAAAGAGATTTAATTTCTACTGAATAACCAACCGTTTGGTTGAATTTCCGGTTTTTACAATGTAAACGCCTGGGGCATTTACATTTATTTCCGTGCGGACGCAAGGCGTTGCGTCCCTACAGATTAATGTGCCCATGGCGTTATAAACGCTAATTTCATCTGTGGCGTTTTCAACAACAATGGTGTTGTGGTGGGCGTAGATGGTTACGGCGTTTGTCGCAGATTCGGCAACAGCCGTGCCCTTCTCAGGTGTTTCCTCCAGTTTGGTGCCTGCTGCTGGGCGGGTATCGGTTGCGCCGCAACCACGGGTGCAGGTGGCAGTCTCGGTGCCATCGGCGGTGGTGGTGGCGTCGTTGTTATAGATGTAATCTTTAAACTCGTGGCCTAAGACGGCCACATCTTTTTGTGCCACAAGCACGGCATTGCAAACCGAGCAGTGCTTGCCCTCGGTTTTGCCTGCAGCGGTGCAAGTGGCTGGCACGGCAGCGTCTGTGACTTCGGTGTGGCCGTTAGCCGCAACGGTATCTGAATTATATGCATGCTCGCAGACAGAGCAAGTATGGGTTGTATAGCCAACAGCAGTGCATGTTGGGGCTATAACAGCAGTGCTATAGCTGTGGCCGGGAGCTGCAATGGTATCTGAGTTATACGTGTACTCGCATACTGAGCAAGTATGTGTTGTGTAGCCAATCTCAGTACAAGTTGGGGCAACAACGGTGGCGCTGTAGCTGTGGCCGAGAGCGGTAATTTCTTTTTCCTCGCGGCTCAGCTCTACTTCGCAAACCGAGCAGAAAACCACTGAATCTTTTGAGCCTACGGCTGTACAAGTTGCTGGCACAATATTTTCAAATTCAACGCTATCGGCTTTGTGGCCTTTGGCATCAATGGTATCTGAGTTATACGTGAACTCGCATACCGAGCAAGTGTGGGTTGTGTAGCCTACCTCAGTGCAAGTTGGGTCAACAACGGTGTGGCTGTAGGTGTGGCTGGCAGGTATAACCTCTTGCGCAACCAAAACCTTTCCACAATATGAGCAATGCGAGCCTTCCGACAGACCCGGTTCAGTGCAAGTGGCAGTTGCCGGCTCGATTGTTACTTGGTGTCCGCTTTTCATTACATCCTTACTTCCCCATGACTCGCCCATATAAGTTGCCGGCACGCACACATAGTTTAAACCTTCATCACCATCAAACATGGATTCACCAAATTCGGGAACATTGCTTCCTTCATAACAAACTCCCGCCAAGTTGGTACAATTCTTGAAAACATACTTTCCGAAACTTGTTACTGATTCAGGAATACATACTGCTGTTAGTCCGCTGCAACCATAGAACGCTCCATGGCTCATGCTTGTCACCGAACCGGGAATAGTTATCGATGTAAAACTGCTGCAACCATTGAACGCATAGTCGGCAATG
>JAFZWI010000127.1 GCA_017617355.1 Salinivirgaceae bacterium | reverse complement strand
CGCGAGTGCTGCCGTCGGGAAATGTTATTTTTACCATAATAATATGTCCGTTAAAAATGGTCGGCAAAGATAGAATATGTGTTCCGTTTTTGGAAATAGTTTTTTTAGTGATTTTTATCAATCTTTCTTCTCCGACAATTTTGCCATACGACCAACGAATTCAGCAACTTTCTGGCCAACGTCACGGCGGATAGCTTTCAGGTTGTCGCCACGCTCATCAACGGTGGCCTTGCGCACAGCGTTGATTTCTGTCAGCGTATTGCCATAAAAATCGAGAATGTCATTTATAAGATTTTCAGTCTCTTGCAGATTGACTTTGGGTGCAATCATAGTGTAGGCGATGCACTCGCTAACTAATTCTTTAACAATGAAGCTGATGTCGTTTTTAAGTTGTCTTTTACTTGCCATAGTTGTATGAGTTTTAAGTTTAAAGTTTTCGAAGTTTAAAGTTTAGAATGTTGAGTAAGGTGTAAAGTTTAATGAGTAATGTTTTTGCTCACAATTTTTAGAATTAACTAATGCCTAATGCCAAACTCCTAATGCCTAGAATTATTCCTCGTTACTAAAATATAATTTATAGAATTTCAATCCTTTGTGGTCGTCGAATCCTTTCTCGATGTAGTCGGGATTGGCGTGCACGTAGATGTGGAAATTCTTGTCGAGTTTAATCACGCTGCGGAAATATTTCTTGCCACGTTTGACAGCCTCGCCCGAAATATCGAACTGGTCAACCGGCGAGAGCATTTTCTGATTCTCGAACTTACGTTTGTAGTCTTCGAAGGCATTGCTAATCTGCTCGTTACCAATAACTTCGTTCTTAAACCGCTCGTTATCGTAGAAGTCGTTGGTGTTGAAGAACTGCTCGGCACGCTTCATAAACGTCACTTGGTCGGCCTTGTCAACCTTGTTTTGCGATGTGAGCACATCGTGGCTGAAATTCTTGCAGATGTCGAACAACTGGTTGGTCTGGTAGTACTCGTTCTCGCGCGGCATCACGCTCAGGAAGCTATCGCGCCAGTACATTGCCTCGTCGCCGCGGTTGGTGCTGTCAACAATGGCTACCTGGTAGCCAGTTTCGCGGTCGATGTTGAAAATCAGACAGCCTTTGTCCAACTTCTTGATATTGATACCGTTCTCGTACTCAACACCGTAGCTTTCGCCCTGTTGGCAGACTTTTATATATGTGTCCTTGTTTTCAGATTTGAAGATTCCGATGGCATCGATTGCCTGTCCGTCTATCAGAATGCCACTGAAATAAACCATATAGAACTCGCCCGTTTTGATGTTCGGGTGGTTCGATTTCTCGTACAGATGCCAGGCAATGTTGGTTGACTGCTGGTAGAACTGCGCATTGTCGTCGAACACCTTGCTAACGAAATCGTAAACAGCATTTTGCTGTAAATCTTCGTTATCCACAAACTGGTAGAAGTATTCGGTTTTGAAATGCGACAGGAAATATGTCTTCAGAATGTCCTCGGCCGTCTCGTCGAAGATTTGCGTCGGCGCTTTCGAAATCTGCACGCCCTGGTCCTCGGAACGGTTGCCGATATTGTGAACAACAATCTGATTCAGTGTAACTTCGCTATAATCGAGCATAACATTTATGTTTAGGTTGCAAATGTAGTAAAAGAGAGAAAATTGTAAAGGTTGCCGACAAACGAAAAACGCATTACATTTACCGCATACATCCAACGGTTGTAACCACAGATTTTTTGAACAATTAAAACATAAACTAATGAAACGCATACTCTTTTTTTCGGCTTTGACGATTGCGTCGGCCAACCTGATAGCGCAGGAGTCGATAACGCCGCAGGTGCTGCAGACCTTGCAAAAAAGTTACGAGAACTCAGTGACCGACAAGGCTTTACGCAATGCGATAAGCGCGAACTCACTCAAATCGCTGGCGCTGAACCTCGACAACACCGCCACGCCCGACACTTATTTCAACATCGAGGTGCCGTACACCGGCATCAGCGACCAGAAAAGCAGCGGCCGTTGCTGGCTCTTCACCGGCACCAACGTTATTCGCGCCAAGGCGATGAAGAAATACAACATCAAAGACTTCTTTTTCAGTCAGATACATCTGTTTTTCTATGACCAGCTGGAGAAAAGCAACCTGTTTCTTCAGAGCATAATTGACACTCGCACCAAGCCTATCGACGACCAAATGGTGCGCTGGCTGTTCCAAAATCCGCTGAGCGATGGCGGCACCTACACCGGCGTTGCCGATTTGGTGACCAAGTACGGCCTTGTGCCTCAAGATGTTATGGCCGAGACATACAACAGCGACAACACATCGGAAATTGACGGAGTGCTGAAACGCAAACTGCGCGAGTTTGGCATCGCTTTGCGCGAAAAAGCTGAGTCGGGCGCAAATCTCAAATCGTTGGAACAACTTAAAGTTGAGCAACTTAAAACCATCTACCGAATGCTGGTTATGGCATACGGCGAGCCGGTGAGCCAGTTTACGTGGGCTCCCAAAGACGCCGACGGGAAGACCATCGGGACACCGAAAACCTACACTCCGCTTGAGTTCTACCGCGAAATCTGCGGCGACGAGGATTTGTATGCCGACTACGTGATGCTGATGAACGACCCCTCACGACCCTACAATCAAGTTTATGAGATTGACTGCGATCGCCACCTCTACGACGGGCATAACTGGCTGTATGTCAATCTAAATATCGATGACCTAAAACAGGCCGCCATTGCCAGCCTGAAAGACAGTTCCGCAATGTATTTCAGCTGCGACGTGGCCAAATGCCTCAACCGCAAAAACGGCATTCTGGACCTAAACAACTATGACTACGGTAGCCTTCTGGGCACCACTTTCGCAATGGACAAGCGCCAGCGCATACTAACTTTCGACAGCGGCTCGAGCCACGCAATGACACTTGTAGCGGTTGACCTCAACGCCGACGGAAAGCCCGTGAAATGGAAAGTTCAGAACAGTTGGGGCGCAAGCTATGGACATAAAGGCCACTTGATTATGACCGACGAATGGTTCTGCGAGTATATGTTCCGCGTGGTTGTGAACCGCAAATACTGCTCACAGGAGATTATCAACGTCTTAAAACAGAAACCAGTACGCCTGCCAGCCTGGGACCCGATGTTTGCGGAGGAGGAGTGATAATTTCAGGCATTAGGCAAAAAGGCATAAGTGGTAAGTCGGAATTGTAAATTACGAATTCTGAATTACGAAATACTTTCTACATTAATCATTTAGCGCTAAACATTCTCAAGTTTAAACTTTAAACTTTTAAATTCTAAACTCTAAACTCTAAACATTAATCATTACTCTTTCATATTTTATTTGTATGTTTGTACGCTTTGCCCAATTATGCCTTTTTGAAAGATGAAATGCGGTAATAAGTGATTAGAAATCAATAAAATAAAAAATATCTATATGAAAAAGTTATTGTCAAGCTTTGTTATTCTGTTAGCGGCTTTTGCTGTTGTCGCACAAAATTCGTTCAGCTATCAGTCGGTTATCCGCGCCGATGGTAAAGTGCTCGAAAATAAATCTATCAGTCTGAGGCTCAGTATTATGCTGGACGATAGTATCTGCTATCAGGAGCAACATGCGGTTACAACCAACGCCTATGGCAACGTTAATGTGAGCGTGGGAGAGGGTGAGCTGCTTAAAGGCAGTTTCGATGCGGTGCCATGGGAGTCGATGCGGGTGATGATGCGCATAGAGGCCGATGTTACCGGCGGCGCAGATTTTACCGATTTGGGTTCGATGCAGATTATGCCTGTGCCGTATGCCATGTATGCACACCGCACAACTACTGTCATTCAGCCGGCTGAGGCATCGGATGAGCCAATCTTCGAGATAAACGACAGCAACGGCAATCCTATGTTCGCCGTTTATGAGACGGGTGTTAAGGTGTTTGTCGACTATGACGATGAATCGAAAGCGGCAAAAAGCAAATTTGCAGTGGCTGGTGTAAAAAAAGGCAAGGCCGATAATGAAAACTTGCTCACTATAGATGGAAGCGGAACAATTGTTTATGTTGACGATAACAATAACCCAAATGGTAAGGCAGCCAAGAGCAAATTCGCGGTGTCAGGTCTGAAAAAAGGCAAGGAGAGGGTTGACTTGCTTACGATAGACGGCTCGGGCTCAACTATTTATGTTGACGACAGTGATAACCAAAATGGTAAGGCAGCCAAGAGTAAATTTGCGGTGTCAGGTCTGAAAAAAGGCAAGGAGAGGGTTGATTTATTTACGATAGACGGTACTGGCTCAACTGTTTATGTTGACGATAACGATATCCAAAATGGTAAAGCTGCCAAGAGCAAATTCGCGGTGTCAGGTCTGAAAAAAGGTAAGGAGAGGGTTGATTTGCTTACGATAGACGGCACTGGCTCAACTATTTATATTGACGATGACGAAAACCAAAACGGCAAGGCTGCCAAAAGCAAATTTGCAGTGGCAGGGCGGCCAAGCAGCAAGGACGGCAGTAGTCAGGCGGAAAACATGTTCACCATTGATGATGACGGCTCAACCATTTATGTCGATTTCAATTACACCGACAAAGCCGCCAAGAGCAAGTTCGCTGTGGCCGGGCGCAGGGCTAAAGGCGTTGAGGATGTGGTGACTATCGATGGCGACAAGGCGACTTTTTACGTTGATATTGATGAGAACGAGAACAGCGGTAAAGCGGCAAAGAGCAAGTTTGCAGTGGCCGGGCGTCCGAGCAGCAAAGACGAATCTGTACCATATTTTATTATAGACCAATTCGGTTCGCTTATTTATATTGACGATGACGAAAACCAAAACGGCAAGGCTGCCAAAAGCAAATTTGCAGTGGCCGGTGTTAAGAAAGGCAAGGGCGACACCTTTAGCTATAGTAACAGTTTCATGACCGTTGAAGATGACAGCACCCGCATCTACATTAACGACGAGGTGGTTCAAGAGACCGGCTCGTTCGCTTCCAATTTCGCCATTGTCAGCATGTTGGAGAATACCGACCTGATGATTGTTAAGCGCGACAGCGCAATAATAAAAATGAACCTCTACGAGAGCGATGAACTGCAGACTGCAACGGGTACGGTGGAGCGCCTCTATGTTACCGTGAAATTTGCCGACGGCGCCAATGGCAAGGTTTTGGGATATCTCGACGGCAAACAATTGGGAGACACCTGCGATGTGACGCGCGGAACAGTCATCAAACTCGAAACCCAACCTGACGACGGCTACTCGTTTTTGGCTTGGAGCGATGGCAGCATCGAGCCTGAGCGCTATGTGACAATAAACACCGATACCGTTTTCTCGGCTGAGTTTATCCCTGGATTCAAATTCTCGGGCACTGATTCGGCTTGGATTACCACCACACAAATTGAAGACTTCGATATTGATTACAAAAACTTCCTGAGTTTCAGCGATGTCGCTGTTGATACAATTGAGCTGGACGAACGCCGTTCGGTGCATTATCTGTTATACGACAGCAATGGCAACACAACTGACAATGAGGCTGATGCTGTTGCGATTGCTTTGCGCGCCAACGACACCACCTTTATTGCCAGAGCGCTTAAGCCGTTTAAGGGAACTGTGGCGTTTGGCTTGAGGAAAACTGACAGCGATACTGTTAAGATTGTTGTCGACCTTGATTCAGAGACAGGCTTATGGTACAATCTGCCCGCAGGTGATTTCACATACGGCACTGTTACAAGCGAAGGCGACATGAATGTGAGCGACATTGTTACACTTACAGCCGCCGCCAAAGATGGCAAGGTTTTTGGCGGATGGAAAACAGCGGGTCCGCTGCAACTGGCACCAATGGTTTCATACAACAAACAATGCCAATTCCCTCTGATTTACGATATTATCGGAACCACAATAGAACCTGTTTTTGCCGAGCCGATGCTTTATGTGGCTGATGCCGCCGACTCTTCGAACACCGGTTTCTCAGCCTCTGAGCCTCTGCCGTCGATTGATTTGGCCGTTTCGAAAATTATACAACTCCAACCTGATAAACTCAACTGGACTATAAATGTGGTTGACTTGGTTAAAGGCAAACAGACCATTCCGGGCGAATTTGTTGTGGCTGGTACCACTGACACATTAAAAGCCGTTGATTATATCGATTCTATTCTGTTGACTGGTACCAACGAAGATGCCGTGCTCAATGGCGGATTTTGGATAGACGATGATGGAGTGCATAATGATTATGGTTATACAGAACAGTTCTCGGTTTTAACTATCGATGCAAAAGTGCCGGTAACAGTTGAGAACCTGAAAATAACCGGCGGAAATGGCACACCTTTACAGAGTCTTTACGGTGTTCCGGTAGGATGTGGAGTGTTTATTTCTGATTATGCAAATGTCACTTTAGGCGAAGGCGTATTTGTAAGCAACAATAAAAATGAAAATTCTGTTGGAGGCGGTGTGTATGCTGGCGATTATTCCACTCTCAATATCTCAGGAGCTATAATAGAGAACAATAGTAATGAAGGCTCCCAAAGCCTCATGGGCGGTGGTGTGGCAGTTGGCTACAACTCCACTCTCAATATGACAGATGGTGTCATCAGCGGGCATAAAGCCTCAAGTGGTGGTGGTGGTGTCTATGTGGGTAATTCTTCCGTATTCAATATGACAGGCGGTACCATTACGGGCAATACAGCGGACTACGGTGGCGGCGTGTTTGTTACTTCCGAAGACACACTGTATATGAGCGGCACGGCTGTGATAGGCGACTATGACCCTATGTATATGTATAATTCTTACTCTAATGAAGCAACGACGAGAGGAGGCGGAATTTACGCAAAAGAGGCTTTGGTATATATTGGTTATAAAGCACCAAAAAACCAAGGGGATGACCCTGTTGAGGATGACGAGTTCGAAGGCGGTATCTTCTGCAACTATTCTGGTTATGAAGGCGGTGGTGTGAGTGTTGATGCTGGTAGCGTACTGAAAATGCATGGCGGCACCATAAGTTACAACTCGGCTTATTCTAAGGGCGGCGGTGTGTTTGTCAATTATGATTATGAATATCCGGGAAATATTGCTGAATTCACAATGGACGGCGGTATTGTCAGCAACAACACTACAGCATCTGAGGGGGGTGATGGCGGAGCAGTCTATGTTTGCGAAAATGCGAAATTCAATATTGGCGGGTCCGCTTCTATCCCGGCTGGGCTGGCAGTGTCAGATGGTTTTTCTTTCACATTGGAAACAGGTCCGCGTATGAACGATGTTTATCTGAACGACACAGTCAACATTATAAGCAACCTTACAGCCGCAAAACCTGTTGCAACACTTACCTTTGGTGATTGTTACTCTGAAATGGAAGCTGTAAAAGGTCTTTTGGTGGGTGAACACGGAGAGAAGAACTACGAAAAGATTGCTGTAACGCCTTACTATACCTATAATTATCTGGTAAATGAGGAAGGTAAGTTGGCGGAGTGCTATTTTGTTGACTTCATTTACTACGACCGTGTTCCGAGTGGTAAACAAACACAAATAGTCCGCATGCTTGCTCGGCGCGATACAATTATAGGCGAAAAGACAATTAAAGCGCCAATTGCACCTGTTAAATCAGGGATAAACAGTTATTCAACCACAGTTGGTAGCCTCGGATGGTTTGTTATTAAAGATGATGGCACTCTTGAGGAATTTGATGACACGCAGCCAATCTCTAATAGCACAACCATTGTTTACGTTTGGAAGGAAGAAGCTACACTGAATGGTAGCGGTGCTACATTTGCAAATGCGGTTCAATACTTTTTAGACCCCTATTGTGCCTATACCATTAATGTGAAAAACGGAAATGCGGCGCAAGTCATATCCGATAACCTCTTTAGCGAAGGGGTACACGCTGGCGGACTGAAATTTCATTCAATAACGCTGCAGAGTTATAATGATGAATATACTACCGGCAAGCAGAAGATGGACCTTGGGTGGGTGCGTAATGATGATGGAACATGGACAAACCAAAAAAATAATCCGCTGCGATGCCCGGTTTTCACAATCAACACCCGTGTGCCTATTACCATTAAGAACCTGAAAATAACTGGAGGTTATAACCCTGATGGCGATGGCCATGGTGGTGGTATCTATATTGGCGGAAACTCAAATGTAACTATTGGCGAAGATGCCGAGATAACCGGCAACTGTGCCAAGTATGGTGCAGGTGTGTATATTGACAATGGAGGTAAGTTGAATATGGCCAGTGGAAATATTGATGGCAACTATGCCAATAATTGTGGCGCAGGTGTGTATATCAATGAAAATGCTCAGTTGAATATGGCTGGCGGAAATATAGCCGACAACAATGCTAATAGTTGGGGTGCAGGCGTGTATGTTGGTGGCCAGTTGAATATGACCAATGGCACTATAGCCGACAACAATGCCGGTTCACTTGGTGGAGGAGTCTATGTTAATAGCGCTACTTTTAAAATGGAGGGAGGAACCATTCAAGGCAACGTAGCCGGTGAGTATGGCAACGGAGTTTATACGGGATGTAATATCGAATTGGCGGGCAGCGCAAAAATTGCATCTGACAACGATGTTTATTTGTCTAGTTTCACCAATTCCTATATCACAATTACAAAAGCTTTGACGATTGCGGACGATGATACTTTGGCTGTGCTGTCATTTTTAACATATTCTTACCAGTATCCAGTAAACGTGACACAAGTGGTTCGGGCAGCCAATGGTGTTCAGCTTGCCGATTATACCGACAAGTTTGCTGTAATGCCGGGTATTGGCGCTACGTGGCATATTAACAATGTCGGCAGATTGGAGACAACCTCTCTGGAAGGTGCTCTTTACAAGCCATTCACAGTGAATGCCGCTGGCAAAAAGGTATACTTCAGCCGCAGCAGTATTAAATATAAATCATATTATGCTAGGTATCAGTTCGAAGAGACCCAGTATGATAGTTTTGATAGTGGTTATTATTATTCGTGGGGTGATGGAAACAGTTTGCCAACATCCAATACTATCTATAATTTTAACGGAAATCTAACTTCAGACCAATGGCGCACGCTTACAAAAGAAGAGTGGGAGTATCTGATTAACCGCCCGGGTAAATGCGCACTTGCTAGCATCAAACCCGGCTCAATAACTCACAATGGTCTGGTACTTCTGCCCGACGACTGGAGTGGAGCGCCGATAAGCGGCGACACTTACGACTCAAAAGAATATACCGAATCGGAATGGCAGGCTATGGAAAACAATGGTGCGGTATTCCTCGAGGCTGCCGGGTATATGGGACACAAGTCGGCTTCTGGTCTCTTCGAGGAAAACGAGGTTGGACAATATTGGTCGAGCACAAATGCTGGTGATGACGCATATTTATTGAGTTTCAAATCGGACAAATCACCAGTGGTTACCACTTGCGCCGACAGCTACACATCAGGCCTGACCTCTTATGAAACAACCCGTAATCATGAGCGTCCTGTTCGCCTTGTGCTGGAGATTGATGACCCTAACGCATTCTATGTGAACCCTGATGAAGGTAATGATGATAACGACGGACACTCATCGGGCTCAGCGTTTAATACATTCGAACGGGCACTTTCGGCAATTCAAACTGCCGCACAAACCGCAGAAAATAAAGATTTTGTTATTTATGTCGATGGGGTGTCGAATACTGAATATTTAACTATTAGTGGTTGCGGTGAAAAAACTGTTTCAAAAATCACAATTTATGGTGAAACCGAATATAGTTGTATCATTTATGATACCGGCTCGGCAATTACAATTAACGACGATATAGAAGTCACTTTGTCAAATCTTGGCTTGAGTGGTGTAGTAGTGCAAAAAGGTACGCTTAACATATCGGGATGCGTCATAGACGGTGGCGAATGGACTGGAGTGGAAATGAGTGACGGCAGCACAGTGAACATCGAGAACAGCGATTTTTATTACAATAATGATGGAGTATTGATTAATGGTGGCACGCTTAACTTGAAGTCAGGCGCCAACATTCATAACAACAGAAACAACGACATCAATAACATAGATGGCACCGTTACAGTTAGCGGCACAGCCAAAGCCGGCGTTGTGCGTTTGGCTTCAGGCAAAAAAATTACCATTGCCGGAGAACTTGCCGAAGGCAAAGATACAGTGGCAACCATTGTGCCGGCTAATTATCCCGTTGAGGGTGGGGCACAGGTATTCGTGCTTGAAAAAGCCGGTGGCCTGTCAGCCGACGAAACAGAACGCTTTGCCGTTAAGAAATCGTCTGATGGTCAGGAATGGGAGATAGCCACAACCGGAGCGTTGACTAAAGCAATCGGTGGCAAGGCGTCGATGAAGGCGCTGCCGGGCAGATTCAAGATAGGTGAAGACAGCTACATCAATTTCAGCTCCGGCAACCTGCGCTATAATGCTAAGAAGAACGAATGGGGTTTCGCCGAGCATCAGTACGACTTTTTGGCTGCAGACAACAATAGTATCGCTGAAGACTACAATGGTTGGATTGACCTATTTGGCTGGGGCACAAGCGGCTATGAAGCAATGAATTCGAAAATGAACCCGTGGTTGAACGAAGCAGATGTCAATTTGTATTATGACGGAAATCTTGCGGGCACAAACTACGATTGGGGTAAAACCATAACAACCCGCTATGCGACAACCGAACAATGGCGCACACTCAAAAATACGGAGTGGGGAAACCTAATAACATATAATACGCATGGATATGCGAAAGTAAACGGATATAAAGGTCTGGTTATCATTCCGGAAGGTTTTCAAGTTCCCAATGGATTGACATTCGAAAGTGGTATTACGGCAAGCAACTATAATACAAACAATTATACCGCCGACCAATGGATTTTGATGGAAAAAGCAGGAGCGGTATTCTTGCCAGAAGCCGGTTACCGTAGCGGTAATTCTACGCGTAATTTTTCGTATCAATATGCTATGTCAGGTACTACGTATGGTTACTATTGGACATCTACATACTACACATTTAATTATAGTTCAAAACAGCAAGGTTATTATTTCGTTTTCGGAAATGGTTCTTCAGTTACTTATCAATCTTATACTAATTACTATACCGGATGTTCAGTCCGCCTTGTATGTGATGCTGTTGAGGGCGCTGGCGGCACAACGCTCTATGTGGCGCCGAACGCATCTGATGCCAACGACAATTATGACGGCATCGATGAAAGCCAACCGCTAAAAACATTCTATGGAGCACTTCTGAAGATGACCGATTCCGAAATGGACTACACGGTTATTCTGGACGGAGCTGGCAGCACAATCTGTAGAAACGCTTTTGATGAGTTCGGTGGTTTGTTTAATCTTGAAGGAAACTCTGTTATGGCTGCGTATGGCTATGAAAAGGATAATCTTGAAATAAACAGCGAATTTTCGGCATCGTCAATAATAATCGACGGCAGAAGCAGTACTATTAGCGGACAATATGACTATGATGAGTCAGGAACTGTTTTTGTTATTTCTACGGAAACACCTGTAACATTCAAAAACCTTACGATAACAGACGGTTATTCGGACGGCAGCTACCCTGGCGGCTGCATCAGAGTAGGTTCTGTCAGCACCGTCATTCTCGATGAAGGCGCGTACCTTGAGGGCGGGCGCAACACATCCACTGGTAAAGGCGGCGGTGTATATGTCGCAAACGGCGGAACATTGATTATGAAAGCCAGTGCCGTAGTCAAGGTGAATGAAGCAGGTAGCGAGATATATAGCGATGTGTACCTTGAAAACGGCGCGGCAATCACAATTGGCAGCCATCTTACAGGCAAGACATCTGATGAAATTCCGTATGTTGCAAGGATAACACCGGCTGTTTACGACGAAGGTGTGCAGGTGCTCAAACTTGCAACCGACGTCGAAGGCAACAACATCAGCGGTACCGAACTCGCAAATGAAGTTGCCAAGTTCACTGTAGCCGACCAGCCAAACTACGCCAATCCCGGCAACCCAACTAAATGGTATGTCGGCCCCGACGGTTGTCTTACCAAGACAAAACCGAATAATGGCGGCACCATGCCGGAAGGGTTTACTGAGGTTGCCGGTGGAACAATTTCTAAAGAGAGTTACAATGTCGGTTGGAACGATAATGACTTTGATGGTGATAATATGACGATTCCAAGTTTATTGGTGTGCAATCATTTGGTGAGCCAGTACGAGTATGAGCAATTGATGACATACTATGGAGCAGTCAACACTGCGCACCCGGAATTACAGCCGTCAGAAACCACGGCAGAGGCCAAGAAAAACACTCCGGCCTACTATGTGTCGTGGTTTGATGCCATAATTTATTGCAACTTGCTCAGTATGGCCGAAGACAAGGAGCCTGTATATAGTATTGATGGAGTTACAGACCCCACAAGCGAGACTTGGAGTTATAGAAGAGTTGCACAATATGGCGGTAAATACTATTATAATGATATTTCTCAAGGTAATGGTTTGGATTCTGATGGTGGTAATTTTGATTTTGATTTTTCACATAGCGGTTATCGTTTGCTAACATCGGCTGAGTTCAACTATCTTCTCCTGCACAACCCAGAATTAATCACCAATGGCGACTATGATGAGTGGTGTAATAACTATAATGCTTATTCAGAAGGTAAGCGAATATGGTTTAATGGAACAGACAACAAGGTTGCTGGTGCTGACGATGCAAAAATCAATTATTACCGCGCTGAAAATTTTGGCTTCCGTATTGTGCGTATCGCACCTGCAAATCCGTAGTTTTCGCTATAGGATAATGTAAAAACACCGCCGCCCGAGGGTAAAAACAAACCCTTTGGGCGGCGGTGTTTTTTTTTGATAAAAATAATGTGGAGAAGGAGGTGTGCGGGCCTCAGCGCCCGCGGATACAATCCTCAGTGCCTGCGGTCACAATCCTCTGCGCCTGCGGTCACACGTTTCGTTGCGGTTTAATGGAATGACAATAGCACCGTTTCCTACCAAAGTTTCTTCGGATAGAGCCCTTTCTCAACCAATTCGGCAATCTTAGCCACGGTTGCCGGGCGGTCTTCCTTGTAGGTTACGCCAAACCAAGTGGCGTTGGCCGGCAGCACTTTGGTCTTTACCTTGCCTTCCTTCATCAGGTCGTCAACCACAAACGGAATGTAGAATTCCGATTTCGGGTTTTGAGTACCGGTTTTCAGGAAAGCGGTGAATTTCTCCTCAAGATGTTTGAAAAGGTTGGGAGCGAAGCCCCAGAAATTCATCGATACGGGCACATTCTCGTCAAGCTCCGTTTCCTTGTCGTTCTCAGTGAAGATGATTTTGCCGTTTTTACGCTCAATGCTGGTGCGCTCCTTAATGTCGGTAAGGAAGCCGTTGGCGTCAACCGAGCAGATCCCGCGCGCCACGGTGCCAAAGTCCGACAGAGTCTTGTTCAGCTGGTAGCCGCACATGGCGTATTCAGTGTCGCTGATGCCGTTGGTAAGGTAGTCGGCCATTACCTTGAAAGCGCCTGCGCCGTAGAAATCGTCAGCGTTGATAACCGCAAACGGCTCATTGATGAGGTCTTTTGCCATTAGAATGGCGTGGCCCGTGCCCCAAGGTTTAACGCGGTCGGCCGGAACGGTGAATCCGGCAGGAATCTTGTCAATCTCCTGAAAAGCCAGTTCAACGTCGATTTTACCCTCGAGTTTGCTCACAAACATATCGCGGAACTCATTCTCAAAACTCTTGCGGATGACGAAAACCACTTTACCGAATCCGGCGCGCACAGCGTCGAAAACAGAATAGTCCATAATAGTCTCGCCCGAGGTTCCCAGGTGGTCCAGTTGCTTCAAACCACCGTAGCGGCTGCCCATTCCGGCTGCCAATATCAGCAATGTTGGTTTCATATTGTTCTGTATTTTAATGTTTTACTATACAATCAGTGTCGGTCTAATCTTTGCAAGATAGTCAAAAAACAAAAAAGCCTCACAACTGTATTGTAAGGCTTTAGGTGGTGGGCGCTGAGGGATTCGAACCCCCGACCCTCTGCTTGTAAGGCAGACGCTCTGAACCAACTGAGCTAAGCGCCCGAATCTTTTTAGAACGTGTTGCTTTGTTTTTCAAAAGCGATGCAAATGTACGGCAATTTTTCTTTCGTGCAAGAGGGGTGCGAAAAAAAACAAAAGATTTTTTCGGAGCCTGGTTTTAGTGTGTGAAAATCAAGTTGAAGAGCCGTCCGCAACGATTTTTCCGAAAAAAAAATATGTCCGCTTGCAAAAAACAAATATTAGGTATACTTTTGCAACGCTTTTTCAGAAAGGCACTGAATCAGTAGCTCAGCAGGTAGAGCACATCCCTTTTAAGGATGGGGTCCTGGGTTCGAGCCCCAGCTGGTTCACAAGAGTTTAAAAGTCCTCCAATCAGAAGTTGGGGGATTTTTTTTTGCCTATAATCGCCAAAAGTTTGTCAACAATACCAATCCAAAATTGTATTTTTAAGGACGTTTTAGAACGCACTCGTTATGGATTACATTCTTCTCACATTCGGAATCGTGTTGGTGCTGATAGGCATTATAGGCTGTTTTCTGCCGGTGTTGCCAGGCCCGCCCATTAGCTATGTTGCCTTGCTGATGCTGCAATTCACCCGTTGGGGCAATTTCTCAACCACATTCTTGGTGGTGATGGCGGCGCTTGCCGCAGTGGTCACCGTTCTCGACTATGTGGTGCCGGCGTGGGGGACAAAAAAATTCGGTGGCACCAAACGCGGCGTTTGGGGCGCAACCATTGGCGTCGTGGTCGGGATGTTTTTCGGGCCGGTGTGCATCATTCTGTTTCCGCTCATCGGCGCTTTCATTGGCGAATACACTGGTAATCAGCCGACCGACAAGGCTCTGTACGCCGCTTTGGGTTCCTTCATCGGCATCTTGACGGGCGTCGTCTTCAAACTCATGGTCTCAGGTTTGATGTCTTATTATTTCATTGTCGAACTTATTAATTGACAGATTGTTATCGGCTCGTGACGATGCGAGATATGCAAGCTTGGTCGTTCTTGATTCCGAACTTTTCGTATTGTTTTCGCGGTTGGTAATAATGTCAGTCGAAAAAACTATTTTTGCGCATCATAAAATATAAGGTATATGAGCCTAATTAAATCGATTTCAGGAATACGTGGAACAATAGGCGACAAGGAGGGCGAAGGCCTTAGTCCTATTGATATTGTGAAATTTACAGCGGCCTACACGCAGTGGGTCAAGGAACAGAACGAGCCGGGTACGCGTCTCCGCATTGTTGTTGGTCGCGACGCGCGCATTTCGGGTGCAATGGTGTCGCACCTTGTGCTGGGAACGCTGATGAGCATGGGTGCTGATGTTATTGATTTGGGCATGGCAAGCACGCCCACAACCGAGCTGGCTGTCATCGACCACGAGGCCAACGGAGGTCTGATTCTGACGGCAAGCCACAACCCGAAGCAATGGAATGCGCTTAAATTGCTGAATATGAACGGCGAATTTTTGAGTGCCGCCGAAGGAAACCGCGTGCTCGAGATTGCCGAAAAGGGACAATACACATTTGCGCCTGTCGAGTTTTTGGGAACCATTACACAAGATAACAATTTCGCTTACAAGCATATACAACAGATTTTAGCTTTGCGCTTAGTCGATGTGGCACTGATAAAGAAAGCCAATTTCAAGGTTGTGTTCGACTCGATAAACTCTGTCGGCGGACTGATAATCCCCGATTTGCTGCGCGCGCTTGGCGTAAGGCACATTGTCGGCTTGAACACCGAGCCTCATGGCGATTTCGCGCACACACCGGAGCCGCTGCCTGAGAATCTGGGGCAGATTTCGGCTGCCATGCGTGAGTACAAGGCCGATGTGGGCTTTGTGGTTGACCCCGATGTCGACCGCCTGGCCATTGTCTGCGAGGACGGCTCGATGTTTGGCGAGGAGTACACGCTGGTGTCGGTGGCCGATTACATTTTGGGCGTGAAGCCGGGCAACACAGTGTCGAACTTGTCGAGCACAAGAGCGTTGAGCGTTGTAACGGAGCAACATGGCGGCTCATATTCGCCTGCAGCTGTTGGCGAGGTGAACGTGGTCGCCAAAATGAAGGAGACCAACGCTGTGATTGGCGGCGAGGGCAATGGCGGAGTCATCTATCCCGAGCTGCATTATGGCCGCGACGCACTGGTGGGTATAGCTCTATTCTTGACGCATCTTGCTAAAAGTCAATGCAAAACATCGGAGCTGCGCGCTAAATATCCGGCTTATTACATCTCGAAAAACAAGATTCAGCTTACACCGGCAGTCAATGTTGATGCGGTGCTGGCCGAGATGAAGAAACGTTATGCAAATGAGCGAGTTAACGATGTCGACGGTGTAAAAATCGACTTCCCGACAGAGTGGGTTCACCTGCGCAAATCGAACACCGAACCTATTATCCGCATCTACGCTGAGAGTAAGAGCGAGCAGGCCGCCGATGCGCTGGCACAACGTATAATATCGGAAATCAAGCAAATAGCCGGAATCTGATTGGGAAGGATAGTTGCTATCGATTATGGCCGCAAACGCTGCGGAGTTGCTGTCACCGATGTGATGCAAATTATTGCCACAGGACTGCAAACCGTGCCCACAGCCGAACTGATGAATTTTCTGAAGCAGTACGCCCAAAAGGAACAGGTTGACGCTTTCGTGGTCGGCCATGCCAAGCAAATGGATGCAACAGATTCGGAATCAATGCAATACATCCGGCCTTTTGTCGAAAAATTGAAGAAAGAGTTCTCCAACACGCCAATCGAGATGATTGATGAGCGGTTTACGTCGAAAATCGCCTTTCAGGCAATGATTGACGGCGGCTTGAAAAAGAAACAAAGACAGGATAAAGCATTGATTGACACTGTGAGTGCGACAATCATCCTGCAATCGTATATGGAACAAAAACAACGAAAATGATACTACCGATAACAGTTTACGGCAACCCGATTCTGCGCAAAAAGGCGCAGTTGGTGACAAAAGAGACGCCAGGTCTTAAAGAGTTGATAGCCAATATGTACGACACTTTGGCCGCTGCCGAGGGTGTTGGTCTTGCCGCTCCGCAAGTGGGGCAGAGCCTGCGTCTTGTGATTATCGACGCTACGCCGTTTGCCGAGGACGAGCCAGCTTGCAAGGATTTCAAACGTACGCTCATCAACCCTGAAATCTTGGATTTTCCAACAGATGAGGAAGTTAAGTTCAACGAGGGTTGCTTGAGTCTGCCAGGAATCAGCGAAGATGTTTGGCGCCCCGACAAGGTTGAAATCCGCTATCTTGACGAGGATTTTGTTGAACATCAGGAAGTTTGGGACGGTATGCGCGCCCGCATCTCACAGCACGAATTGGACCACCTTGATGGCAAGGTCTTCACTGACCACATTTCGCCTATTCGCCGTCGTCTGCTTGGTGGCAAGCTGAACGCAATGGTTAAGGGTAAAGCATCGGCACGCTACAAAATTTTGAATAATAAATAGAGTTACAGCTATTTCTTTCCACCCATAAGTCTTTTTATAGACCGATTATCTCTTTTTTATAATTTAGAAGACTTAATAGTTCGATTATGAAAAAGATATTAATAGTGTTTGTGCTGGCCTTGTATTCAATGTCGGTCGGTGCAAAGGTAAATGACGGATTCATTCTTGTTGAGGGCGGAACGTTCGTCATGGGAAACGACTACGGCTGTTTAAATGAGAGACCTAGCCACAGTGTTACGCTGAATAGTTTCTACATCTGCGACCATGAAGTTACGCAGGCTGAATATGAAGCGATTATGGGAAAGAATCCGAGCGAATATGTTGGAGCAAAACAACCTGTTGAAAGAGTCAGTTGGTATGACGCCATTGAGTTCTGTAACAAAATGAGTGTGAAAAACGGACTTACACCGTGCTACAGTCTCAACGGAAAAACCGCGACCGACACCTGGGGGGCGAAAAGTAACGCATGGGATGCTGTTGCCTGCAATTTCGCGGCAAATGGCTACCGTCTGCCAACCGAGGCCGAATGGGAGTTTGCTGCACGCGGCGGGAACAATAGTCAAGGTTACAGATACAGCGGCAGCAATTACATTAACGAGGCTGCATGGACAGGTGATAACCGAGGCTCTGAAAGGCCAGACATAAAGACAAAATCACCCAACGAATTGGGCCTTTACGATATGAGCGGAAACGTGTATGAATGGTGTTGGGATTGGCTTGGAAACTATAGCAGCGACAGCCAGACCAATCCGCGGGGCGCGTCTTCAGGGACTGGGCATGTTATGCGTGGCGGCAGTTATTGGGACAACGACCATGCATGCCGTGTCGTTAACCGTTCCAACCCCATATCTCCCGATTGCGAACAAAGTAACATAGGATTCCGTATGGTGCGCTCCGATGGAAGCAAACCTAAACCGACAAGTTCGACTCCCGTTACTCCAGGAAAGAGCCTAACTTCTGCAGCCGACTTTGTGTTCGTTGAAGGCGGTGTGTTCCAAAGAGGCAGTGAGCAAGGCCGCGACAATGCCAAGCCAGTGCATTACGTTACGCTTGCAAGTTTCTATATCTGTAATCACGAGGTAACACAGGCTGAGTATGAGGCTGTTATGGGTAAAAATCCGAGTCATTTTTCGGGTGCGAAAAAGCCTGTTGAGCAGGTGAGCCTGTACGAGGCTTTTATTTTCTGCAACAAACTGAGTGAAATTGAGGGGCGGACGCCTTGTTATTACCTTGATGAGGAAGGCGCGGTTTTGAATCAGGGCAATATTGAGTGGTTCTGCGATTTCACAGCCGATGGCTACCGTCTGCCCACAGAATCAGAATGGGAGTACGCCGCTCGTGGTGGCACTAAAAGCAAAGGTTACATGTATAGCGGCAGCGACAATATCAACGATGTGGCCTGGTATATCAGCAATAGCGGGGCTTTCTCCAAGGATTATTCAGATTACAACCCAAATGGCGGCACAACGCACGAAATCAAGCAGAAACGGCCAAATGAACTTGGTCTGTACGATATGATAGGCAATGTTTCGGAGTGGGTTTGGGATAACTATACCAGATACTCTAATGAAAATAAGACGAATCCAAAGGGTGGAATACCATGGCGTTCCACAAACGTGTCGGTAGGTTCGGTTACACGCGGCGGGAACTACCAGTCCAACGATGACCCAACGTCAAATCCTACGGTTTATGCCCGTTTTAACGACAAATGCACGCTGAAATCTGATGCCGTTGGTTTCCGTTTGGCATACTCCGATTCCAAAAAAGACTTGACAAAGGAGATTGCAAATGCCCAGCAGGAGATTTCTCGGCGGCCGGAAAATAGGAACTTGCCTGTCGGATTTGTTTGTGTAGAGGGTGGCACATTCAAAATGGGTAGCGACTGTGGCGACGGGGATGAAAAACCCGTTCACAATGTCACACTCAACACTTTCTACATGTGCGACCACGAGGTTACAGAGGAGGAGTATATGACAACGATGAGCCAGGAAGACCTGAAACAAGTTGAAACGTATCTTCTCCATAATCCTGGAGATGGAAAACACGATGTTGCGCCAAACTATCCAAGAAACGATGTGCCTTGGATAACAGCAGTATATTATTGCAACAGGCGCAGCATAAAGGAAGGACTTACTCCTTGCTACAGTTATAAGGGTAAAACCGACCCTGCAACTTGGTCTGGCGGAAAAACAATGGGTGTAGGCTTTCAGGAAGATAAAATTGTATGCGATTTCTCGGCAAACGGCTACCGTCTGCCCACAGAGGCTGAATGGGAGTTTGCAGCGCGTGGCGGAAACAAGAGCCGCGGCTATGCTTTCAGCGGCGGCAACAGTTTGTATAATGTTGCTTGGTGCGCTCTGGCTTATTCTGATAATTTTACTGTTGCAGGAAGGTTGGCAATATCGCAGATTCACGAAGTGAAAACAAGGTTGCCGAATGAACTTGGATTATACGATATGATTGGGAATATGGTAGAATGGTGTTGGGACTACTATGGAGAATATAGTGGCGAAAATCAAGCCAATCCTACAGGGCAATCCTCGGGTCAGGATCGGGTTTTGCGTGGCGGAGGTGTTTTCCCGAATTTTGCCATGGTTGGTCTTTATAGTTATCGGATTAGTGACAGAGAATACAGGAAAAATTCCAAAGATATCGGCTTCCGCGTTGTGCGCTCATCGATTGATCAAAAATAATCGTGAGGAATAAGGCGTATAGGGATTGCCGACATTGTGGCAAATTGAGAGGGTGTGCTCCATCAAAATGATGAGGATCCATGAACCTTCATGCGATTGTTGTTCTCTCTTAATATGGCATCCTTAATTTGATACGTGTCCAATGCGTTAGAAAAAGGAACAACCCGATAACTTGTTGTGCCCTCTTGTAAGAATCCGTCTTCAGGAACCAGATTTTTCACTTTTGATATCTTCGCATCGTTCATCATTTGCCATGTCGCGCCACCTGTCAGATATACTGCAAAACCGTCCTTTTTGATACCCTCTAAAATGTCTGTCGGTTGGGCATAGGTATACAGAACTCTGACATAATAGTCTTTCTTTATCTCATCAGGTTTGTATCCATTATTGTATGGTCCCAATATATCAAATTGATGAATAGGATGACAGATTGCAAATTCGACACCGTTTCTTGGAAAAGAAGAACGCACTTCAATTTTCATGCCTTCAGATGTTATGAGGTCTATCTGTTTGGCGGCGTCTTCGAATGGGGTATATTCTACAAATTTGTAGCCAGTATTCAAAAAATGACGCCACAAGGCTTCTGATACCACTCCCGCTAAAGCGTTTGCCATAATTACATCAGAACTTCTTCTTCGTCTTGAATCGTTTGCTGCCCCCTTGTTTACATTGCCGGCCAAATCTTCCGCCCGCTTGATAAAATCGTCAATAAATGGTTTGTCTTCTGGAAATGATTCGTAAAAGAATGTGTATTTATGAGCCATGAATGGTGCTTTTCGGCATGTTTGGGCAAAATGCTCATGACATTTTATGAGGTGTTTCTGACTTTCCATAATCTAGTAGTTTGTTACCAGCACCTCATTGAACGATTTGCAAGTATTGTCGTGATAGCTGATATAGTTACTTTTTATCGGATAAACATTATATTGCTGTGACCATTTTATGAATTCGACATTCTCCCGTCCTTTATAATGTGTCACATTGGATACGGCAAAGCGTTTTCCTTGTCGGTTTAGTTCATCTAGAGCATTCAGCAAGTCTATTTCGGTTTCGTCATTCCATAGTTTGTTGTATTCGCTGAAAGTTATCAAATATGGAGGATCACAATAAACCAAATCATTTTCATTCAAGTCCAAGTTTGCAAAAAAGAGTCTGAAATCGCTGTTCTGCCAAGATACTCTTGCATCTTTCATTACATGAAAGTAATCAATTAGAGCGTTATATGTATTTTTGTTAAAATCCACATTTCCCACAGGCAAGTTAAAGTCTCCGCTCTTATTAAATCTAAGCATGCGATTGAATCCGTATATCAAAAGTACATACAACATTAAGAAATCACTTCTGTCACTTGCGTTGTAGTCTTTTCTCATCTGTAAGTAACCTTCCTTGTTGAATCTTGCAAAATATGTTTTCACATATTTGGTCTTCAGCTCTTGTGGTACAGTGTCTTCAACAAACGAAAGTGACATTTTGTACTTTCGCACATATTCATAGAACTTGCTTAAGAACTCATCTTCTCTGCCTACGTATTGTGTTAGCATTTTGTGTATCTCAATGACATTGGTATCTATGTCATTCAATATGTACTCTTCAGCTGCTACATTCATGAATACCGAACCGCCACCAACAAATGGTTCGGCGAATTTTCGTATTCTGGCAGGGAAATGTGTTTTTATCTCTGCCATTAGTTTGTATTTATCTCCCACATAGAAAAGTGGCGATCTTTTTACTCCAAATTTCATTTGTCTATTTGACATTTTGTGACAAAAATAAAAAGGAACGAACAAGTGTAATAAAACCAATCTAGTTAATATGCATTTTATACTGTTTTGAATTGATTTTGCTTGCAACAAAGAATTGGGTTTGGCGAGACAATTGAAGGAAGGCTATAGAGTCAACCACACCTAATTACACCAACAGAAAGTGGTCGCAAATTGAGAAACAAGTGGTCACAAATATGGAATGCAATTTGGGCTGATTTAGGGTAATTTTGGAGAAATAAAAAAGCCTCAACTTGTTATAAGTCAAGGCTTTTGTTATTCTAGATTCTCTCTGTGGCGGAGAGAGAGGGATTCGAACCCCCGGTGCCTTTCAGCACGGCAGTTTTCAAGACTGCTGTAATCGACCACTCTACCATCTCTCCGGCGACAAAAGTAGAAAAAAGTTCATTCTGCACAACAAGGCCTAATAAAAAAGTTTGCTTTTGTAGCGAATTGTAAATCAGTGTGTTGTGGAGAGAAGAAAACAGCTTGAAGTCTTCTGTAGCTGTTTTAGGTCTGCATTAATCAGTATTGGACTGTCGAAAACTCATTGGTTTTACTTACGCCTATTGGGGTTTTGCATCGGTGGCAGAGGCTTTTTGGCGGTTTTATCGCTCTCGGTTTCAACAGGCGCGACAATTCTGTTGCTGTGTTTGCTGGTCTTTTCCACATCTTTCCAAATAAAAATCTCATCGGGGCTTTTGGGCCGCACCGATTCGAGCCACGAAAAGCCATGCAGTCGCGAGTCACTAATGGTAACATTGTCAAGCGGATAGATATTTGACTTGGGCGACGAGCGGTAAACAATATGCTTTACTTGCCGGTTTTTCACATATATGGTCATGTCGGTGCTCTCGCCTTTGTTCATGCCGATTATTTCATCGCCGTCGACTGGGAAATAGAGCGTCTGGCTGCGTTTAAACACATCGACTTTGTATAAATCGTTATTTCTCATATAACCAACCATTTGCATACCCTTTACCTGGTTGAAATGGATGCTGTCTAACGGCGAGACAATCATTCCGTTGTCGTAAAGAATGAATTTGCTGAGAGTTTTGTTCTTTATAAAGGCCTCGATGTATTCTGATGTGATTTGGTTGCCCTGCACCCAGAATACGGGATTGCCGTAGAATCGGGCTATGCTGTCTTGCATCGAAAAGTAGATTGAGTCAGTTTGCAGTTGCAAATCTTTCCGGTAGGCGCGCACATGCCAATAGGCGCGGAATGTGCGGAACAGCCCCGATGTGTCGCGGCAGACCTTGAGCGTGTCGGCATGCAGATATAGCGAGTCGCCGTTGAAGATGTAGATGAGCCGCGCTTTCTTGGTAATTGTCAGCAACTCAGGTTCTTTGTGTATCTCGACATAATCGCCTGTGGCCATAATATCCTGCGTTGTATCAACGGCCACCACGTTGGAGTAGGCCGCGCCGCTCTCGCTAAGCCGGCTGAACGACATGCTGTCGCAGGTGATTGTCTGCTTCGGGTTACGGAACAATGCGTCGTATTTGAACATCGAATTTTCGGTGACGGTGTTGTACCAGCCATAGCGCGCATACATATAGTTGGTGTCGTTGTAGAACTCGGTCGGGCCGAAAAAATGGATTATTTTGCTGACGGTACCGTACCTGAGAGTGTCGGTAAACATTTGATACTCTTTGTTGTTATGGTCGATAACCACATCTTTCCAGAAATAAACCTCATGCTTGCGGTGGAAGTAGAAACCTTTAAGGCTTGTCAGCACCGTAAGGCTGTCGACTATTTTGCCGTTGTGCTCGTATGAGCCGATGTCTTCGTGCAGATTATAGTCAAGAGAGTCGGTTGTCAGCACAATTGAACTGTCGCGAAGCACGACATTGTGCCGGAAACGGGCTATTTTCTGGTCACCGTCATGTCGCAGGAAGTCGGCGCGGACATCAATGGTGGTGTCGTTCAGTTTGTAGAGGTGCACGTGCCCGAAGGCGTCGAAACGGTTCTTGTCGGAGTAGAAATGCGCGCTGTCGCACTCCATTATGGCGCTGTCCTGTTTGAAGCAGACGTCGCCAATCAGGCGGCGGGCACCGTTGAACAAGTGTGCGTCGGATTTAATCGCTCTTGCGCGGACAAGTTCCACTTTTGTCTTGCGCTGCGCAAAACTCTGATTGGCGGCAACCACAGCCGCTATTAGCAACAATATTTTTAGGAGACGCCGCATTGCTGATAATCAGAATTTTACCGATTGCAGTATTTTCTCAATAACATTGTCGGTGCTGACGCCTTCGGCTTCGGCTTTGTAGTTGCGCACAATACGATGCCGCAGAACCAGTGGCGCCACAGCTCTAACATCTTCGGCGTCGGGCGAATACTTGCCGTTGACTGCCGCGTGAGCTTTGGCTCCCAAAACCAGATACTGCGATGCGCGTGGGCCGGCTCCCCATGTCAGGTATTTGCTTGTCAGCTCAGCGGCCGCCTGAGTGCCGGGGCGCGTTTGGGCGGCAATGTTCACCGCATATCTGACAACATTCTCGTTGACTGGTATCCGACGGACAAGTTGCTGGAAATAAACAAGTTCGTCAGCCGAAATAATTGGTTCGGCTTTCACATTCAGCTCCGATGTCGTTTGTGTTACAATGTTTATCTCGTCGTCGATTGTCGGATAATCGAGGTTTATCATGAACATGAAGCGGTCGAGTTGGGCTTCGGGTAGGGGATAGGTGCCTTCCTGCTCAATCGGGTTCTGCGTGGCAAGCACAAAGAATGGTTCGGGCAAGCTGTTGCGCACACCGGCAACTGTCACGTTGCGCTCCTGCATGGCCTCGAGCAGCGCCGACTGCGTTTTGGGCGGCGTACGGTTTATCTCGTCGGCCAGAATGATGTTGGCGAAGATTGGACCTTTAATGAACTTGAATTCGCGTTTGTCGTTCAGTATCTCGGAGCCAGTGATGTCTGACGGCATAAGGTCGGGAGTGAACTGTATGCGGCTGTACTGCAAGCCCAGAGTGTCGGCAATGGTGTTCACCAACAGTGTTTTAGCCAAACCGGGAACACCCACCAGCAGGCAGTGTCCGCCGCTGAAAACCGACAGCAATGCCGATTTCACTACATCGTCCTGGCCGATAATGACTTTCTTTACCTCGGTCATTATCCGGTCGAAATTCTGTTTTAAGGCGTCAACAGCCTTTGCGTCGTTTTCGTATGTCATTGTCATTCAGTCTTAATCCAATCTTTTTTGAATTTGCAGCTCTTATACTCATCGTCGATGCGGATGTAGGTTGAGCCTATGGTTTTCTCCACCCATTCCTCCATTACCTTGTCGCGCTTCTTTTCTGTGGCCATATTCTGTATGTGCTGATAGTCTTGCGACAGATTGGCTTTGTGCGGTTTCGATTTTGAGCGGAGAAGCACAATCTTGCAGACGGTGCGGCCTTGGTCAT
This sequence comes from Salinivirgaceae bacterium, assembly GCA_017617355.1. Classification (GTDB taxonomy): domain Bacteria; phylum Bacteroidota; class Bacteroidia; order Bacteroidales; family SZUA-534; genus RUG13583. The sequence goes on along the minus strand of JAFZWI010000127.1, from coordinate 4,521 downwards.
CTTCGGTCTCAAAGGGTTTCGAAATCTCGCCAACTTCCAGGCCGCGGATAGCGTTTGCTATTTTCGGGTCGAGGTGTTCGGCTTCAAACAGCGATGTGCCGGTGTATGGGTTCACCATAACGCCGCCGTTCATGCGGGTGTTCTCGTCGTCGGAAAACATCCAGCAGGCTTGTTTGAATGTAATTTCTTCATTTACAATTTTTTGACGGATAGAATCGAGACGCGCCATGGCGTTTTTCTTCTCGGTGTACGATACGGCCGGTTTCAGCAGAATGTGTCGGCAGTTCATGCGTTCGCCCTTCTTCTCAATCATTTGGATGATATGGTAGCCGTAGTCGGTTTTCACCACTTTCGACACCTCGTTGGGCTCAAGGTTGAAGGCCACGGCCGAAAATTCCGGCACAAGGTCGCTGCGGCTCATAAAGCCAAGTTCGCCGCCCTTCATTGCCGACCCGGGGTCTTCCGAATATAGGACGGCCAGCGTTGCAAAGCTCTCGCCATTGGCCACGCGGGTTTTGAACTCGCGTAGGCGGTCTTTGATGCGCAGTATCTCAGTCTCCTCAATTTTCGGTAGCAGTGACAGCTGCTCAATCTCAAACTCTGTGTTTATGGTCGGCAGGCTGTCGCGAGGTATTGATTTGAAGTAGTTGCGGACCTCCTGCGGTGTAACTGACACATTGCTTGTAACCGTTTGTTCCATGGTCTGCGCCACAAGCTGTTCCTTGATAACATCGTGGAAATCGGCTCTGATTTGGTCCATTGGTTTTTTGTAGTATTCCTCAAGTTTCTCCTCGCTGCCTATCTGTTCAACGTAGTAGTTTATCCGGCGGTCGAGCTCGGATTCAACTTGGCGGTCGGCGACTTCGACAGTGTCGAGAATGGCTTGGTTTACAAGTAGTTTCTGATAGAGCATGGTTTCCAGAATCTGGCAGCGCAAATCGTCGGTGGGGCGGTAGCCTTGTGTTTGCAGCTGTACCCGTTGCGCCTCGACATCGCTGAACATGACAGCCTGACGGCCCACCACAGCCACTATTTTATCAATAATCGTTCCTTTTCCTTGTGCGTTGGCCGTCAATGCCGATGCCAAAAGCATGGCTGAGGCTGAAACGGCGATACCTATTTTTTTGATATTAATTGACATAATTCGTAAATCTCTGTTTGTTGACAGCATCTATATATACCTGAATCTCCAAATTTTTAATCAAATCGTTTTTCCTGTGGTTTATCAGAATCTCGCGGATTTTATTCTTCGCGAACACAAGCGGGGCCTGCTCGTTGACATCGCGGAACTCGCAAAACATAAGCATGTAGAGGGTTGAGTCGTCTTGTGTCTCGAAGAATCGGCCGTTGCGCGCCATAGACATCGGGTTGCTCATCGCGTTTTGCGGCAGCATCGATGTTATAGTGCTGAGATAATGCCAGTTGTTACCGTTATCGAAATAGAGAGCATTGGCGCAGAGGGCGGCAAGCTGCTCAGCGTCGTCGGGGTTAGTGCTGCGCACAAGGCGGCGAAGCTTGTTTTTCTCTTTGAAGTCAGGAGCCACTTTGATAAAAACCGTGCGCACGGCGGCACTGTCGAGCAGGAAGTTGTTGCCGTACTGCGAGTAGTGCTCCTCAATCTTCGAGTCGGGTATCACCGTGTCCAATTTCTCCTCAATATACATCTGTTTGTATTTGTGCACCAGCAATGTGGTGTGATAGTCGGCAACCATTTGGTTTACCGAACGTTGCGTCTCCTTGTCGACATACTCCATGGCGTTTTCCAGAAGCAGCTGGTTGTGAATCCAACGGTCGACATAGCTCTGCACAAATTGTACGCTGTCGAGGTCATGGATATTGTTTGGCACTACTGCTCTGACCTGCGAAAGTGTCAGCACACCCAGTTCGGTTCGGGCCATAATGGGGTCGGCGTCGTTGGGCTTGTGCAGAAGGCTGCAGCTTTGGCTTGACAAAATGGCGCAGACTATCAAAGTTTTAAGTCCCGCATTGGTCGTTTTTTTCAGTATCCGACGCATCATTTAATCATTGTTTTAAAGATGTCGTTATTCAGTTTGACCGGATATTTTGCTCTCAGGCCTTCTATCCAGCTCTTTTCCAAAACGTTCTGATATTCAGACACAACGGCGCCGCGGCATTCGTCAAGAGTTTTTGGCATTGGCGGCACATTTTTAACCAAATATAAGACGTAGGAGCGCCCGTCGATATTGCAAATCTTCGTTTTGTTTTTGCCCCAGGCGTCCTGGTTAATCTTTGTTCCGTAAAAGTCACAGTATTTTACATTGACGGTGTTACCATTGGCGTCGGTTTCCTGACCGTCAACAATGCCGAATTTTATCACTTTGACAAGCAACCCGATACTGTCGGGTTCTGTGCCGATTTTCCGCATTGCGGCTTTGGCTTTTTCCTCGTAATCAGCATTTTTAACACCAGCCTTCAGCGCCGCAGCCAGCTTGGTGTCGGCATTTTTCTTGGCGGCGTCGGAGAATGCGTTTCCTTTGTAGGAGCAGAAGGCAATTTCAGCACGCTCGCCCCACATGTATTTCTGTTTGTTGGCTTCGTAGAATTGCTCAAGACCAGCTGTGTCGGTTGATGCTTTTGTCCATACCTCTTTGTCGGTCAGTGCAAAGAGCAGTATTCCGTCGTGATATTCCTGAAGCAGATAGCGGAAATCGGGGTGTTTGCGCTCAAGCTGTGTGCGCTCAAAGCTGATAATGGCGTTCTGCACCAGATTCTCGTACTCTGTAGTTACAAGGCGGTGAACCGACATGTTACGCTCGCTGCCGAGACCCGATTGCGACAGTTTTTTTGCAAAATCCTGCTGTGTGCGTTTGACGGAGTCGGCAAAAGTGAAAAGCACTTTGTTGAGGCCGGCGGCCTTGTCGATGCTCCATTTTTTTTGCAGAATGGTGGAGTCGGCAAGTGCAGCAATCTCGTTGTATGCGGCTTTGTCTTCCTTGAAATTGTATTCTTTTTTCAGACGGTCGCAAAGGACTTTTAACGCTTTACGGCTGCGTACATCGCCTGACATTTTGCGTTTTATCTGTTCGCGCAACGCCTCATAAGTTTCAAGCGGTCGTTTGTCAATCAGTTTGATGATATGCCAGCCGTAGTCCGTGCGGATAGAAGCCGAGATGTCTCCCTTGTTTTTCAGGGCGAAAGAGGCGTTCTCAAATTCGGGAACCATCATGCCGGTTGAGAACCATTGCTGTTCGCCTCCACGCTGGTTTGAGCCGCGGTCGTCGGAATAGTGCGCCGCCATTTTAACCCAGTCGGCACCATTGGCAATCGAGTCGGCAATCATATCAATCTTGGCTTTGGCGGCCTTTTCCTCGGCTTCGCTCATGTTCTGCGCGGCTTTGACCATTATGTGCGCCACCTTTACCAGTCCGGGGTTAGGTCTGACATCGTAAACTTTTATTATATGGTAGCCGAAACGGGTGCGGAATGGTTTTGAAACGTTGCCGGCGGGTGTCTCGTAAGCCACTTTCTCAAAGTCGTATATCATTGAGAATGCTGTAAAAAAGCCCAAATCACCACTGTTGTCTTTTGCCGACGGGTCTTCGGAATTCTCGCGGGCAAGCTTGCCGAAATCCTCGCCTTTAGCGGCTCTTTTGTATAGAGATTGTATCTTCTTGTAGGCCTTGGCAGTATCGGCCGGCGCCGCGTCTTCCGAGCACATTATCAATATATGCGCAGCGTGCACATCGCTTTGCAGACGCTTGTATGCTTCTTGGTACAAGGCTTCGTCAACCTGCTCGTCGGTCAGATATGGCTTCTCGAGTTGTCTGCGGTAGCCTTGCAACTCTCTTTTGAAATCCGACGCGGTGTCCATTTTTTGCGCCTCAGCCTCAACCACTTTCAGCTTGTAGTCGATAAACATTGGCAAGTATTCGGCAATAGAGGCCGAATCGAATTTTGCGTCAGTGTTGTTTTTTGTGTAGATGCGCACAAACTCACCGCACGTAACTTCCTTGTTTCCAACAGTCATGAAGACTGCATCATCGGAATATTGTGCAACAGCGGGCAGCGCGGAAACCAAGGCCAGTGCAAGCAAAAATTTTCTCATATATATCATTTCTAAAAACGAACCGCCTTCCAATAACGGAGACAATCCTTGTTAAACATTGTCTTAATAATTGTAAATCAAGATATTGCAAACGAAAAACCGCAGCGCAATAATCGCGGCAAAATACAAAAATAACTGAAACGGAAAACGCTTTCCGTAGTGTCTGCCCTCGCACTTATGCTTTCATGCCTTCAATCCTTCAATCCTTCATCCATTCAATCCTTGTTTTCCGTCATTCTGTCAGTGCGGACTGACACAAATCGCGGAAGCACACCACCCTGACTGACAAAAATTCGGACGCAGCCGCCGAAAATCGGTCAAAAACCGTCTGGCACAGAGATTGTCAGTTGCAAGGCATCAATTTTTGAAATTGAACAACAATTTAAAATTTAAATATTATGGGAAAGATAATTGGAATCGATTTAGGAACTACAAACTCTTGCGTTGCCGTGATG
>JAFZWI010000126.1 GCA_017617355.1 Salinivirgaceae bacterium | reverse complement strand
TAAAATACAAGTGCTTGATTGTCGGACTCATACCAAGGCCTTCCTCCTCAATATCGCCAATAATGACGTATGCGATTGGGCGCTCGTGGTGATAAACCGGAATTATAGTGTCGAACTGCGCCAGATTCGGATTCAGAGATGCCGTCAGGTTGGTTATCTGTTTGTAATACTGCAAGTCGTTCTCAACGCGGATGCCGTCGGCAACGGCCCTGTCGACACCCGACATCAATATGCGGCGCCACTTCTGATTGTAGCTGAACATCAGTACTTTGCCTATATTCAGGTCGTCGCACAGAATACTGCGAAACTTTTCCAGCAGCTGGTCAACCGGAGTATTCTCGTTTATAGCCAGCGTAACCTGCAGAAGCACATTTAACTTGAAGTTGCTCAATTGCAGACGCCTAAGCGATGCTTTTCCTTCCATGATAATAGTGTTTATCAAGTTGCTAATATAGCAATTCGCCGATTATAGTATCAGTTTTTTAAACAGTTACGAGTTTTTACGCACATAATCGGCTATATTTTAGTGCGACACCACATAATAGGCAAACAAAAAAACACCGGTGACGAGCCGGTGTTTTATGCATATTTGGTTTGTTACCAATTATTTAATACGCTCACCATAGCTGCGGTCGCGTGTATCGACCTTGATGCGCTCGCCTGCGTTGATGAACAACGGAACCATAACTGTGGCGCCGGTCTCAACGGTTGCCGGTTTCATTGCATTGGTTGCTGTATCGCCCTTAACGCCCGGTTCAGTGTAAGTTACCTCCAACTCAACGTATGGCGGCATCTCAGCCTGCAGCGGTTTCTCTGTCTCGGCATGGAAAGTGATATCTACTATCTGGCCTTCCTTCATAAGGTCGTTGTTCTCAATAAGGTCACCTTCGATATTGACCTGGTCGTAAGTCTCGGTGTTCATGAACACGAAACTGTCGCCATCGCGATAAAGATACTGATACTGACGGCGCTCGATGCGTACAGTCTTAATCTTGTTATCGCCGTGGAAGATGTAATCGATAGTTTTGCCGTTCTCAAGGTTTTTGAGTTTGGTGCGGACGAAAGCGGGGCCTTTGCCTGGTTTAACGTGAAGGAAATTCACAACTGTGTAGAGTTTGCCATCGAGTTCGATGCACAGGCCATTACGTAAATCTGAAGTATCTGCCATAACTGTTTATAAATGTGATTATTCTTAAAAATTAGGCTGCAAATTTAAATTAATTGAGCGAATTTTCAAACCGCCATTTTTCACATTTTCACACGTTTTACGGCGAACATTTTCAGCAGCCATTTTGGCAACGGTTTGTCCATTCCGCGCTTTTTCAAGTCGATGACAATACCAAACTTTTTGGCGATTGGCACCTTGTGCGTCTCGACAAATTCGAGCAGTGTGCCCTCGGGCGCCTGAATGTAGGCGAAATTTCCGGCGGCCTCGCCCATATCAAAGGTGTCGGCGGCTTGCGTGCTGTCGACAGTGAACGGGAATCCTTTCGATTTCACAAACTCGCGCAACTCGTCGGTTCCGGCAATGTCGTAGCAAATCTGAATGTAGCCAGGGTCGCCCCAGATGCGGCCTTCGAATATGCTTTTCGGCTCACGGTCAAGAACTTGGACAAGCTCTATCTGTGATGTTCCGAAGATTGGCGAAAACGCTCCGTGCGGTGTGTCGGTACGCGCAAGAAGCACGCGACGGTAGCGGTTATTTCCTCCCGGAACGCCGCCCCAATCGGTGAATACATCCTCCTTATCGTAAACAACCTTGTCATAGCCCAAAATGTCGCGATAGACAACCATGCTATCCTCAACATTCTTAACGCCTATCACGCCACCAAAAACTCCACCGTTGGCGGCTTTGGTTTTGGTAAACACTGACGGCTCCTGAACAAACTCCCACAGATTGTCAAACAAATCTTTCACATAGAAATGCTCGTTGCCGGCCGGGTCCTTCTCCACTGCTGTCAGAATATTCAAACCGCGTTTGCTGAATGTGTTGTAAGTGAGATGAATATCGGCGCTTTTCATTTTTGCGATGCAGATTCCAAGGTCACCTATTTGTATTTCGAACTTGGGCATTTCGGGAGTTTTGCCGGTGTGCTGCCAAATTTCGAAACCACCGCCACCCTGCATGTTAAGCGCATAAATGGCACGGCGGGCGCGAGTCTGACCTCCGGTGTGAGGCAGCATCAGCTTTGCAACAGCCTCCTCGTCAAAAATCTTGACATCCATTCCGAAATTCTTGTTGTACCACTCCCAGCCTTTTATCACGTCAGGCACTCCAACGCCCATTTGCTGTATTCCATTGATTTGATGACTCATATTCTTAAGTTATAAGTTTTTAAGTTCTAAGTTTAGAGTTTAACGAATTGAAACGCTTCGCTATTTAACATGTTGAAATAGTTTGCGTTTTAGTTTTTTGTTTACGCGGTCATTTTGTTGAATCAACTCTCGATGCCAGGAAATAGAACAACCCTGGGAACCACTTACGGATGTGAACCAGCAATGTGGCCTTGCCTCCGTAAAGGACTTCTTTTTTCCCCCGACGGACAGCCCGCAGTATAATCCGCGCCGACTCTTC
>JAFZWI010000125.1 GCA_017617355.1 Salinivirgaceae bacterium | reverse complement strand
GACCGAAACCATTGATACCAACTTTAATCATAGTTTTTGTGTTTTAAAGTATTAAAAATTAGAAACTTAAATCTCTTTATTGTTCCCTTTCAAAAATCGCTCAAAAGTATATAAACGGCTTTCAAAAAACAATATGATTTTATCTATTTTTTATATTGACCGTTAGAATGTTTTGCAAGGCTTATGGGCGCTTGTTTTGCGGTCGTATTTCAATAGCGGCTAATCGTTTTTCCGGCAATATTTTTTCAGCACCACGTATGCGTCCTCAATGCCCATTTCGCCAGACTTGCTAATGTCAATGCAGCCCTTCTCTTTCTCTTTCAGATAGATAAGCGTAAGTCCGCGGTTGTAATAAGCCTGCGGCAGCTCGGGACCAATTTTCAGCGAGTAGGTGTAGTCGGCTATGGCGCCCGTAAAATCCTTCGACATGCACTTGACGTTACCGCGATTGTAGTAGGCGATGCCAAGCTGCGGATTCAGCTCAATGGCGTAGTTGAGGTCGTCAAGCACCTCGGAATAGTCAACCTCTACATCGTGCTTCACCTCGGTGCGTTTGGCGTTGTCACCCTCAATGCTGATTATCGGTGAGAAATCGTCGAGCGAGTTCATGTACTCAATCATCATGTAGCGGGTGGTGGCGCGGTTCAAATAGGCCAGCTCAAATTTCGGGTCGATGCTGATAGCCGATGTGTAAGCCTTTATCGACTGGTTGTAGTTCTGCACCATGCTGTTGAACATGGCCTGATAGAAGTAAAGCTCGCTGTCGAAGGTCGATTGCAGCTTGGCTTGCTCTGTCTGGTTTAGCAATATGCGCACCGTGTCGACCGGCATCTCGGCCTGGTGGTCGGCAAAAGCAAGCGTGTAGCCGTACAAGCCGCGGCGGTTCATTTGCTCCAGACTCTGCATATAAAGCGCTATCGTGTTTTCGTCGGAAGGCATCTTAATGGTAAGCAGAATCGACGGTTTAAGCTCGATAACTATACGTTTGTTCTGAACCTCGCCGTCCTCCATATTGGCGCGGTAGAAGTCGCTGTCGAACTCGATAACCTTGCGGAAATTGTACGATGTGTCGGCAAAATCGGCAAGTGTCGAATCGTTGCCGGCGCGTTTCTGATACTCCTCAATCTTCTGTTTGGCAGTGTTTTCGTCTTTTTTGGCACCCAGATAGTCGCCAATCTGCATCCGCGCCGAGCTTCGGGCCTGATAGGCGCGCGCAAAGTCGGGGAAAATCTCGATAGCCTGGCTCCAATCCTCAATGGCGCCATAAAAATCGCCAGCATCGAACTTGACGGCGCCTCGGTTGAAGAACGGCAGAATGTTGCGCGGACTCAGCTCGATAACCTTCGAATAGTCGCTTATGGCCGCGTTGTTGTCGCCTATTTCAGAATGAAGGATAGCGCGGTTGTAATATGTCAGCGCATTGTCAGGATTCAGTTCCAACACCTTATTATAATCGGCCATGGTGCCTTTCAGGTCGTTCGATTTATAAAGGATGATAGCGCGGTTGAAATATAAAACCGGATTCTGCGGGTCCATTTCCACCGCGTGGTTCATGTCGGTGAGCGCTTGTTTGTAATCCTCCTTGTCGCAGAAAGCCAAGGCGCGCTGCGAGTAGCCGTCAGGACTGTACGGATTTAGTTTGATGCCGTAAGTAAAGTCTTCAATAGCTCCATCAAGGTCATTGAGGCACATTTTGGCATAGCCGCGCTGAAAATACGACGACGGCATATCCTTGTTGATTTTCAGAGCCTCGTTGAAGTCTTCAATCGCCTTTTCGTAGTTTTTAATTGATATATAGGTGTAACCGCGGCTGTTGTAGATTTCGGGGCTTGTGGCGTCAAGTTCAAGAGCTTTCGCAAAATCCTCCATGGCATCCTGATAGTCTTGCTGCATGGCTTTGATGATTCCGCGGAAACGATAGCCCTCGGCAAAATAGGGATTAAGCTCGATAACGCGCTGGAAATCAAGATATGCGCCCTGATAATCGTCGAGGCGGAACTTGCAGTAGCCACGGAAATAGTACGGCTCAAGCATCTCCGGTTTCACCTGAATTATAGTATTGAAGCGGTTGATAGCGCTGGTGTAGTTCGATTTTGTAAGGTCGCGATGCCCCTCTCGCAGATAGTGGTTTATGTCGAATTGGGCCATTATCGGCATCGACAGCAGAAGGAATAATATTGTCAGAAGTTTGTGCTTCATTATCAAATTAATTATGCCACTTCGCTCACTACACGATACTTATAACTTAAAACTTGAAAACTTATTACTTAAAAAATCCCAATCGACCCCAGCAGAATCATCAGAATGGCTGCAGGCGCCACATATTTCACGATAAACATAAAAATCTTGAACATTCCCATAGGGTAGCGGCCGCCGCTCGACAGTTCGGAATAGACACTCAACGTCTTCATCTTCCAACCCACAAACAGGCAGATGAAAATGCCGCCAACGGGCAGCACAATGTTCGAGCTCAAGGCGTCGAAGGCGTCGAAGAAGGTGCGGCCGAAGATGGTCACATCGCGCATCGGGCCGAACGACAGCGTGCAAAGCACACCCAGCGCGGCTATCACGCCAGTGGATAACGCCGTAGCTGTCAGGCGTTTAAATTTCAGTTCTTCAGTCAGATAAGCCACGCAGACCTCGAGCAGAGAGATAGCCGATGTGAGTGCGGCAAACGTGAGCAGAACAAAGAAGACAATGCCCCAGACATAGCCCAACGGCATAGCGTCGAACACCTGCGGAAGTGTGATATAGACAAGATTCGGACCCGCCGACGGGTTAACACCAAAGGCGAACACGGCAGGCAGAATGGCAATTCCCGCCAAAATCGAAACAAACGTGTCGGCCACCACTACGCGCAGCGATATGCCCGTAAGATTCTCATCGCGTGATATATACGAAGCGTAAGTCAGCAGCGCGCCCATACCCAGCGAGAGCGAGAAGAACGACTGTCCAAGAGCGTTCAGCACACTGTTGACGGTGATTTTGCTGAAATCGGGAAGGAACAGAAATTTGAGCCCCTCGGCGGCGCCGTCGAGTGTGCAGGCGCGGATGTCGAGAAGGATTATCAGCACAAAAAGCGCGGGCATCATAGTCTTCACGCACCGCTCTATGCCGTTTTTCACACCCGACATAATGATTACGCCGCACATCAGCATAAAGCCCACCTGCCAGAGCAGCGGCTTGTACGAGTTACTCACAAATTCGCTGAAAAGTTGGCTGATATCTTCTGACGAACGACCGTGGAAAATGTCTTTGACGGCATAGGCTACATACTCGAGCGTCCAGCCAGCAACCGTGCCGTAGTACGACAGAATAATGGCCGCGGCAAAAATCGACAGCCCGCCAAACCAGAACCAGCGGGTACCAGGTGCCAGCGTCTTGAACGACCCGAACGGGTTGCGCTGTCCGCGACGTCCAATCACAAACTCCGACAGCATCACAGGTATGCCGATGACAAATACAAAAAACAGATAAACCAGCAAGAAGGCACCTCCGCCATTGCTGCCAGCCTCGTATGGAAATTTCCAGATGTTGCCCAATCCAACCGCCGAACCTGCCAGCGCCATTATCGCTCCAAACCGCGAACCGAACTTTTCTCGAGCCATTTATGTTGATTTTCAATTACAGATGGCAAAGGTAGAATTTTAACGAAAAACGCAAACGCTGACTGAAAAGGCGAACAATAACACAAAACCATTTCCATTTTATGATTTCCATTTTATGGAAAAATTATTTCCCATTGCCGAATATCCACTATAACAAAATTTTGCATAATATTGCTATAAAATGAATAGAGCCAAAAACATAGAGAATAAGATTCAGGCATTAGGGGCAAAACTGCTTCCTGAAGGCAGCCGTTTGCTGCTCTATGGCTCACGTGCGCGAGGCGACAATCGAGCCGATTCCGATTGGGATTTGCTTGTTCTTCTCAACGGAGAGCACCACGAAGGCGATT
>JAFZWI010000124.1 GCA_017617355.1 Salinivirgaceae bacterium | reverse complement strand
TTCAAAATCTTCAGAAATTCCTGGCCAACAGCACCGCTGGCACCTACTACGGCTATCTTCATAGTCAAAACTTTTTTATTAATAATTTTCTATCTTTAACTCGATTCGAAATTTAAAATCGATGTTTTGAAATATTTTGATTATCAAAAGATTACGTTCCAACGCACCGATTTTTTGAAATCGTACAAAGATGAATAAAAAATTTTCTCTCTGTTTATTTTGGTTGTCAATATTTTTTGGCTGTCAAAACACGTTGTTTGCAACCGAAATCACGCTGGGCGACAATCAGTTACCAGTCGACACTCTGTTTATAGATGATTTTTCGGGCACCAGCCTGACCAAGTGGGACAACGCCTCCGATTGGGCAATAGCTGGCGGTTGGCTCAAACACAATTTGAGCAGTATAGCTGGCACAAGCTATATATCCAACCATTTGAACGACAGTCTTTTCGATAGAGGAAAAACATTATGGTCAATCCGAATGAAAACCGCTTTTGATGCCACAACAAACAATAAATTCTGGTATTGGGTTATGGCTTCATCTGATTCGTTATCTAATTCAACAACAAAAGGTTATGCTGTGGGTGCTTGCATCTCCGGTTCGTCAAAGGCTTTGTCGTTTTACAGGATTGATAGCAGTAAAAAAACTTTGCTTTGCGCCACCGATTATACATGGGTGAAGGATTCTGTTGTTGATGTGATTATTACTCGCATGCCAGGCGGAGTTTGGCAGGTGGGCTACAAAACAGAGTCGAACCCTAACGACACTGTTTTTGCCGAAAATTTTACCGACAACACATATAATAATTATGTATACAACGGTTTCTGCTTCACTTATTCGAAAACTAACGCAGGAAAGTTTTATGCCGATAATGTTTCAATTAAGCGGCAAACACTTCCAACTGGCCCAAGCACAGCGGTTTACATCGGCGACGATGTTATTGAGCTGACTTTCACGGGCGAAGTTGAAGCCGCTTCAGCCAGCGAGCCTCGCAACTATTCGATAGAAGGCATCATCATCCGCGACGCTGTTGTCAAACCCGAGGAGCCGACAAAAGTTTATTTGGAGGTATCGCCTTTAGTTACAGGCAATTACCTATTATGGATTTCGGGCGTGAAAGATTCCGGCGGAAAAACTATGGCCGAACAATCGGTTAAATTCAGCTACATCTCCCCTGCCAAGCCTTACGATTTGGTATTCAACGAGTTGATGTTCGACCCGTCGCCGGTTGTGGGCCTGCCTAACTACGACTTTTTGGAGATTTACAACCGCAGCGGCTCCGACATTGCGCTTGGCGACTGGAAGCTGGATATCAGCGGCACTATCCGCACATTTCCTGATTCTATCATAAAAAGCGGTGAGTATCTGACACTTACAAGCTCGCAGGCTGTTGATTCTTTTCGTTTATATGGAAATGCGATTGTAGCCATAACAACAAGCAACCTGGCCAACACGGGCCGCACGTTGCATCTCATCTCGCCCGAGGGCAAAATAATCGACAGCCTCACATACGTTGAAAAATCGATTGTCGATGCCGAGAAAAACAAGGGCGGCTGGTCGCTTGAGCGCATCGACCCCGACAATTTCTGCGGCGGTTGGAGCAATTGGGCATTCTCTGTCGACACGCTTGGCGGCACACCCGGACAGCGTAACTCTGTTTTTGCCCGTAATATTGATAATGAGCCAGTTAGAATTGTTGGCTTCCGGCCTGTCACGCCGTTCAAACTGCGGTTGGAGCTGTCGGAAACGCCAACGCTGCAAACGCTACAGACACTGTCGAACTATACGGTGAAAGGCATTGGAAATCCAATTGGTTACGAATTGAACAACAATAGTTTAGTGCTGTCGTTTCGCAAGAATTTCGAGTCGGACGTGAAATATGAGCTTAGCGTTACAAATCTTGAAGACGCCTGCGGTAACGTAATGACTGACACTATTTTATATTTCACCTACCACAATGTGGCGCTTTACGAAATGGTGATAACCGAGGTTTACGCAACTCCGTCGGACAACGGCGTACTGCCTGATTATGAGTGGGTTGAAATATACAATCGAGGTTCGTTCGATATTTTTATGAACGGATTCGCGCTTGGCGTGGGCTCGAAACGATACAACATTGAAAGCGGACTTGTGCCGGCCAAGAGTTATGCGTTGCTCGCAAAAGCCACTGTCAAAGACAGTTTGGCGCAGCTTGGCAATGTTGTTCCGGTAGTATCGATGCCGGCTTTGGCTCAGTCGGGCACACTTATATTATATAACGACGCCGGAGATGTTGTCTGTCGCACGGCTTATTCAAACAGCTGGTTTGCTGACGATTTCAAGGCAGCGGGCGGCTGCAGCCTTGAGCGCATCGATGTTGACAACGCCGATGAGTCGGCCTCGAACTGGGCGCAGTCGCTGGCAACATCAGGCGCGACACCCGGCCACAGCAACTCAGCCAGCATGGCCAATCCCGACACGTTACGTCCTCATTTGATGCAAGTTGTGCCAGTTTCAGCAAACACTCTTCACATAATCTTCAGCGAGACGATGAGCATTGCTCCTTCCGATATTCAAAAATTTGATATTCAACCCAATATCGGCAATCCAAAGTCAATTGAGGTTTTATGGTCATCACCTTCGACAATAGTTGCAAAATTGCCGGTCGATTTATCTGAAAGCCAAGAATATACAATCAATATTGACTCGCTGATGACCGATATTTCGGACAACCAAGTTTGTAACAGCACATTTACTTTCGGTCTGCCTGTGGCCGTGCATGCGGGCGATATTGTTATAAATGAGTTGCTTTTCAACCCGTACACCGGCGGCAGCGATTTTATCGAACTCTACAACCGTTCTGAGAATATAATCAACATAGCCGATTTGGTGTTTGCCACGCGCACCGAAGGCAACTTGAAGAATCCAAAGCTCATCAACACTCCCGGATTCGTCTTAATGCCAAACAGTTACGTTGCCATTTCGACCGATATCGCCAACATTGACGCCACCTATAGCCACGGCGATTTATACCAAGTGTCGGCCTTGCCTTCGATGCCTGACGATGCAGGTTCGGTTGTTCTGGCAGATACGCTCGGCAATGTCTTCGACGAAGTGGCCTACTCCAGCAAAATGCACTTTGCGCTGCTCAAAGATTTGAACGGCGTCAGTCTGGAGCGTGTCGACTATAACCAACCAGCTGACAATCAAGGCAATTGGCACTCTGCTTCGCAACAGTCGGGCTGGGCAACGCCCGGACTGCAAAACTCGGTTTACAAGCCGATAGAGGCTGACAAAGAGCAACTCATATCGCTCAACACCGAAGTATTCTCGCCCGACAACGACGGCTACGACGACCAGCTTGAAATAAGCTACAACCTTGAGGAAGCCGGCTATGTGGCAAATGTTACTATTTTCAGCGCCAAAGGATTGAAAATGCGCACGTTGACCAGCAACGAGCTGCTCGGCACCAGCGGTTTCTGGGCCTGGGACGGCCTCGACGACAACAACCGCCGCGTCCCGACGGGCATATATGTGATTCACTGCGAGTTGTTTGACCTCAACGGCAAGGTGAAAAAGATGCAGAAAGCGTGCGTGGTGTCGACAAAGATGTGAGGAAAGTTGAAAGTTTAAAGTTGAAAAGTTTAAAGTTTAAAGTCAAGGCACAAAAAAAGCAAGCCTCAACTCGGACTTGCTCCCTTTGTATCTTTTTCTGACAACCTAAATGATTATGCTTTGTGCAATTTTTCGTCAGATACTGTAAGTTTTTTTCTGCCTTTTGCGCGGCGTGCTGCCAATACGCGACGACCATTTTTGGTAGCCATTCTCTCACGGAAACCGTGTTTATTCCTACGTTTTCTTTGCGACGGTTGGAATGTTCTTTTCATTGCCATAATATACCCTTTCTACTTTTTTGATGTCATTTTTATAGGACTGCAAAAGTATGCTTTTTTTTAAATGCTACAACCCACTTTTGTTTTTTTACAATCATTTTTCTTCAACAACAATATATCGGTTCGCAACCTGCTCTATCGACATGCGCCGGTAGTTGTTCAGAATCTCGCCCTCGACAAGGCTGATGCTTAGTTGCAGCCTTGTCAGTTGACTTATGACAGTAACCAGCGGGAAGTTGTAGAAATGCTGTTTCTCCCAACTGCGGTTGTAGTTGCGTTTGTTCAGTTTGTGGACGCTGGTGCTCAAATTCGACTCGATGAATTTATTCATCCACAAGGTGCTGGCAATGTCCAAACTCAGCAGAAACTCGCGATATTTATCAATCTCCTCGTGCAGAATATAGGCTTTGTGCCTCTTGCGCCCGAGCATGAACCTGCGCACCGAGTTTATCTCCACACTCGATTGAATAGGAACCAGATTGTTGAGCAGCGCCGTGTCTTGCAGCATCTTCTTGCCCTCAACATAAACAATCAGTTCACGCTTCAGATTATCGATATAGTTGAGCATGCTGTCGCTTTTGGCAACAATCAGGTCGGCGGAGTTCATAATTGGCTGCAGGGCGCTGTCGGAGCCGCAAAGCGCTTCAAGCTCGTCGTAAACGTGAGAGTTGATGTCGCGCAGCGATTGCATCTGCACCATATCCTCTTTGTTCGATATGGTGAACGAGCGCAGCACCGGCCTATGCACCATACTTGTCAACATTGCAATGACAACAAAAACAGCGAACAGCACTATCGGGAACCATGAATCGACACTTGTCTCGTAGAACCGGCGCTTCATGAACAGCATCAGCAGCGTAGTGAGCAGCAGGAACGAGCCGCCCACATAAATCAGCACCATGCTGCCGCCCCAGTTCACCATAAAGAATGTGATACCCATTAGAAATATGAAGAACCCGAGCATGCTCAAGATGATTATCAGCCCAATCTGGTTCTCCTGGCTATCGCGGAAGAGAACCATAAACAATGGTATCAGGTATCCGAGATTGAAAGTGAAGAACCCGACAAGAAACAGCACCTTGCCCGCCACAAAATCAAGATTCATGAAAATGGCGCCAAGCAGCAACACAATCGTTGAGAAGTAGCCCCATATTAGCACATTATGTTTCATCAAAAGCGTTTTTTAAGTCCTCAAAAGTACTGCAAAAAAAAATTAAGCGAAAAAAAACATACAATAACTCAGTGCAACTCCGACAAACAATTTATATTTGGAGTTACTTTTAAAAGGAAAAGACGATTATGAAATCGATGATTACATTTCTAATTATTATGATTTTCGGCATAGTCCCCTTCGGATTAGTCGTTATCAGAGTTCTATACAAGCGGAACATAGTGGCCAAAGTTGCGACATTGATATTCTTATTCTCAATGGTGACCGCCACCATAGGATTTGCCGTAGGCACTATAGGCTTGATTGCTCTTTCATGGGCGATACCATTGGCGCTTGTTCTGCTGGTTGGAGCCAACTCAGTCACAGAGCGCATTATCCAGAAACCGATTCTGAAGCTGAAAGGGCATCTTGACAAAATGGCCGTTGGCGAGATTGAACCGATGAAAGATTCCGCCACAGCCCACAAAGACGAAATTGGCGATATGTGCAAGTCATTCAATATTGTTGCTGAGAATCTGCACAATACAGCGCAGTTTGCCGAAGCCATAACAAACAACAATTTCGATTATGAGTATGAAAAGAAAGGCGAGAATGACGAACTCAGCATTGCACTCATCAATATGCGCGACGAACTGAGAAATGCGAAGATAGCAGAGGCCGAGCGCGCCAAAGAGCAGGAAAAGGCAGCCTGGGCAGCCAGTGGCGTTGCCGAATTTTCGGATTTGTTCCGTCAGGAGAATTCGAATCTTGAGGCTCTGAGCCGCGTATTTATCAGCAAACTAACCGATTACACCGGCGTTGTGCAAGGCGGTGTGTTCATCTTGAACGAAGACGACCCCGAGCATGTGAAATTTGAACTGCAAGGCGCCGTGGCCTACAACCGCGTCAAACACATGGAGAAGGAATTCGAACTTGGCATTGGCTTAGTCGGACAGTGCGCATACGAGAAAGATATAATCTACCTGAACGAAATTCCCGACAATTATATGGAGATAACTTCAGGTTTGGGCGAGGCCAATCCGCGCTTTGTGCTGCTCACACCGGCAATTCTGAATGACAAGGTTTATGCCGTCATCGAGCTGGCATCGTTCACCATGATAGACGATTACAAAGTCGATTTTGTGAAGAAGATTGGCGAGGCGCTGGCATCAACACTGTCAATGGTGAAGATAAACATGAGCACAGCACGACTGCTTGAGGAGTCGAAAGAGAAAGCCGACCAACTGGCCGAGCAGTCAGAGGCGCTGAAGCAGAACTACGAGGAGCTGCAAGCCACACAGGAAGACCTGGTACGCAAAGAAGCTGAGCTGAATGAGCTTGCCCGCCGCCTGAAAAACGGAGAACAAACTGATTTATAATTCGCTACAACTAATACCACTGCGAGAGCCTCTGCCGTAGCGACAGAGGCTTTTTTTAATCGCAATTTTCTATATTTGCCCACATTTTGTCAGAAATGCAATTCAAACTCATAGCCACCGATTCAAAATCAGAAGCGCGCGCCGGTCAGATGACAACCGACCACGGCGACATTTTGACGCCCATTTTCATGCCCGTAGGCACTTTGGGGTCAGTCAAAGGCATACACCAGCGCGATGTGGCTGACGACATCCGCGCCCAGATAATTCTTGGCAACACATATCATCTGTATTTGCGCCCCGGAACAGCTCTGCTGCGCGAGGCCGGTGGTCTGCACAAATTCATGCACTGGGACAAACCGATACTCACCGACAGTGGCGGCTTTCAGGTTTTCAGTCTGTCGGCCAACCGCAAACTCACCGAGGAGGGCGCCCGGTTCAGCTCGCATATCGACGGCTCAAAGCATATTTTCACACCCGAAAATGTTGTTGAGACACAACGCATTATCGGGTCTGACATAATGATGACTCTTGATGAGTGTCCGCCGGGCGACTGCGACTACAACTATGCCAGCAAATCGCTCGACCTGACAATGCGCTGGTTGCGACGTGGCGTTGAGGCCTACCGCAACAGTGAGCCGCTCTACGGCCATTATCAGTCGTATTTCCCGATAGTACAGGGAGCCGCTTACAGCGATTTACGCAAGCGCGCAGCCACTGAGATTGCCGAACTCGGAATGGACGGCAACGCTATTGGCGGATTGGCCGTGGGCGAACCCACAGAGGTTATGTACCAAATGATTGAGGTTGTGAACGCAATCTTGCCCGCCGACAAGCCACGCTACCTAATGGGCGTGGGCACGCCTGCCAATATTCTTGAGGCCATAAGCCGCGGAGTGGATATGTTCGATTGCGTAATGCCAACCCGCAACGGCCGCAACGGAATGTTGTTTACCAGCGAGGGCATCATCAACATCAAAAACAAAAAGTGGGAGAACGAGTTCACCCCTATCGACCCCAACGGCACATCGTTTGTCGATTCATACTACACGCTGGCCTATCTGCACCATTTGTTTGTGGCGCAGGAGATGCTCGGAATGTCAATTGCCAGCATGCACAATCTGGCGTTCTATCTTTGGCTGGTCGGCGAAGCGCGCAAACATATTGTCGAAGGCAATTTTGCGGAGTGGAAAAACGTTATGGTTCAAAAAGTTACAAATAGGCTGTAGTTATGAGCAACTATATGAAGAAATTGGACCGGTACATTATCCGCAAATTCCTTGGAACATTCTTGTTTGCACTGGTTCTGATTATCCTGATAGTGGTAATCTTCGACATATCGGAGAAAATTGACGATTTCCTTGTGAAACAGGCGCCGCTCAAGGCTATAATCTTCGATTACTACCTGAATTTCATCCCATACTTCGCCAATCTGTTCTCGGCAATGTTCATCTTCATAGCCGTCATTTTCTTCACATCGAAATTGGCCGGCAACTCGGAAATAATCGCCATACTGAGCAGCGGCGTTAGCTACCGGAGGCTGATGTTCCCCTATTTTATATCAGCATTGATACTTTCGATTTTCTCCTATCTGCTGATAAACTGGATTATACCGCCGGCAAACAAGCACCGGCTCGAGTTTGAGGAGAAATATGTCCGCAACAAATTCTCGAATACGCAACAAGATATACACCAGCAGATTATGCCTGGACAGTATATCTACATGGAGAGTTACAGCACCGATTATAATATCGGCTACAAATTTGCCATTGAGCAGATTGAAAACGGCGAGCTGAAATCGAAGCTGGTGTCGGAATATGTGCAGTGGGATACAAGTTTGAACAAATGGCAGGCCAGCAACTGCTATGTGCGCCGTTTCGAAGACGGAAAAGAGCTTGTGGAGGCGCATCGTAAACTGGACACCACACTAAACCTGCTTCCGGCCGATTTTGCAAGGAGGCGCGACGTGGTTGAGGCGATGAACTATCAGGAGTTGAACGAGTTCATTGAATCGGAGACGATGAAAGGTGCCGAAAATGTCGTTCTATGGAAATTGGAAAAACATCGCCGGTTCGCATCCGTCTTTTCGACATTTATATTGACGCTTATTGGTGTATCGCTGTCGTCGCGGAAAAGACGCGGCGGCATCGGTCTGAATATAGGAATGGGCATTCTATTGGCATTCACCTACATACTATTCATGCAGGTGTCGACTGTGCTGGCAACCAACGCCAACATGGCTCCGGTAATTGCCGTTTGGATTCCGAATGTGATTTTCGGAGCCATAGGTATTGTGCTGTATAACAGGGCGAAACGTTGACCGGGCATAATTATTGGAAGATTTATTGCTGATAGTTTTACAAAATTTCTATATTCGCTTTGCATCTGCCGAAAGGCACACTGATTTGATAAAAATTATGATTGATGCAAAAGAAGTGGATAATTAAGGAGCAGGCCAACAGCTCTGAGATTGACCAACTGGCAGAGTCAATTAACATGAGCAGGCCTATTGCCGGACTACTTTTGCAACGAGGTATATATAGCTGCGATGCAGCACGCAAGTTTTTTCGTCCAGACCTGCAGAAACTGTACAATCCGTTCCTGATGAAGGACATGGATAAGGCGGTGGAGAGGCTGGAAAAAGCCATAGTTGAGCGCGAGAACGTGCTTGTCTATGGTGATTATGATGTTGACGGAACTACCTCTGTTGCAATGATGTATATATTTCTGAAAAGCAAATGCAGAAATGTATTCTACTATGTGCCAGACCGTTACACCGAAGGCTACGGAGTGTCGTGCAAAGGTGTCGACTATGCGGTTGAAAAAAATTGCAAGTTGATAATATCGCTCGACTGCGGCATTAAAGCCGTGTCGAAAGTGGAGTACGCCGCCCAGCAGGGAATCGATTTTATCATCTGTGACCACCATGAGCCGGGCACCGAACTACCCAAGGCTGTTGCCGTGCTCGACCCCAAACGAACTGACTGCGACTATCCGTTCAACGAGCTGTCGGGCTGCGGTGTGGGATTCAAACTGATACAAGCCTACACTCAAAAAAAGCAGATTCCGTTCTATCAGATTAAACCGTTCCTCGACCTTGTGGTGGTGAGCATCGCCAGCGACATTGTGCCTATTGTCGATGAGAACCGCATCTTGGCTCACTTCGGGTTGCGGCAGCTCAACAACAATCCGCGTGTAGGTCTGCGCGCTGTAATGCAGAAATCGGGCATCACCCCTCCCCCGGAGCGCACCCGCGACTACCGCTTTGAAGACGACCCTGAGCCGGTTGAGGCGTCGCCCGACTTTGTGCCTATCAAAATAAACGACATAGTGTTCAAAATAGGGCCGCGCATAAACGCCGCAGGCCGCATGGACAAAGGCGTTGAGGCTGTCGATTTGCTTATTGAGCGCAACATGAACATGGCCGAAAAACGCGCCGACCACATCGAGAAAAACAACGCCGACCGTAAGGAACACGACAAAACGATAACCGAGGAAGCCAAGTTCACCATAAGCGACGACGAAGAGCTGCGCAACCGCAAATCGACCGTGCTCTACAACCCCGAATGGCACAAGGGCGTGATAGGAATTGTGGCCTCGCGTCTAATTGACTATTACTATCGGCCAACCATAATATGCACAAAATCAAATGGTTTGATAACCGGTTCAGCTCGTTCGATACCGGGATTCAATCTCTACGAGGCCATTGAGCGCTGCAGCGATTTGCTTGAGAGTTTTGGCGGTCACATGTATGCGGCCGGCCTGACGCTGAAAGAGGAAAACCTGCAGGAATTTTCCGATAGGTTTGAGAAGATAGCCGTTGAGATGATAACCGACGACATGCTTGTTCCGCACATCGATGTGGATGCAGAGATTCATATTTCTGACATAACACCTAAATTCTACAAGTTGTTGTGCCAGATTGAGCCGTTCGGACCCGGCAATATGGCGCCGGTGTTTGTAGCTCGCCATGTTTACGGCAAGGCACAATGCGTTGGTCAAACAGGTGAGCACTTGAAGTTGCTGCTGTCCGACGAGCCGCATGGTCGCTCGATTCCGGCAATTGCCTTCAGACAAAGCGATTTCTTTGAGCATATTCAGGAAGGGAAGCCTTTCGATATTTGCTTCTCGGTGGAATCGAATGTTTTCCGAGGAAAAGAGTCGCTGCAGCTCAGGATAAACGACATTAAGGTTTGCGAGCAGGCTGACTGACAATCACAAGCACCTGTTTGGTTTTTTCGTCCACCTTGAATCGGTTGTCGGGGCGCATGCCCACAATCCACGCTATCTTGCCGGCCGAAACCAAAACCAGCGTTTTCTCTTTTTCGAACAAGTCTAGCTTGTTGTCGATAAAGAAGTCGCTGAGTTTTTTTGTACGGTTCATGCCTAACGGATAAAAGTTGTCGCCATTTTGCCATCGCCGCAGTATGAGCGGAAACTGAAGTTTGTCGAAATCGAGACAAGCGACAAACGGACGGCGGTCTATTTGGAAACCGACAGCAGGAACCAATTGCATTGTTATCCCCAAGCTGGGCACATCTTGCGGTTGGTTGATGCTTAATGATTGAAAATCATTATTTTCTAAAGGCTCTATGATTATCTGGTTGCGGTCAATCAGCAGTTTGTGAGTTGCGCTGCTGAAAGTGAAGCCCGATTTCTGCCCAATGATTTTCATCATCTGCTCCGCTTGCGAACTGTTGAAACCGAACTCGCTTACACATTCATAAAGGACTGGCTCGGCAAAAGGTTGCCGCTTGAGCATACCTATATTAATAATAATGCGATTGCTGTCGGTTTGCAGCACTTCGGACTTAGCCTTGTCGATATACCAATTATATATTTGTGCAGCTTGCTTTATATTGCTGAAATTCTTCAGCATACGCTCGTCGAAAGCCGAATTTATCTGCCTCATGACAGGCACAATCCGATGCCGGACAATATTGCGCTGATAGTCATCGGTAAGATTGGTAGCGTCGGTGCGGAAAGCAAGGCCGTTGGCTGCGGCATAATCTTCAATCTGTTGCCGCGAAGCGAAAAGCAACGGACGGACAATGCTGCCGTTGATAAGCGAAATACCGGCGAGCCCGTTTATTCCCGTGCCCCGACAGATGTTAAGCAACATTGTCTCAACATTGTCGTCGAGGTGGTGAGCGGTAAGAATGCGGTCGAAACCATGTTCGGTGGCAAGCTGTGCAAACCAGTTGTAGCGCAACTCGCGCGCAGCCATTTCTATCGATATTTTGTGTTCGGCGGCATAGGCCGTAGTGTCGAAACTGACACTGAAAAACGGCATCCCGTATTTCTCCGCTAACTGACGGACAAACTGTTCATCGGCATCAGCATCGGAACCGCGCAGTTTGAAGTTGCAATGTGCAACCGAAACTTTAAACCGCCCTTGTGCCAGCAAGTGGAGCATAACCGAGGAGTCGGCGCCACCACTTACCGCAGCCAGAAGATTGTGGCTGCGGTCGAAAAGGCGGTTGTCGTTTACAAATTGCAGAAACTGCTTCAGCATTGTAAAAACCGAATTCTACGGATTCACCATTGACTGTGGCTGGCCTGTAGCCTCAAGCACGTTCCACCAGAAATCGCTGTTGAGGTTGATTTTCTTGCGCTCGGCCACGGCAATCGGAATAGGCACAATGGTGAATTGGTGCTTCCAGTAGCCCACTACAAAGTCGGTTTTACCGGCCATTGCAGCGTGCACGGCGTTCTGCGCCAGAATGTTGCAGAACTTACTGTCGTTGGCGTTGGCCGGTGCGCTGCGGATAATGTAGCTCGGGTCGATGTAGCGCAGTGCGAATGGGAATTTCTTGGCCGTAAACTCCTCAATTATCTTGTCGCGTAGGAACACACCAATATCTTGTTTTTTGATGTTGCCCGACGCGTCTTTCTCGTGTTCTTTAATGTCGAAGAAGTTCTGACCGGCACCCTCGGCAACCACAACAAGTGCATGCTGCTTGGCTTCGAGGCGTTTGCGCAGACATTTTAAAAATCCGTAAGGACCATAAAGTTCGAAGTTCATCTCAGGCACAAGCACAAAGTTCACCTCCTGGGTCGAAAGTGCGGCGTTGGCGGCAATAAAGCCCGAATCGCGGCCCATAAGTTTGAGCAGGGCGATACCGTTGTAGGCGCCTTTGGCCTCATTGTGAGCAGAGTTGATTATATCATTTGCCACCGAGAAAGCCGTCTCAAAACCGAACGACCGCTCGATAAAGTTTATGTCGTTATCAATTGTCTTTGGAATACCTGCAACCGAAATGCGCAGACCTCGGCGTTCAATCTCCTGATGAATGGCGTGAGCACCGCGCAGAGTGCCGTCACCGCCAATGCAGAACAGAATGTTGATATTCATAATATCAAGAGTATCAACAATTTGCCCCACATCTTGATTGCCGCGCGATGAGCCCAGAATGGTACCACCCGACTGGTGGATGTAGTCGACAAGTTTCGGTGTCAGCTCCACAACCTCGTGGTTATATTTCGGCACAAGTCCTTCATAACCATACTTGAAGCCGATGATGCGCTTCACATCGTAGCGGTAGTAGAGGTGGTTGACAAGACTTCGGATGACGTTGTTCAAGCCCGGGCAGAGGCCGCCGCAGGTTACAATTCCCACTTTGGTTTTAGCCGGCTCAAAGAAAAGATTTTTGCGCGGACCCGCCTTCTCGAGCGAGAGCGGCTCCTTTTTGCTCTTGCCGCATTTTTTGAAATTGTCGAGCGAGTTATCGTACAGAATGCGGTCGTTGTCGGTGGTGAAGTCATAATCGGTCTTCGCCAAAGTCTGAACCAAAGGAGACTCCACGTTGCCTTTGCCCAACGATTTGACTATAAAATCTTTATTTTCCATATCATCAATTTTATTATCGGTTCAACAAAAATAAAAAAGGCATCTGAAAAACAGAAGCCTTTTTATCTATTCATTGTTATCAAGCTTAAAAATTGTCAGGCAGAGCTCCTTCGTCTTCGGGCTCGGCATCCTCGGTGAGCGAGTTGAAATCGATGTTGTCGCCAAATTCGTCGTCTTTAGTGTTGTCGTCGAAAAAGTCGTCATCGTCAATTTTACCGGTGTCCTCATTGTTAATACGAAGCAGATACATACGGTCTTCGGTTTCAAAAGGCAGACCGCAGCACAACATTCCGTCTTTGTTGGTGAACGAAATCAGATAGTCGTTAAACCCGTCGGGGTACTTTTGCTTGACTTGCTCGCGCATCTCTTCACTTATCTTATCAAAATCTTTGATAACACGTGGTTTGTTAGTACTGTTCATGTTTATAGTGTTGTTTATCTGTTAAAAATCCGTTTGTCAGCAGTGCTTTGCTAACGGCATCAAATATTCGCATTTTTTTATTATGTGCAACACCGATAAACAATTTTATTTATTGAAGTGATAAACGAACACAATTGTTCCGTCGAGAGCCGGTTTCGGGCTGTCTTTGATTTCCATTTTTATGCCGATGCATGCCTTTACAACGCCACGCAGGTCGGTTGCCGACTGCAGAGTAGCGCATACACGCACATAACTGCCAGTAAGAACTGGCTGTCCGAACTTCAGTTTTTCGATACCATAGTTTATCTGCATCTTAAGATTGCGAACATCGACAAGCTGCTCCCAATGGTAAGGCAGCAGCGACACCGTAAGATAGCCGTGGGCGATAGTGCTGTGGAACGGCGATTCGGTGCGGGCGCGCTCAACATCGGTGTGAATCCACTGGTGGTCGAACGTAACATCGGCAAACTGGTTTATCTGTTCCTGCGTTATCTGCTGCCATTCCGACACGCCAATCAGCTGTCCCTCAAGTGCTTTCAGCTGTTCAAAGTTTTCGATTATCCGTTTCATAGTTGTTGTTCATGAAAAACTGGAAACATAAATGCAAAAAGCGGGCAAATCTGATGACATAGGAAAAGAAAAATACGATAATGCGTTAAGTCAACAAGTTATCAGAGAATGAAGAAAAAGTTGGATTCCTGTTATGATATCAAGTTTCGTTTTTGTTAGCGTTTCACTATCTTTCCGCCGAAATCAAAAACAGAAAAAAATGAAAAAGACACTCTCGATACTAAGTTTGAGTCTTCTGTTCTCGCTGGCGCAGGTTTTTGCCATTTCATGCACAGTCGATGACGATGACGAGTCGGTCAACAATTTGTTGGATGAAGTTACCGGCGATGTGAAATCTGACGAGGAGGAACTTGCCGCGGCTCTTGAGTATCTGAACGCGGTCCGTAAGAATCCTTCGGCTTATAGTAAGGAAATAGGTGTCGACTTGAGCGCCGTTGCACCGCTTCACGAGCTGAAATGGAACGACACTTTGGCCAAGGTGGCTCACGCAAAGGCCGAAGATATGGTGGCAAGAGGATATTTCGGCCATGTCGACCCTGACGGATACGGAATGAACATCAAAATAAACGAAGCCGGATATGCTTTGCCCGAAAGCTGGTGCGGCAAGAGCAATAATAATTTTGAAAGCCTTGCGGCTGGTTATCCGACAGGTGAAGCGACGGTCATTCAGCTGATTAATGACGGTGGAGCGGACAACGAAAATGCTGGCCACCGCCGACATTTGCTTGGAATTGATAGCTTTTGGGCTAATTGCTACGATATCGGTATCGGCGTGGCGCACGGCGGCAAGTACGGAACTTATTGGTGTTTTTTAGTCGCAAAACACGATTTTTAAAATCGGTGTATTTTTGCAACTGTAATACTATCAGATAATAACCAAACTTTATGATAAGAGAAATGCAATCGGCCGATTGGAGCCGAGTTTCAGAGATATACCTGCAAGGTATCGTAAGCGGAATATCGACATTCAACACCAAATGCCCGGATTATGAGACTTGGGACGCCGGACACGCCAAAAATTGCCGTTTTGTGTATGAAGAAGATGGCAAGGTGGTTGGCTGGATTGCCGTCAGCCCTACGTCGTCAAGGTGTGTTTATAAGGGCTGCGTTGAGATGAGCGTCTATGTTGACTCCGATTTTCAAGGCAAGGGCATTGGAACTCAGCTGGTTAAAAAACTTATTGAGGAAGCGCTCAAAGCCGGTTACTGGAGCATTTATTCCGCCATAATTTCCTTAAACACAGCAAGTATCGCGCTTCATAAGAAATGCGGATTCCGTGAGATTGGCTACCGCGAGCGTGTCGCAATCGACCGCTTTGGCAAGTGGCAGAACACCACTCTTATGGAACTTCGTTTCTGAAAATCTTCATAACAGCAACCCTGCCGATTTTTCAACTAAACTTTTCCGATTTCGGTGTAGGTTTACGTTGTTCGTTTGCGTTTTTTATGTATGTTTACCAACAGTGTCAGTAATCACTCGGCACATTGTTCAGAATATTGATAAACAAACATATATGCAAAACAAACTGCAAGAATTGACAGACAGGCTTTATGCCGAAGGTCTGTCGAAGGGTAAACAGGAAGGTGAGGAAGTGCTGAAGAATGCCAAAGCGGAAGCTGAACAGATTGTGAGTCAGGCAAAAGCAGAGGCGGAACGCATAATTGCCGAAGCCAACAAGAAGGCCGACGAACTCAAAACAAAAACCGAAGCCGACATCCGAATGGCAGGTGCGCAGAGCATTACCGCCGTTCGTCACGAGGTGGAGCAACTGATTCTGGCGCAGGCTGTTGAGAAATCGGTGAAGGGCGCTCTCTCGGCCGACGAGTTCCTGAAAGAAATGATTAAGACCGTTGTTGCGGCGTTCAATCCCGGCAATTCGGCGGCAACCGATTTGGAACTGATTCTGCCGGAGGCTGTAAAATCATCGGTGGAGCCGTTCCTGAAAGGCGAGGTCAGCCGTCAGTTGAATGCCGGAATTGAGGTCAGTTACTCGAAAAAACTGAACGCCGGCTTCAAAATATCGCCGAAAGGCAGCGGCTATCT
>JAFZWI010000123.1 GCA_017617355.1 Salinivirgaceae bacterium | reverse complement strand
TGGTTTTCCGGCACCCGTTGAGTGGCTGCGTATGATGTTGTATTGAAGATCGATAAGCGACTGATCATCAACCCTGTATTGAGCCATCGGTCCAAAGCCAGTGTTTATACCATAGATGATTTTGTCTTTCGAAAAATCCTTCAGAAACAAGAAACTGTTGTCAACGATTTTCAAATCATCGGCAGAAAGTATGAGTTTCTTTTTTTCAAATAGAATACCGTAGAGCGATTCTAAGTTTATTTTCTGTTTCGCAGCCATTCGTTGCTTGTAAAGTCAATTTTATTTTTCAAACCGCAAATATAGAAAATGAATCGAAAGGTCAGTTATCGGTTTTCAATATGTGTTTTACCCGACATCTCAATCAGCTGCTTAACGCTGAATGCAAGCGGTGTAGCGCCATTGGTGTTCACTGGCGTCTGCTCGCCGTCGATGTTGAAGGTAAGTGATGCTCCGTCGGTGCGGACATCGATTGTTACGGGGGCACCCATCACAAGCGGGAGGTTCTTGTTATCGTGTCCGGCAGGAAAACCGCACAACACCGGAATATTGTATTTCTCAAGATACTGATGAAGCATAGCCTCAACGCTGGAGTAACCCAAATCGGCGGTGCAGCTGACAAACTCGCCCAACACCACGCCCTTGCAACGCGACAGCACACCGTTGAGCCGCAGCATATTGAAAAGGCGGTCTATATTGTGCATTGTCTCGCCAATCTCCTCAATGAACAGAATGATGTCGCTATGAGCTGTGGCATCGGCTTTGGTACCAAGAAGCGGAACAAAAGTGCAGATGTTGCCGCCCACAAGTGTTCCGCTTGCCTTGCCGGTAATGTTCTGCGAATGAGCTGGAACATTATACTGCGGAACGTTGCCCATTAGCAAGTCGCGCACCAACGTACTGGTCTGGTCAGTTCCTCCCGACGATGCCAGGAATGTGCTCATCGTGCCGTGGATGCTCATCACTCCGGCGCACGAAAGCATACCGTGAAGGGTTGTTATGTCGCTGAAACCGACAAACCATTTCGGATGCTCGGTGAACTCTTGAAGTGCCAGCTGGTCAACCACTTGAATTGAGCCGTAGCCGCCACGGTTGCAGATTATGGCCTTGATGTCGGGGTCGCGGAGCGCCCAACGGATATCAGCGGCACGCTCAGCGGCTGTTCCGGCATACTTGTTGGCGTCAAGTTTTTCGACATTTGGCCCGATGACCGGCTCTAATCCCCAGTCGCGCAGCACATCGGCAGCCTTTTCAATGTTCTCCATCGGAGTGGAGTACGACGGCGAAATGAGCGCCACCTTGTCGCCCTTCTTCAGAAATGCCGGCGCCATACACTCGAGCGGCGTTGTGTCGGTATCGGTTATCACCTCGTTTATGACAAATGTGGTATCATTAACAATGATGATTTCCTCAATGTCGTCATCCTTGTGGCAAGAGGCGAAACTCAAGGCCAGACAAGCAATCAGCCCGGCTGCCAGTTTTAGATTTATCAGTTTCATTTTTCAAAAAATAAGCGGCTAAATGTATAAGTTTTTTGACATATCACTTCCATTTTTTGTTTGCGCCAAAGATTGTTCCCACAACTACCGCAACAGTATATAACGCCACAACAATCTCATACACCGGCATTTGCCAAAGAAGACGTCTGTTGCCGAAAACTTTGCAGACAGAACAGAGCATAAGAGTGTCCACCGTTGTTTTTGACACAAGAACCACCGTCACCGGAATCCACGACCAAGGAATCAGCAACAGGCTTGCCACAACGCATACGGCCGTTGCAGCGACAATTCCCGCCACAATAATGCTGTCGGCATCGGTGTATGAAGTGGTTTTTCCTCCCCATCGCATACGCTGGCGCATAAAACCGGCAAACGTAGGTGCCGCTTTGGTCTCAACAATGGTTTCGGGCCGGCAAGTGAAACTGATTTTTTGTTTGTCAAGACGCTTAACCGCGTGAAGCAGAAAAACATCGTCGCCCGACTCCACCGCGGCATTGAACGGGTCGTCCATACACATTACAGCTTCCTTGTCGAACATCATATTGGCACCATTGCACATTATGGGCCGTCCGCAACCAGCTGCTCCTATCCCACTGCCAACCAGACTTGCAAAATCGACAAATTGGAAATTACCGAACCAATTGCTCATACCGCCTATTTTTACAGGTGCGCACAACAGCAGGCATCCGTTTTTTACGAACTCCGAAGACATTGACTGAAGCCACCGTTCGGGATAACGGCAATCGGCGTCAGCTACCGCTACGCACCCGAAGCGCGACGCAGCCAATCCCTCCGCCAGTGCGTTTTTCTTACCACTGCCATTGGCTTTCAACAGACGCAGACGCGGCTCGGCGGCAGCCACATTGCTCAGCAATTGCCACGAGTTATCGGTACTGTGGTCGTCAACGGCAATTATCTCAAAATCGGAATCATATTTTTGCGCCAGCAGGCTGCTTATTGCCGTTTCAATACAATGCTCCTCGTTGCGGAACGGTAGAATAACGCTTACAGGAATTACCTCGGCATTGGACGGCTGCCGTTTGGCCATTTTCCTAAAACCACCGAACAGACAGATTATCAGCGCAGTATAGCACAAAACAACAGCTACCGATATGCAAATAACAGTGTACATATTACAAATGTAGCAACTCTCACGGATTTTTCATTTGCTATCGAATTGAACGAATGAAACAAATAATCTTGATTAGCATTTTGTTTTCTCAAAATGAAAGCTACCTTTACACAATATTGTTGGTTAGCTACTTACCAACAGAATAAACACAACTTATAAAACTCTTTTTGATATGAAAAAATCTTTGGGAAAAGTATTGGTATTGCTTTTGCTGTGCTTTAGCAATAATATTTATGGAGATAATACCTATTATCATTCGTGGAATTGGAAATACAATAAAAATCCAACGATTTCCTATGATAACTATTATGGTCCTACGCCAAGCCAATTAACCCCATTAGAAAATGGGGTCTATGCTTGTCCTCAAAAAAGAAGCTTAAATAATAAAATAAGAGTTGGTACCGCCACAATAAATAATACTGGTACTGCTTTAGCTCTAAACATAACCGGTTATTATTCTAACTATTATTATTGTGTAATATTTAAGTATAAGATGAGCAATGGTTCCATATATGAAGATATATGGTGGTGCGACGAAACACAAAATCAAGCATTTAGTGTAACTGCAAGCTCGACGATAAGCAGTCCTTGCGAATCCAATTTTAATGCGTCAGTAACCGCAACAGTAACAAACGGATCAGGTGACTATAATTATAATTGGTCGGCAACAAATGGCAATAGTTTTTATGGTGGATGGGGCACAAAAACGGTGAATATCATATATGTGAGTGAGAATGGTGCCCCTAAATGTTACTCTGATGTTACCAAAAGCAAAACAGTAACTTGCGAAGTTTCAGACAACGTTTGGAAGATATACGGTGGTTCTCAAAAATCCACTGTTTCGGGATCTACTACACTAAAAGCCATAAGATTCACCCCGAATACTTTTTATGGAGAAAAATGTTTTTTTAACAGAAATAATGGGTGGTATGGAAGTTATGCCCATGGCAGTGCCACAATCGCAAGTGTTACTGGAAGTGGATATGGTACTAGAACATTCACATGGTATCAATCATCTTCACCAGACGGCAGTTATAGCGCAATATCTAATTCCAATGTGGAATCTTTAACAATTAACGAACCTGCAAATACTACTTTTTACAGGCAATATACTAACAGCAGTAGTTGTTCATCGGAAACATATCATGCTGGTTATACAACAACAGCAGATGGAACGAAAAATTATTTCACATGTATTATCCCCATAGATAATGTTTCCGCAAAAATCGGTAGCTCCACAAGTGTGGAAATAGGCTATGGTGGAAGCACAACCCTGTCATGCACATCAACGGGAGGACGAGTAGATAAAACATATACATGGTATAAATCGTCATCAGTAAACGGGTCATATGAATACGTGGCAACAGGCGCCAATTATACTCCTACTGGATTAACATCAACAACATATTACAAATGTAAAGTTACCGATGCTGATCATTCAAATAGTGCGTATAGTAGTTATATAAGCGATGTATGGAGCAATGTTGTTACTGTTGGCGTAAGATATGTATTGATGGTCACTAGTTTCACTAGTGGCCCCATAGAAACCAGCAGTGGCGCAAACGTAACCCTTTCGGCCTCCGCTTACGGCGGTAACAACTTCTATTCATTTCAATGGAAAGAAAGTTCCGATAATATAACTTGGACCGATCCTTCGTCTCCTTCATCATATTACAATACGGGGGCAGGAACCAACAGTATAATAGTAAGTCGCTCGGGTGTAACTAGATACTACAAGGTGATAGTAACCAGCGATGGGCAGACAAAAGAAAGAGGTCCAGTTAAAGTTAAATGGCGGGCACCTTTGTCAATTACCGCTATTTCGAGGAGCGCTTCAGAAGCCCGCAGTGGCGCAAGCGTAACTCTTTCTGTTACCGCTTCAGGAGGCACAGAAAATAATTATTCGTATCAATGGAAAGAGAGTCTGGACAATTCTAATTGGACCAACATTTCCACAAGCAGCAGTTGCTCCGTGATCGGCTCGGGACAAACTAAATACTACAAGGTGGTGGTAACCAACGACGGTCAGACAAAAGAAGCCTCTACTTCTGTAACATGGCGGTCGGCATTGGCAATCACCGCTATTTCAAGAAGCGCTTCTGAAACCAGCAGTGGCTCAAGCGTAACTCTTTCTATTACCGCTTCGGGTGGTACAGGTTCTTATTCATACCAATGGAAAGAAAGCACGGACAATTCTAATTGGACTAACATTTCCCAAAACAGCAGTTGCTCTGTGAGCGGCTCGGGACAGACTAAATACTACAAGGTGGTGGTAACCAACGACGGTCAGACAAAAGAAGCCTCTACTTCTGTAATATGGCGCTCACCATTGGCAGCAGGTACAATCAGCGGTGGCGGAGCCTACCACTATGGCGCTAATGTAACACTTACAGCTAATCCGACAGGTGGATTGGAAGACAACAGTTACAATTACCAATGGCAGAGCACGACAAGTTCGATATGGAGTGATATTGCCGGGGCTAACAGCAAACAATATTCCGCAAAAGGTTACAATCAGACTATCAGTTATCGTGTGAGAGTATCGAACGATGGCCAAACCCAAACATCAGATCCAGTTGATGTAACATGGCGTCCGGAATTGGTGGCAGGAAATATCACCGGTGGCAATGTAACAACCTATAGCAACAACAGCATAACGCTCACGGCGCACCCATCGGGCGGCACAGAAAATAATTATTCGTATCAATGGAAACAAAGCACCGATGATATCAATTGGAGTGTTATAGCAGGTCAGACAAGCCAAACTTGCACTGTTACAGGTTCAGAGCAAACAATGCATTTTAAGGTGGTTGTTACTAATGATAATCAAACAAAAGAGTCACAATCAGTGTACATTACATGGGGCTCGGCATTGACAGCCGGCAACATTACAAGCAATCCGGAAGATAATAGCACCTACAGTGGCGGCAGCATTACACTCACGGCACATCCCAAGGTAGGAGACCAGCAGAATGTCAACTATGAATATCAATGGCAAGCAGAAGAAAATTCCACGTGGAATGACATTCCGAATGCAAATAGTCAATCGTACACGGAAAGCAACACCAATGAAAGCGGCTCGAAGTTATATAAATATTACCGCATTAAAGTTACCGCGGAAAACCAAACCGCATACTCTGCACGATACGAAGTCTCATGGCGTCCGGCATTGGTGGCTGGTACAATCACAGGCGGAGGAGGCTATAGTTATGGCGCGAGTGCAACTCTGCAAGCGCACCCGTCGGGTGGTTTGGGAGGCAACAACTACAGCTATCAATGGCAAGTGAGTGATGATAATTTGTCATGGAGCGACATTGCCGGTGCTGACAACAAAGAATATTCCGTAACCGGAAAAAATCAGACGAAATTCTTCCGTGTGAAAGTTTCCGGCGATAGCCAGAACAAAACAGCTGAATCGGTTCAGGTAATATGGCGTCCGGAATTGGCAGTAGGCAGCGTCAGCGGTGGTGGAGTAACAACCTATAGTGGTGGAAATATTACACTCTCGACTACCCCGTCAGGAGGAAATGGAGCCTACTCCTACAAATGGCAAGAGAGTACTGATAATACTAATTGGAACGATATTCCGGGTAGTGATCACAATCCATTTGCAGTGAGCAGTTCAAATCCAGAAAGTACAAATCTTATAAAATACTACCGTGCGGTAGTAACCGGCGATAATCAAACCAAAGAGACACAATCTGTTACAGTAACATATCGTCCGGCATTAACAGCAGGAGCCATCACTGGCGGCAATATAACCACCTTCTGCGGCAACAGCATAACTATTGAAGCTCATCCGTCGGGCGGCTTTGGCGAGAACTATTCATATCAATGGCAGGAAGAAAACAATTCCTCTTGGAATGATTTGCAAAATGAGACGAGCGAACGGTTAATGGTAAGCACCCTCAATATGGGCAGCGCAACTATGTCACGTAAATTCCGTGTCAAAGTTTTCGGCGATAGTCAGGATGCATACTCGGATTATGTCACAATCTCTTGGCGTCCGATATTGACAGTAAGCACGCCGTCAATTACCGAAGGCTCCACACCCACCTATAGCGGCGCAAGCGTTACCCTCAAGGCCGATGCTTCAGGCGGCAACGACGAATTCAACTATCAATGGCAAGTAAGCGAGGACAATGCTGTTTGGACTGACATCCAGGGTGCAATCTATAGCTCACTTATCGAAACAGGTAATAATGAAACAGATGCAATAATTACAATGTATTACCGGGTGGCTGTGTCAGGCGACAGTCAAAGTGGCATATCCGGTGTTACAGAAATTACCCGTCGTCCATCGCTGAAAGTTGGCAACATTCTTGGCAACAACATTGTCTATGGTGGCGACGCTGTTAATTTGAGTGTTGTGGCAACTGGTGGCGATGAGTCCTACAATTACCAGTGGTATCGCAAAAGCACGGAATCCGACTGGGCGGCTGTGGGTACCAACTCTTCATCCTTCTCCGACAGCTTTGAAAACAACACAAACGTTGCCATCAGTTATCTGTATAAGGTGGTTGTTAGCGGCGACTCACAGGAAAAAACAACCGAGATTCTGCCATGCAGCTGGGTTGCTCCAATGAAGATTGATACGCTGTTATATGCTCAAGACAAACTCAGCTACGGCACAAATACACCTATAACGGTGAGAATAATTAATGGTAGCGGATTCTATGACTATCAATGGCAGACGCTGTTAGACGGTGTATGGCAAGATATACCTAATACAGACAAGCCAACTTATATTGTGGAGAATATTACTGAAGCCAAAGAGTACCGTTGCGTGGTAAGCGACTCGCTCTATCCAACAAAAACTATTACTACCGATGCCGCACAACTCGATGTATATCCCGATTTGGTTCCGGGAACTACATTTGGCACCTCATATACAGTGGGCAATACTCCAATAACAATTGGCGGAACAACACCTTCCGGTGGCAATGGTGAGTACCACTACCGTTGGGAGAAATGTTCGGCAAGCGACAACGGTGAATTTGTCCCGATTGACGACACAACAGCCACAATCAATGTGCTGCCTGATTGCAACACAACCTACCGCCGCTACGACATTAGCGGGGATCAGGAGAAACTTGCCTTCGAAATTCAGGTGAACGTTCCTCTTCTTAGCGGTGCCATTACCGTTGACGATTTGGCTGATTTCTATTATGCTGGACAGCAGCTGCCTTTGTTGCAAAACGAAACCGAAGCCAGCGGTGGCAATGTAGGCGGTTCGGCAAGCTACCAATGGTATTGGAAGAAAGGCAACGACACCGATTTCACACCAATAGAAGGTGCCACATCTGCCGAATTCCAGCCAACAGGTCTTAAAGAAACAACATCGTTCTACAGGGCTATTGTCGATAGCAATGAAACCCAAAACAGTAATGTTATTGAACTGAAAATCAAGATGCCGAATATAGAATTGGCTAATCAGAAGGAACGCTACTGCAAGGGCGATGCTGTCAACATTGTGGCATCAGGTGTGGAAGGCGGCGAGTACAAGTGGTTCGACGCCGATGGCAACTTGATAGCTTCTGGTGCGACACTCAACTTGAATTCGATAGATGTAAGTTCAACTCTGAAACTGAAAACATACATCAATTCTAACGATCTTCTAACTGAAGAAAATGTGGAACTGACCGTTGTTGAGATGTCTCCTGACTTTATAACAGACCAGATTATACTTGATGCCGGAGGTGTGGTTCATTTCACCAACAATGGATCAAACTACACCCAATGCGAATGGGACTTTGGCGACGGCGCCGACGGCTCATATGAGAGCAACCCGTGGCACTATTATAATAGCGATGGCGTGTTCGATGTCAAGCTACGCCTGAGCAGTAGCGAGGGTTGTGTTGCCGAAATAACCAAAACCGGTTATATCAGCGTCAACGAAGCAACAGTTACCAATGTGGACGAAAGCAGTGCAGGCAATGTCAGCGTATATCCTAATCCTGCAAGCAGCTACCTGATGGTTGAAACATCCGGCGAAGCGGAGGTTGTCATCATAAACAACGCCGGAGCGGCTTTGTTCAAGACCAACGTGTTTGCAACAGAGCAAATCGATATATCCGCTTATCCTGAAGGCACCTACACCGTGATTGTGGTTGAAAGCAACGGTAATGTGCATTATGAAAAAATTGTCAAATATTAATGATTGAAACTATGACGAAATACATTTTTAAATTTTTTGCAGTTACTTTTCTGGCTTTGTGTGTCAATAGTATGAGCGCGCAGCCGCTGCACAATCACGTTAAAGGCGCAATTACCATTGGTGGCGGATTCTTCATGTCCGACCACTCATACGGCGGCACACTGGGCGACACCTACTGGTTCAACGACAAAGTAAGTCTTGACTCACGTCTGAACATCAGCGGCGGCAAAAAGGGATTTACAAAATTCATGCGGTATGCCGTTGACAATCAAGTTTGTTACAATTTCTATGGATATGACAACAAGTTTTATGTTGATGGTGTAGCCGGTTTCCAGATTGGTGTTGATAATATGAAGAGCAAAGTTGAGGATATCAGCAAGGCTTCGTTCATGTGTCTGGGTGAGCTTGGCTGCAAATGCAAGTATTTCATAAACTATCAGTGGACAGTGTGGCTCGAAGTTAAGGAGCGCTTCGGCTATAGCGAATTTGACGCCGTTGTCCCACAGCTGACATTAGGCGGCAGCTGGTTGTTAGATTTTAAACCTATTTCTAATCGTAAATTTAATTAGACATGAATAACAATTTAAATATGAGACTATCACTGATAGGTGCGGCAATGCTGGCAATGGTTGTGAGCAGTTGCCACCGCGAAGATTATTTCTATGAAAATGACAACCCACCACAGTTTATATGGAGCGGTCATACAAACCAAAACGCACCGGCTTATTTGGCCGACACCATAAAAATCAAGCATCAGCAAACATACGAGTTCATTTGCAGCGATGTTCACGTTCAAGAGCCTGTTTTGGCT
Organism: Salinivirgaceae bacterium; assembly: GCA_017617355.1. Lineage (GTDB taxonomy): Bacteria > Bacteroidota > Bacteroidia > Bacteroidales > SZUA-534 > RUG13583. Next base: position 550 of record JAFZWI010000123.1, on the reverse strand, counting down.
GTTTCCGACACCATCGGCGATTTCGAGTACGAATTTGGCAATGGAATGTTGAAAATAGAGGCTCAAAGCGAGGGAACGGTGCAAGGTACATTCACCGCCACCGACATTTACGGCAAGAGCTCGGAGCTGTTCTTCACAATAACAGCGTTTTTCAATGTGAAGCCTGTGGCCAAAGGCAAAGTTGAGCTGGTTAAAAATCTCGATGACTGCGAGATAGAAATTGATTTGAACCAATCGTTCGATGGCGACGCAAAACAAGGTGGATGTATTGAAAAATACGAGTACAAAATCACAAGTCCTTCTGATATAATTTATAACGTTGTAACTCCTCTTAGCAAAATATCCTACATTTTCAAAGAGAATGGCATTGCAACAATTGAATTCCGCGTGTGCGACAACGATGGCGAATGGTCGGAGTGGGAAACAGCATATATCAAAGTGTAAATGAAAGAGGGGAAAAACTATCTTCTTTTTTTTTAAACAAACATTTGGACGGTTTCAATTTTTTTGTACTTTTTCACCGATCTTAAGCAAACGGGGTGCCATAGGT
>JAFZWI010000122.1 GCA_017617355.1 Salinivirgaceae bacterium | reverse complement strand
GTGACGACAAGGCGGCGAAGAGCAAATTCGCCGTGGCTGGCAAGAAAGCCAAAGGTGGCGACACCTTGTTGGTTGTCAATCTTGAAGGCACAAAAGTCTTTGTTGACGACGATCCCACCGAGCCTGGCAAAGCGGCAAAGAGCAAATTTGCGGTTGCAGGAAAGAAAGCCAAAGACGGTGAGGACGACAACTATCTGGTTGTGAACAAGGCCGGCACGCAGGTCTTTGTTGACGAGGATGATGACAAGGCAGCAAAGAGCAAATTCGCCGTGGCTGGCAAGAAAGCCAAGGGCGGCGACAACTTGTTGGTTGTCAATCTTGAAGGTACAAAAGTTTTTGTTGATGACGACCCCACCGAGCCTGGCAAAGCGGCAAAGAGCAAATTTGCGGTTGCAGGAAAGAAGGCCAAAGACGGTGAGGATGACAACTATCTGGTTGTGAACAAGGCCGGCACACAAGTCTTTGTTGACGAGGATGATGACAAGGCAGCCAAAAGTAAATTTGCCGTGGCCGGCAAGAAAGCCAAGGGTGGCGACAATTTGTTGGTTGTCAATCTTGAAGGAACAAAAGTCTTTGTTGATGACGACCCCACCGAGCCTGGCAAAGCGGCCAAGAGCAAATTTGCGGTTGCAGGCAAGAAAGCCAAAGACGGTGAAGACGATAACTATCTGGTTGTGAACAAGTCCGGCACACAAGTCTTTGTCGATGAGGGTGACGATAAGGCTGCCAAGAGCAAATTCGCTGTGGCGGGAAAGAAAGCCAAAGGTAGCGACACCTTGTTGGTTGTCAACCTTGAAGGCACAAAAGTCTTTATTGACGAAGGCTCGGGCAAAGCGGCCAAAAGCAAGTTTGCTGTAGCAGGCAAAAGCGCCAAGGGCGATAATCCAAACTATCTTATTATCGACTCCGACAGCACCCGAGTATATATTGACACTGACGATGACGGCAAGGCTGCAAAGAGTGGCTTTGCTGTGGCTGGCAAGAGCGGAGCCAAAGGCGGCAATGCCGATATTTTGAAAGTTACCGCCGACAGCACCCGCGTTTACGTTAACGGTGGCGGCAGCAAGAGCGGCTTTGGTGTTGAAGGCAAAGCAGGCGAAGGTGGCAAGAGCGGTTTTTCCGTTACCGAGAAAGGCGCAAATGGCAATGCAGGCTATATGAATGTGACAGCAGAGAACTTCTTTGCAGGCTATAATGCCGGAAAAAACACCAACCCGAACATCGAATCTTCAGGAAATGAGATTCACACTTATGGAATGTTCAACACTTTTGTCGGCAACAACGCCGGCACATCCAACACTTCAGGCGAAAGCAACGTGTTTATGGGTAATAGCGCCGGTCAACAAAACACCGAGGGCAAGAACAATGTTGCAATTGGCTACCAAGCCGGCTATAGCAACGGAAAAGCCGCAGGCAATGTGTTTATCGGCAAAATGGCTGGTTATCATACTAATGGAACAACCATTATTCCGAATTATATAAACCCGATTACGAACCAGACTGAGACTCTATACGATGGCTCGAACAACGTATTCCTCGGCAACTCGGCAGGATATAACAACACAAGCGGTTCGAGCAATGTGGCCATAGGCAATTACGCGGGACATAATGGGCAAACATCTTCAAACAACACTTATCTTGGCTATCAGGCCGCAATGAAAAATGTAAGCGGCAGCGACAATGTTGTTTTGGGAAATTCCGCAGGAAGCGAAGCAAAATATATGGAGCGCAATATTATCATCGGTAAGGGAGCCGGTGTCGGTTCGAGCGCAAATACAACTTCGGTTGACAATGTTTTCATTGGTACTAATGCGGGTTACAGCCATACTACAAGCCAACAGAACATTTTTATCGGCACCGAATCTGGCTACAGCAATACTGACGGTGTCAATAATGTATTTGTCGGCTACCGTGCTGGAAAGAGTAATAAATTGGGATTGAACAATGTTTTCATTGGCAACAATGCCGGCAAAAAATCTGATAACTCTCGTGATAATATTTTTATTGGAGAAAGCGCAGGCGAGACTAATCAGGGAAGTGGCAATGTGATGCTCGGCTACAATGCTGGAAAGAATAACGTGGGAGGAACGAGCAACATATATATTGGCTGGAAAACAGGATACTTCAGCACCGAAGGTAACGACAATATTTTTATGGGCGACATGGCCGGAGGCAATACTATAGGTAACGGCAATATGTTTTTGGGCAATCTGGCAGGATACAACAATACCCAAGGAACAAACAATGTGTTTGTTGGCGACAGCGCAGGTTTCGGATATTATGATGTTACGCCATTGCCCACAACAGCAGCATACGACGAGTATGGCGACGAGAATGTCTTTGTAGGAAAATCGGCGGCATACAATCACAAGAAAGGCTCGCGCAATGTTTTCATGGGTTACCATGCTGGTTTTGACAATCAACAAGGAGAAGACAATGTCTTTATCGGCTACAAAGCAGGAGAGAAAGAAACCGGCAGCCATAAACTTTATATAGCAAATGGCAAATACACAACGCCATTGATTTATGGTGATTTTGCAAACAACGAGGTACAGATTAACGACAGGTTAAAAGTTAAGAATATTGAAGTTGAGCAATCGCTATATCCATCCACTTCAAATAGTTCTTTAGGTTCAACCAACAACCGTTGGAACAATGTATATGCAAGCAATATCAATTCAAGTTCGGCATCATTTACAAACGTCACTGTTTCAACCTCGGCAACGTTTACCAGCCTTCTGAACGTTACTGGTAGCATAAACTCAGCATTAAAACCATTAACCACAAACTCTTATGATTTGGGTACTTCTGACCTCCGTTGGAAAACAGTGTATGCAAAGGATTTGAATGCAAGCACCCTCACAACAACTGGCTCTGCAACCGTAGCAAGCCTCAATAGTACTGGCAGTGTATTTGGTGCAAGCCTCAACACTACTGGTAATGCAATCATCAATGGGGCATTGTCGGCTGGCAACGCAACAGTGACAAGCCTAACCACTGGCGAGATTTCAGGCACAAGCCTTGACATTTCAAGTAATGCAAACATTGGTGGTAATGCGACCGTTGATGGTAGTATATTAGGAGCATCTCTTTCTGTTACTGGTGGTGCAACTATTGGATGCAATCTAAACGTCTATGGCTCAGTGGAATCCGATTTAATTCCGTACAAAACCAGCACATATCCTAATCTGGGCTCGGAAGCCAACAAATGGAATGCTGTTTATGCAAGTAACATCAACGGCGGCGCGGCAACAGTAAACAATTTGGCTGTTAATGGTTATGTAACCACATCGTTAAACCCATTTGGAACATGCAGTTTAGGTGCTGAACACAACGAATGGGATGCCGTGCACGCCATCACTCTTAATAGTGGCACAGCAAACATTGGAACCCTTAATACTTCTGGTAACGCAACTATTGACAACACATTAACAGCAAAATCAATTAGCACTAGTACCTTGACTGCAAAGTATATTGATATTACTGGAGATTGGGGCTTGATAACAACTGCTATTACCACAAATTCATTTTATTCTGGCGACGCAAGCGTTTATGGCAACCTTACAGTTTCAAGCAACCTCACAGTTTCAGGCAAAGTGACTTCAACATTAAAGCCTAATGCTACCAACCTTGATTTGGGTGGATATTCAGCAAGCGAGCGTTGGAATAGTGTTTATACAAAAACTATTAATACTAGTAGTGATGCAACTATAGGAGGTAACCTTAGCTTGAGTGGCAGTGTAACCTCAACATTAAAACCATCAAGTACCAGCTATACTTTAGGTACAACTAGCAACCGTTGGGGAACCGTGTATGCAACTTCTCTTAATACAAGTGGCAGTGCAACCATTGGTAACACTCTCACAGTTAGCGGAAACGTCAACCCTAATTATAATTATAACTACAATTTAGGCTCAGATTCTTACCGTTGGAGAACCATTTATGGACATGGCGTGAACATTATCACAGGCAACTATGATTGTCCCGTATTCGTACAGAGTACTATAGAATCTACTCTAGATTGCAATTCGGCCATATTTGGAGAGAGTACCGACGGAAGTAAGAGGAATGTTGGCGTTAACGGACATGCGATTTCAAAAAAATCAGGTGTTCATAATCATGGTGTAAATGGCGAGGCCTATAATGGTGAGTGTGCTGTAGGTGTTTATGGGTATGCCGATCTTGGTAGCACTAATTTTGCTGGATATTTTGCTGGTCATGTTTATATGGTAAGCAGTAATTTGTCATCGGACTTGCGCTTAAAGAAAGATGTACAAACCATAGGTGGAGCGCTTGATAAGGTGCTTAAACTTCGTGGTGTAACCTACTATTGGAAAAACCGAGAGGAAATGGCTGCCGCCAAAGGTATCTCAACTGATAATTTGAAATATGGTTTCGATGACAAGAAGCACATTGGTGTTATAGCACAAGAAATCGAGCAGGAATTTCCCGAATTGATTAACACCGATGCAGATGGCTTCAAAACAGTTGACTACTCGGCCATTGCACCAATCCTTATCGAGGCTATGAAGGAGCTGAAAGCCGAGAAAGACGAGCTGCAAACAACCGTCACATCACAACAGGCAAAGATAGACAACCAACAACAGCAGATTGATGAGCTGAAACGCATGGTTGAGGAACTGATGAAGAAACAATAACATGTAGAGACGTTGCACGCAACGTCTCTACTTATTTATATGTAAAAGGCTGAAGCCGTTTCTCCAATAAAAATGAATCGTGAGCAACAGATATATCGGGCGACATGGATAGGCTTTTTTGCCAATCTTCTTCTGTCGGCGGGTAAGATTGCGGCAGGAATCATAGGACGAAGCGGCGCCATGATTGCCGACGGCATCCACTCAATATCCGATTTTGTGACGGACCTTGTGGTTATGATTTTCGTCAAGGTATCAGCAATGCCCAAGGACGAAGACCACGACTACGGACACGGCAAGTTTGAGACTCTGGCAACTATTATCATAGGACTGGCACTGTTTTGCGTGGCTGTCGGCATCTTCTGGAAAAACGTGAACCTTGTGGCCGCGGTTGCGAACGGGCAGAGTATTGAACAGCCCGAGGCCATTGCTTTTGTAGCTGCGGCTGTCTCTATCGTCATAAAAGAGGCTTTGTACCGATATACACGCCGGGTTGGCGAGCGTGTAGACTCGCAGGTGGTTGTGGCCAACGCGTGGCATCACCGTTCCGATGCGCTGTCGTCAATTGCCACGCTTCTGGGTATTGGCGGAGCCTATTTTATTGGTGATAAATGGTGCATTCTCGACCCCATTGCCGCTGTTGCCGTGAGCGTTCTGATTGCCAAAGTTGCATACGACCTTATCAAACCAGGCATTGGCGAGATGCTTGAACGCTCTCTGCCAAAGGAACAAGAAGACGAAATTGAGTCGATAGTACTGAGTAACAAGCATTTCAGTGATGTACACAATTTGAAGACCCGCCGCATTGGGTCAGGCATCGCCATTGAACTGCATGTGCGTGTTCCGGGCAATATGACAGTCAGCGAGTCGCATGAGGCAACCGTTGATGTGGAGCACAGGCTGCGCGAACGTTACGGTCAGCGCACACAGGTTATTCTGCATGTGGAGCCTGTGAAGGTATAGGCTGTTCAAACCCTGGTCCAAAATCCTCCTTACATTCAATTGTTGTTTTTTCGCCTGTAAGAGGATGAACAAAATCTATCCGCGCGGCGTGCAGATAAAGTCTGTCGGCTGGCGAGCCGTACAGATTGTCGCCCACAATGGGGCATTTTAAACCTGACGGGTGGGCCGCATGAACCCTAAGCTGATGTGTGCGCCCTGTTTCCGGAAAGAATTCGACAATAGTCCGTTTGTCATTGCCACCAAGCACTTTGTAGCGTGTCACAGCCTTACGACCATGCGCAAAATCAACCATTTGCCGCGGTCTGTCATCAAGGTTGGCACGCAATGGGAGGCTTATTGTGCCTTGCTTCTCTGCCGGAACGCCCTCAACAACTGCCACATAACGCTTAGCCACTTGGCGGTGCTCAAACAACTGCATCATTGCCGCTTGGGTCGATTTGTCTTTTGCAAAAAGCAACACTCCCGATGTCTGCATATCGAGTCTGTGAACAGGCTGAATGTCAGCCGTTTCGCCATATTGCTTCTGCAACTGCGCCAAAGCCGAATCGGCATCGTCTTTTCCTGGTACCGACAGCAACCCGGCAGGTTTATCAACGGCCACAAGCCAATTATCGTTGTATATGATTTTTATTTGCAACTGATTTTGGTTCAGTCTGTTCGGTTCAACATCAAGACCTTGGAGCATAAAGCTGAGTAACGGACGGCAACGGTTATGACAAGCCGGATAAAAGTTGCCGTGCTGCCGGATTTCGCCTTCGGGCGAGTCACCCCACCAAAATTCGCCCATTGCCAATGGCCTTAAACCGTGCTTATAAGCATATTGCAGCAATTTGGGAGCGGCACATTCCCCTGTGGCCGCAGGTGGCACAGAGCCTTGTTCATCGGCAAAAATACGGCCTATGGTTTTGCTTTCGCTTCGGGCGTTGAGTACCACATACTGCTCAAATAGCCACTGCTGCAAATTCTCCGACATCAGTCGGCGGCTGTTTTTCAACTGATTGATATTTTGCTCAATATCAAATATTTGTTGTTGGATTTCTTCTAATTTGTCTGCCCATTTGCGCTCAAGCCGCCGGAGTTCGGCTTTCTCAAACTGGCTCTGTCGTGTTAGTATGGATTGTTGTTCGACAGTCAACTGCTGATTGCGCTGACGGTCACGTTCGGCTTTATGCTCGCGGTTCAGGGCTTTCCGTTCCGAAATCTCGATTTTTGCTTGCTCTTCGGTCTCGGCAAGCTGCCGCTTGCGGTCGGTCAGTTGTTGTGAGTTTTCTGCGTCAACTATCTGCGTGTTAAGCTCCGATATTTGCTTTTCGGTCTGTTTGAAATGACCGTCGGGACAGGTATAATCAAAGATGGGCGGAACAAAGAAATCATGGTTGCCGCTACCAGCTATCAAGCCTGAAAAAGCGGCAATGTAGCCTAGTTGCCCACTTGTGTTTTGAGCCACAAGCACACCGAACATTTTCCCCGCTTGCAACTCACGATGCCACTCGGTGCGTGCGGCAATATGCTTCATCAACTCGCCGGCAGCCAATCGCACCAAAGGGTGTGGCGTGTAGCAAAACGGACATGTGAACTGCTCGGGCAGCCGCACTCCGTCTGGCAGGTTGTCGAATGGATGAAACACTGCTGGCTGTCAGTAGATTCTTTACAGTAACCGGCGGTCGGCATACTGCTGCGGATTCTTGCGAATGGCATCGGCCAAAACGCGAAAATCGTCGCTTTCAAACTCCTCTTTTGTAAGTTCGTAGAAGCTGTGCAAGTCCTCACCGTCGGCAGTTGGTTCCATAACGTCGATTACCACCACACCGCTTTTTTTATATACGGTGTAGTTGTGCATGAAAAAGTCTATCTGGTTTTTTGAACGCACAACATCCATTTTAGGATTGCTTGCGTTTGCGCCGTTTACTTCGTTTTCCATTGTTTTTGTTTTTATGTTAATTCAATTTTTTCCAATTAGTTCGGCAGCTTCAGCCGTGTCGTCAAAATCCGGTTCTACAAGTTCTCCTTCTTGCGGAAGCCTGAATTTCAAATAGTGAATGGTGTTGCCGTCGTCGATGTGGAGTTGCTCATAATAAGTTTTGATGTTCAGCACATCGTCAATCCAAGGCTCGCTGTAAAGGTCGGCAGTCTGGCGCTCAACAGGCAGGTTGTTGACCTTTGCCACTTCGCATGTGTAGTAATAAAGGAAGCGGCTGTCGGTTTTCAGATTGACTATTCCGCCGTCGGCAAGCAACCGCTTATACATTGCCAGAAACGCACTTGATGTGAGCCTTTTTTTTGCGCGACGCTTTTTCATTTGCGGGTCGGGGAATGTAATCCATATCTCATCAACCTCGTCGGGTGCAAAAAATCTGTCAATTATCTCGATGCGGGTACGCAGGAAAGCCACGTTGGGCATCTGCTCGGTATTCGACTGCTTTGCTCCGGTCCAAATGCGGGCACCTTTTATATCTACGCCGATAAAATTCTTATCGGGGAACATACGCGCCATACCAACCGTATATTCGCCTTTGCCGCAGCCAAGCTCAAGCACAATAGGATTGTTGTTTTTGAACACCTGCTGCCGCCAATTGCCCTTCAGCGGACTTGTATAGTTCAAGAAATCAGCCACTTCGGGTTGAAAAACGTTCTCAAACGCTGCGTTCTCCCTGAATTTTGCAAGTTTTCCCTTTCCCACTTCGCTGATATTAGTTGTTCTTTTCTATTCTGATTCCCGCGCTCAGCACGTGCGGCAGTTTCTCAACACGCATCGCCTGCTCAACATAGAACATATAAGTTCCTGTTTTGGGGAATTTTACATTTTTCTTGTAATACACATTGTTTGTCCAGACATTGCCAAACCCGCTTCCGAGCCATTTGCCGTGGTTGTCGGCCAAGATGCATTCAAGCGTATCCACCTGGTGCGACTTGTCGGGAGCGGCAATGGTGATGAAAAGGTACATATTGCTGTATGGATATTGTCCGGTTATGCGGTTGTTGAACAATATGTTATAAGCCTGAAGCGTGTCGGTTACCGGGACACTGAACTCAAGCACGCTGTCGCGAAGCCATTCTTCGTCCGCCATTACGTAATTACGTTCATAGTAAAGCCGGCTGTCACACGATGCGAACACAGCCAGAAGACTAATTGCCGCCGCTATTCTTATTGCCTTCATTACGTTGTGCATTATTGCGTTCGCCACCGTTTGAGCGGTTGCCGTGTCTTCTTTTTTTCTTCTTCTTTTTCGACGAGTCGAAGCGAGTAAGGCTGTCCTGCCCAACCACTTGTGAGAAATCGATTTCAGCTGACGGTCTGTTTTCGGTCTCAACATTAGTCTCAAGTTCCACTTTCTCGCCCCGTTTGTTCATCTCCAGATACTCCTTAACCTTCTCCACCGGTATCGGAATCATATCCAGGCTGTTAGCGTCGCCCACCGAATACCACATAAGACGGCGGAATACATCAGTTTTCTGATGATATGCCTTGCCGGCAGTTGTCATAATGGAAGCTTCCGACGATGGGAAATCCTTGCGCTCGTCGATGTATGCGTCAACCTCGTAATTGAGGCAGCACTTCAATTTGCAGCACTGTCCGGCCAACTTCTGCGGATTGAGCGACAACTCTTGATAACGGGCCGCTGTGGTTGTTACCGACACAAAATTGCTCATCCAAGTGGAGCAACAGAGTTGCCGCCCGCATGAGCCTATACCGCCAATTCTACCAGCCTCCTGACGGGCACCTATCTGTTTCATTTCGATACGGATATGGAATCGGTCAGCCAGAATTTTGATTAGCTGGCGGAAATCAACGCGGTCGTCGGCAATGTAGTAGAAAATGGCCTTGGTCTTGTCGCCCTGATACTCCACATCGCCAATCTTCATATCGAGATGAAGGTCAACGGCTATCTTGCGCGACTCAATCATTGTCTCCTTCTCAAGCGCAATAGCCTCTTTCCACTTCTCAATATCGGTGGCTTTGGCCTTACGGTATATGGTTTTGAATTCGCCTTTCGGATTGATATTGTATTTGCTCAACTGGTTAAGCACAAGCTGACCCGCAAGCGAAATGATACCGATGTCGTGACCTGGCGAGGCCTCAACAGCAACAATATCGCCCGCAGTCAAATGCAGCCCGTTTGAGTTGTAATAGTAGCCCTTGCGGGTATTTTTGAATCTGACTTCGTAAATCTCGTTCTTGTTTATTCCGTCGGGGATGTCGTTCAGCCAGTCGAAGACACTAAGCTTCCCGCAGTACGGAATCTTAGTGTTTGCCGCTGTTTCTGGGTCGATGCTTTCAACAAAACACCCGCGTGATATATCGTTACTCATAATAAACCTTCCTTAAAAGTCGGTAAATATAGTAAAAGTTGACAGCTTTGAAAGTTGATTTGTCAGTTGCCCAACTCCTTCAGAAATGTTGCGAACCGTTCCACAGCAATGGCACGGTGGCTTATCTGGTTCTTCAGCTCAGACGGCATTTCGGCAAAAGTTTTGTCATAGCCGTCAGGAATGAACACAGGGTCATAGCCAAAACCGCCTGTGCCCGATGTTTTTGTGGCAATACGGCCTTTCACAACACCTTCAAACAAATATTCATTGTCGCCGATGATAAGACAGATAACCGTACGGAACTGCGCGCGGCGGTTCTCCTCGCCTTCCATAACACGCAACAGCTTCTCCATATTCTTCTCCGAATCACACTCGGGGCCTGCAAACCGTGCCGTGTAAACGCCCGGTTGGCCGTTCAAAATCTCAACCTCGAGACCAGTGTCGTCGGCAAAAACACTGTTGCCACAATGCTCCTTCACATACCGCGCCTTTATGCGGGCGTTGCTCTCAAGCGTATCGCCGGTTTCAGGAATATCGTCGGTTATGCCTATGTCGTCAAGGTCAACCAAATCGTAAAGGTCGCCAATAAGTTTTTTTACCTCGCCGAACTTGTGGTCGTTATGTGTTGCAAAAATCAGTTTATTCATAATCACTTATGCCTTAAAACTTGTAACATAAAACTCATTGCCTGTTTTTCTGCTGGTCGCGATAGTATTGCAAGAAGCGCTTCTCGAAATCCTCCGACGGCGAAGCTGCCGGCGACATACATAGATTACCTTCGGTATCTATCAGATAATAAGACGGATAAGCCTTTACCTTATAGCGGTCGAGCACTGTGGGGTCGGCTTTGTAGTCAAGGAGCATCCAGTTGTAGTGGTTGCGCTTGAAGTATTTTTTCACCTTGTCGAAATCCTCGTCAATCGAGATAGACACAACCTGAATCACGTCTTTCGTCTTCTCATTCATAAGTCTCAACTGCTCAAGACTTTGCGTGCAGGCATAACTGTCAAGTGAAATGAAGTTGAGGTAGATGTATTTCTCACAGAACTCATCGACGCTACGGTAAACACCAGCCGTATCGGCAAGGCAGAAGGCCGGAGCAGCGGTGCCGGCTTTGGCAATGGCGTTTTTCTGCTCAATATTCTCGGCAATGCACTTATGCTGGTCGATTTTTGTTGTGTTCTTTATAGAGTCGAGAGTTATAAGCAGGCTGCTGGCTCTGAAGTAGTAGTCGTAGAGAGCGTCGTGGATGCTTTTCAGAAGCACCATTTCCTGCAGTGTATCGTTGGTTACGGCAAGGCAGTTCGACAGCGTCTGCTTTGCTTTCACCGGGCTTTTTGACATAATCACATCAGAATAGATGCGCTCACCCTCGCGTGTGTTCATATACATTCGCAGGAAGTTAGTGAACGTCTGATTAAACAAATCCATATATGCCGGATTTTCATATTCAATTGGCTGATTGTCAAAATATTCGCGCGACATATACCGCCAATCGCGCATATAGCTGATGAATTTCAACCATGCATATTTGTATTGCCTGTAAACGCTGAAAAACTCGTTCGGTATTGAGTCGAACGAGGTCTCCATTGTTTCTATCAGGCTGTCGGTGAATTGCTTGTCCGGATTTTTCAGCATTCGGTAGTAGTTGCGCTCAAGGCAATCTTGGTATGTGTAATCGAACAAATCAACATACATGTTCAGGTTATAGCGGTCGGGGTTTTTTATTCCGACCAGAAACTCATCAGGAGTGAAGTATGGATTAAGTTTATCGCTTTTGCTCAGCGGCTCAAAATCGGGCAAGAGAACTGTGTAAGTCATTGCGGTGTCGGCATATAAGATGCCGTTGGCGCGCCCCAATTTGAGCGTTACGCGGCACGTGCGTGTAATATTGAGAGCTAGTTTGAATTTACCAAGACTGTCGGCCACGGTGCTGCCCACCAGAGTGTTGGCTCCCGATATGTAGTCGGTGCAAGCGTAGGCCTCAATCTTCTGGTTCCGGTAGGTGCGGTTTGAACCCTCAACTATTGTCGTCTGCGCGGATGCAGCGGTTGCGGCGGCAATCAAAGTCAGCAATAATATGGCTTTTATCTTTTTCATTTCGATTGGTTGCGTCGTTTTAAAACACCTTCAATATCCATTCCCTCTGGCACAAACTGGCTGACATTGCCGCCATAGGTCAGAATGTCGCGCACAATGGTGGAGTTGACCGGTGTCAGCTCTGATGTGGTGAGCAGAAAGACTGTCTCAACCTGCGGGTCCATAAGCTGGTTCATCTGCGATATGGCGCATTCGTACTCAAAGTCGGACACTGTGCGGATGCCGCGCAGCATGAAATTTGCGCCTATGCTCTTACAGAAATCTATTGTCAGGCCGTCGTAAGCCGTAACCTCAATCTTGGGCTGGTCGGCATACACGCCGCGAATCATCTCAATGCGCTCGCTGATGCTGAAGAATCCGTTTTTTTGAGTGTTTTTACCTATGGCAATCACCACTTTGTCGAAAAGCGGAAGCGCACGGGTGACAACCGAATGGTGTCCCAAAGTGAACGGGTCGAACGAACCCGGAAATACTGCTTTGTTTTCTGCCATAGCTATTTGCAATTGCGGGTGCAAATATAAGGTGTGTTATATAAATTAACGGTGTTTTTGCCGATTAATTGTTGATTTTGCTCACAGTCTTTTTCACAAATCACAACAGATATCCTCTTTAGGAATTTTGCTCCATGAGAATTCCTTTGTCAGTTCGGTAAGTGATATAGGTTGCTGACGGTCAATTAAATGGGAGAGGAAGGCAATCATCCCCAATAGTTCTTCGGGTTTGAATTGTTGCCTTAGTATGCCCATATCGGCAGCCTTGTCGCGTTTGGCAAGCCTTGCACCTTGTGTTGTGATTAGCAACGGCAGGTGCGAGAATGTAGGAATATTGTAGTTAAGCTGCTTATAAATAAATATTTGCTGATGTGTGGCTTGTAGCAAGTCGCGTCCACGAACAACCTCGGTTATACCCATAAGCGCATCGTCGGTAACCACAGCAAGTTGGTAGGCAAAGTTGCCGTCAGCGCGTTGGACAATGAAATCGCCACAATCGTGCTGCAAATTGCACTTTTGCTCACCGTAATGTCCATCAACAAAGGAACTTAGCGCATCGGGAATCGCAATGCGAATAGACGGCGTTTTTGTAGACAATAGTACCATTCGCTCGTTTTCTGTAAGGTTTCGGCAATGTCCGTTGTACACTATCGAGCCGTCGGAGGAGTGTGGTGCGCTTGCTGCCATAATGTCGGCTCGAGAACAGAAACACGGGTAAAGTAGATTCTTCCGTTTGAGTTTTTCTAATTCTGCTTGATAAAATTCATCCCTCTGACTTTGAAAATATGGGGCGTTGGTTCCGCCACGGCTTCCGCCTTCATCCCAATCGAGGCCAAGCCAAAGCAAATCGTCTTCAATCTGGGTGGCATATTCCGGGCGGCAACGTTGACGGTCGAGGTCTTCGATGCGCAGAATCCATTCTCCACCTTGGCTGCGCGTTGACAGCCACGACAGCACCGCACTATAGATATTGCCAAGGTGCATGCGACCGCTTGGCGAGGGAGCGAATCTGCCACGTATCATAGCGAGAGAATCAGTTTTTTGTCAATTTCGGCTAACGAATGAAGTTGCGCGTCGGCAATAATGAACTCTTTGCGCTCAAACATTGCCGCATCGGGCACAGCTATAACTTTCATGCAAGCGGCTTTGCCAGCCAACACCCCATAAAACGAATCTTCCAGCACAAGGCATTCCGCCGGGTTGGTTTTCAGTAGTTCGGCAGTCCGTAGGAAAATTTCGGGATGCGGCTTGCCGTGAGGCAGGTTTTCCGCCGACATTATTTCGCTAAAATATTGACGGATAGAAAGTTTGTCAAGAACAACATTTATGAGCGACATTGCCGACGACGAAGCCACGGCCATTTTCAAGCCTAAAGAGGAGAAAAGTTCAACGGCATGCTGAACGCCAGCCATAGGTTGGGCGTGCAGTCCGACAAGGCGAGTGGTCTCGGCAAGTATTTCAGAGGCAACCTTTTCGGTATCAGTTATTTTGCCAGGGTTTCTTGTGCTCCAGTGTTTTGCTACTTCTGTTACGCGCATGCCAGTTGTCGAGCGGCAGTCGTCTTCCGTCAGGTTGATTCCGTAAGCCGAAAAAACGGTCATTTCGGCTTGCCGCCAAAATGGTTCTGAATCGACCAGAAGGCCGTCCATATCGAATATAACGGATTGTATCATAGAGAAGGGAAGTGTTGAAATGTTTAGAGGTAAGAGTAATGTTTAAAGTTTAATGAGTACAGTCCATTGTTTTGCGTTCGTAATTCAAAATTCGTAATTGATTATGCCTTTTGCCTTATGCCTTTTCAACTTTACTCTCTGCCGTCATTCCATAAGGCTAGGGCGCATATCGACGAGTTTGTAAACGCGGTCGCCGCGGCGGATAACCTGGCTTGTGGCTATTGATAACGCCTCGCCTTTCTCAGCATGCTCCACGGGTTTTAAATCAACACGCATCTCGCTGATAGTGTGCTCGTAAACACCGGTTGTCTCGCCAATTATCAGTAGTTCGTCGCCCTTGTTCAAATCACCGCTTTCAAGTGTTATCTCTGCCACATTCAGCTTTGTAAAGTAATTGGTGCATTTTCCCACATACTCTTTGCGTTTGGTGGCTTTTGAGCCGTACACACCACTCCATTCCCCGAGCTTGCGGCCAAGGTAATAGCCGTCCCAGAATCCGCGGTTGAACACCTTACGTAGCCGTTCTGTCAGAGTGTCAATCAGCTCCTGATTGAATTCTCCGTTGCAAATGGCATCAATAGCGCGGTTGTAGCTGTCAACCACCATTTTGACATATTCTGGCCCGCGTGCGCGACCTTCAATCTTCAAAACCGATACGCCGGCGCGCAGAACACGGTCGAGGAAGGGTAGGGTGCACAAATCTTTGGGCGACATAATGTATTTGTCTTCTATCAACAGTTGCTGACCCGACTCGCAGTCGGTTACCTCGTAGCCCCGGCGGCAAGCCTGGAAGCACTCACCGCGATTGGCCGAACGTCCGTATTGGTGCAGGCTTAGATAGCATTTGCCCGATACGGCCATACATAGCGCTCCGTGTGCAAACACTTCAATTTGAACCAGTTCGCCTTTTGGCCCGCGAATGTTTTGTTCGTGGATAGCCCCGACAATGGCGGCCACCTGTTCCAGATTGAGCTCACGGGCGGTTACCATAACATCGCAGAACTGGGCGAAAAAGCGCACAGCCTCAATGTTGGTTATGTTGAGCTGTGTTGAGGCGTGAACTTCGACATTCTTGCTTCGCGCATATTGCAGAACCGACAGGTCGGAAGCAATGATAGCCGTCAGTTTGGCCTCGGCTGCTGCGTCAACAATGCGGTGCATCAGCTCTAGCTCGCTGTCATAGACAATGGTGTTTATTGTCAGGTACGATTTCAGTCCGTTCTCTTTGCAAACGGCCACAATCTTGTGCAAATCGGCTATTGTGAAATTGTTGGCCGAGTGTGCCCTCATATTCAAGTTCTCAATCCCGAAATAAATTGAGTTGGCACCCGCTTGAATAGCGGCGGCGAGCGACTCGTAAGAGCCAACCGGTGCCATTATCTCTATGTCGTTGCGGCGAATTTCTTTTCCGAAAACTGTTTGCATATTTAACGATAACTATAAACGATAACACTTATGCTGACGCTGACGCAAGCGGTACGTCCCTATATCGTAATTTATTAATTTCTAAATAACTTACCCTTTCTTGACTTGCACTTTTTTGGTGGCGGCAAGGTGCTCGTTCCGATATTCAATGGCAGCAATTACGTTGTCGGCCAAGGCGTGAAAATAGCTGCCGGTAACCGTTGAGCTGTCGAGGGCTGCCGGAGTGCCGTTGTCGCCTGACTCGCAAACACTTTGCACAAGCGGAATCTGGCCAAGCAAATTCAATCCGTTGGCTTCAGCCTGCTTTTTGCAACCTTCTTTTCCGAAGATAAAATACTTGTTGTTAGGCAGTTCGGCAGGAGTGAACCAAGCCATGTTTTCAACCAGACCAAGCACCGGCACGTTCACTTTGTCGTTTGTGAACATGTTCAGACCTTTCATGGCATCGGCCAACGCTACCTGCTGTGGCGTGCTGACAATAATGGCTCCGGTTATCGCAAGCATTTGAATGATAGCCAGATGAATGTCGCCGGTTCCCGGCGGCATGTCGATAAGAAGGTAGTCAAGTTCGCCCCATGCGGTTTGCATAATCATCTGCTTGAGAGCGCTTGTGGCCATTGGTCCGCGCCAGATTAGCGCATCGGCAGCTGATACAAAGAATCCTATCGACTGCATTTTTATGCCGTATTTTTCGATTGGAACAATCATCTGCTCGTCGTCCATTACGGGGCGCACGTTGTGCAAGTTGAACATTATCGGGACTGACGGCCCGTAAATATCGGCATCGACAAGACCGACGCGCGCACCCTTTTGCGCCAACGCCACAGCCAAGTTTGCGGCCACTGTCGATTTCCCGACACCGCCCTTGCCCGATGCAACCGCTATTATATTATGCACGTTGCGGACTCCGTTTGGCTCGTCGTCTTCAGTTTCAGGTTTTGCTTGAACGCTGATGTTGCCTCTGACGTCGATGCCGCTGAAAGCCTGCTCCAATGCGTTCACACAATTCTGTTTCAGCACGGCAATGTTGGTACTTTCCTTTTTCCCGACAACCAGCGCGAAGCTGACTTTATTGCCTTCAATAACAAGATTTTGCACCATTCCGAGAGCGATAATATCCTTTTTCAGCTCGGGGTGGATAACGGTGCGGAGAACCGCAAAAACATTTGCTGCTGATAATTCCATAGTTTTGAATGTTTACCGGCGGCGTATATTGAGCGCAACCGTCTTTTCTTTATTATGCGGCAAATATAATTTGATTTTAAGATTTCGGTGCTATTTGAAAACAACCGTCGGGCGCGCCTTTCGATACCGAGTGTGATTCGTTGTCATTTTGTTAATATTCAGCGAATTATCGGCATTGTCGCAAAAAGAAATATTTTTTTAGGGCAAGCTCTTCCAATTCAAAAAATAGTTGTATGTTTGCACCGCTAAAAATGAAACGTTTTAGCAGCGTTCTTCGGAATTTTATAAACAACTTTTTGAACAGAATGGTCGGTTCATCTAAGGGTTAGGATTCAAGATTTTCATTCTTGCCATAGGGGTTCGAATCCCCTACCGACTACCAATTTTAAGGTTAAAATTTTAAGATTATGGCAAATCATAAGTCATCAGAAAAGAGAATTCGTCAGACAGCTGCCCGTAACGAGCACAACCGCTATTATGCAAAAACAGCCCGCAACGCTGTCCGCGACTTGCGCGCAACAAGTGTTAAGGCCGATGCAGAGGCAATGCTTCCGAAAGTAACAGCTATGCTCGACAAACTTGCTAAAAACAACATCATCCACAAGAACAAAGCTGCAAACCTGAAATCAGGTCTGGCTCTTCATGTGAATTCGTTAGCTTAATAACTTTTTTATAGCATATCTAACCCTTCGTTTCACAACGAGGGGTTTTTGCGTTTATAAACAAATCGAATGCGATGAGAACGAAATTCCTGACAATTGCGCTGTTGTGCTGCGTCATTGCGGGTTGCAAGCCGACAGCCAAAACAACCAAAGCCGACAGCGCGCGGCAAGGTGCCAAAACCGAAAGCGTTTCGGCGAAAAAGCCCGCCGCAGTTGAGAATTTCGACAAATTCTACGACCGTTTCCACAACGACAGTCTGTTCCAAATTTCGCGTGTGAAATTTCCGATTGAGGGTTTTTGTGTCAGTTCTGACACCATAGCCAAATGGTCAACCAAAAACTGGCTGATGATGCGCACCCGCATTTACGATGTTGACACAACGCAATACAAGGTGAGCTACAATAAAACCGACAAAACCTTTACCGAGCGTGTCTGGATTGAGAACGCTGGTCTTGTCACCGAATGCCGCTTTGAGCTGATAGGCGGTAAATGGTGGCTGGTTTATCTGCAGGATGAGAATAATTGAGGAAGGAAAGTGACAAGAATTTCTTCTCGCACGTAAAAACGAAAAAAGGACTTCAATTTTGAAGTCCTTTTTTTTTGTGAGGTGGTGCCACCGGGAATCGAACCAGGGACACAAGGATTTTCAGTCCTTTGCTC
>JAFZWI010000121.1 GCA_017617355.1 Salinivirgaceae bacterium | reverse complement strand
GTCCATTGTTACACTTTTCAAACCTTTTTGCTTGAAAAGTTTTGCGGCTCCGTCGAGTATGATGTCTCTTGCGTCCATTTTTCCAATGTTTCTCAAATCGAGCCGCAAAATTAGAAAACTTTAAGCCTCTTTAAAGTTTTCACATTGCAAAAAGTTTATATTATGTATCAACGGCCAGATTTTATCGCCAAATTGACTTAAGATAACGTTGATTTTTAATGGGGTTTAAAAATGGAAACGTTTGTGGAAAAGTTACAAATGGCAAGGGACAAGTGACAAAGAAAGGGAAAAGTTGAGTAATGTTGAGAAGGTTTAGAAAGTTGATTTTTTATATGAGTAAACTCAACAGCGAAGCACTAACCCTTCTATATTTTAAACATCTAACCCGTTAAACAAACCTCATTTTTACCGCAAACGCCAATCTGTTGTTATTCACTCCGTTCACAATAAACTCGTTATCGTTGGTTTGCTGGCGTAGGAGAGTGGTCTCGGTGTTTATGGGCAGTTCATGGTTGAAATTGATATCCACGCTTTGCACAAGATGAGTGTTAAGGTATTCATAATCAAAGGTGTCAGCTGCCCAATCCAAGTAACGCATACTAGTTATATGGTTATTCATGTCAAGGTCGCTGAACATAACCCGTCGCGTTGTTACAGCCGATTTCTCGCTGTCGACCTGCGGCACTTTCACAGTATTCAGCTGAAGATGTTCCTGCTCGAGATTAAACTTGTCGATACCGCCCACAATGGTCTGCACATTGCACAGCGAACGGTTCTCAAAACTCATTATCACCCAGTCCGATGCACCTTCGGCAAGCAATGTTCCGTCTTCGGCTTTTATCTGGAAGTAACGACGGGCGAATAACCGGTTATATCCAGACGGCCAAGTGGTTACTGCTACTTTTTGATGCCAGACCGGTGTTTGGTGAATGTCGAAGTGCACCTTCGACAGCGCCCAAAAGGCATTGTGATTTTCCTTCAAACTCTGGTGTCCTATGCCCAACAATTCGGCGTGCATGCTCGCAGCCTCAATGAAAAATGCGAATAGCGTACCTGGTTTTGCAAATTTGCGCGGGTCGGCATTGTTTGTATATACTTGGAATGTAGTAGAGAATTTATCTGCCATAAACTTGAAATTTCGTTTGCCAAATGCAAATTATGTGCCACTAGGAAACGATGACTAAAACGATAACGAAGATGATGACTAAAACGCAAACGGCTTTTGCCTTAAATTGTTCATTTTCAGTTGCTAATTTTTTATTCACCTATGCCTTATGCCTTGCAACTTATCGCTTGTAACTATAAAAAAAGCCCGACCCAAATCTGGCCAGGCTTGTCGGAGTTACTGGATTCGAACCAGCGACCTCTACGTCCCGAACGTAGCGCGCTACCAACTGCGCTAAACTCCGCTGTTTTGCGACTGCAAAAGTAATAAAATATGCAACCAACATAACACTAACGCATTTTTTTTAGCGAATTTGGTGACAAAAAAGGCATTAACCTGACAATCAGTTGTTTTCTGCTCGAAAGTGTTAATTTTGACCAATAGAAGATAATGCATATAAAAATATTGTATCTTTCCAACCTATTATGAGTCAACTAAACATTTATCGTTTATGAAAAATATCAGATGTTTCTTCTTGTCGGTTGCTGCATTGCTGGCAACCACAGTGGCAATAGCCCAAAACGGCTTCAGTTACCAAGCTGTCATCCGCGATGCTGACGGCAACCTTCTGGCCAACCAGGACATCGCTTTGCGAATAACACTGAGCAACGGTGACAACGTTCTGTATCAGGAAACTCAGACAAAGACCACCAATACATATGGTGTGGTTTCGGTGGTAGTGGGAACCGGCACGCCAACTATGGGTAATTCATTCGACAAGATTGATTGGAGTACCGGCAACATCAGTATGAAATCCGAGTTTAAACCTAACCCCGCAAGTAACGACGACTTTGTAACAATAGGTACATCACAGCTGCAATCGGTGCCGTTTGCCGAGTATGCCAAGAAAACCAGCGAAATTGATAACCCAAGCAAAATTCAAATTAAGGCCGAAGCCGGAACGGGCGACGACGAGGCTCTGTTCTCGGTTAAAGACGAGCAGGGTAATGTGGTTTTTGCTGTTTATAAGAATGGTGTACGCGTTTATGTTGACGAAAACGACAACAACAAAGCCGCCAAAAGCGGGTTCGCTGTTGCCGGCCGCAAGGCTAAAGGCGATGGTGATACCGATGGTAATACATATTTTGCTGTAAACAACTATGGCACACAGGTTTATGTTGATGACGAAGGTGAAGGCAAGGCAGCGAAGAGCAAATTTGCTGTGGCAAGTGTGAAAAGCAGCTCCAAAGACGGCGACAAGGCTGTTATCGACAACTATCTTGTTGTTAGCAATCAGGGAACCAAAGTGTTTGTTGATGGTGACGAAGGCGACGGTACCAAGGCAGCGAAGAGCAAATTTGCTGTGGCAAGTGTCCGTAGCAGCAGTAAAGACTCTACAGTTACCGACGATTTCTTTGTTATCAACAACGAGGGAACCAAGGTGTTTGTCGACGGATATGATGGTTCTTCAGGCAAGGCAGCGAAGAGCAAGTTTGTTGTGGCAAGTGTGAAAAGCAGCTCCAAAGCTGATGGAAGCATAAATGATAACTATTTGGTTATCAACGATGAGGGAACCAAGGTGTATGTCGATGGCGAAGACGGTGACAAGGCCCCGAAAAGCAAGTTTGCCGTAGCAAGTGTGCGCAGCGGAAAGGCTGACGAAGCCGATGACTTTTTCCTCATTAACAACGAGGGTACCAAAGTGTTTGTTGACGGATATGATGGTACTGGCGGCAAAGCTCCCAAAAGCAAGTTTGCCGTGGCAAGCGTTAAAAGCAACAAAGCCGGTGAGGATATAAATGACAATTATCTGGTTATCAACGATGAGGGAACCAAGGTGTATGTCGATGGCGAAGACGGTGACAAGGCCCCGAAAAGCAAGTTTGCCGTAGCAAGTGTGCGCAGCGGAAAGGCTGACGAAGCCGATGACTTTTTCCTAATCAATAACGAGGGAACCAAAGTGTTTATTGACGATAGCGCAAAAGGCAAGGCTCCAAAAAGCAAGTTCGCTGTGGCAAGTGTGAAAAGTAGCAAAGACGACACTAATTCTAACTATCTTGTTATTGACTCTGACAGCACCCGTGTTTATATTGATGATGCCGATGGCAGCAAAGCCGCCAAGAGCGGATTTGCCGTGGCAGGCAAAAGAGCAAGCAAGGGGCAGAATGCCGATATCTTGAAAGTTACTAAAGACAGCACCCGCGTTTATGTTGACGGTGGCGGAGCCAAGAGCGGCTTCGGCGTTGAAGGTAAAGACGGCGCATCTAACGGCAAGAGCGGTTTTGCAGTATCGGAGAAAGGCGCAAATGGCAATGCCAGCTATATGAACGTTACGGCACAAAACTTCTTTGCAGGATATGATGCGGGAAAAAATACAAAAGCAATAAATGATAATGAGCATAACATACATACAGGTTTATATAACACTTTTATTGGCAACAATGCTGGTTTTGCTAACACCAAAGGCACAAACAATGTTTTTTTGGGTTATAAAGCTGGTAGTAACAATACAGAGGGAGACCGTAATGTCTTTATTGGCAATGAATCTGGTAAAAATAATGATAATAGTTGGGGCAATGTATTTGTTGGTGATGATTCTGGTTACGAAAATTTGACAGGTGATAAAAACGTATTCATTGGGCAAGCTGCAGGACTGGGTAATCGAGAAGGTGATAACAATATATTTATAGGTTGGGCAACTGGGCAATCAAATCAAACAGGCAACGATAATGTATATATAGGCTCAGAAGCCGGAATGCACACACCTTCTGCGACTTCAAGAAATGTGCTAATGGGTAGTAAAGCAGGCATTTGGTTACAGAGAGGAGAACGCAATGTGATTATTGGTGATAGCACAGCCGCGTTTTTCCCTGGCGGTTCCGACAATGTCTTTTTGGGAACAAATGCAGCAAGTCATGGTTCTTCTAATAATCGTGGAGCTGATAAAAATGTCGTTATTGGCAAAGATGCTGGTTATAGCATTTCTGCCGGTTATGAAAATGTATTTCTCGGTCACCAAACCGGTTATAATAGCAATGTGGGATTCCATAATGTTTTTATTGGTAATAAAGCCGGTTATTCTAATGTAAATGGAAATAGAAACTTGTTTTTGGGAAATAATGCCGGCTTTGCCAACACCAAGGGTTCTGATAATATAATTATGGGTGATAGCGCAGGATATAAGAATACAATAGGAGAAGATAATTTATTCTTTGGCAGTAAAGCGGGTTATAATAATATCAAAGGAGAAAGAAATCTATTCATGGGCAATCGCGCGGGTTATTCCAATAATGGCAGTTATAATGTGTTCTTAGGTAATCAAGCCGGTTATTCGGCAATAAATGCATATCAAAACGTATTTATTGGTGAGCGTGCGGGAAGTTATTTCGAATCAGGTTCCGGAAATATTCTCTTGGGCGACGATGCGGCAGGAATGATGACTTCTGGCAATAACAATGTTATTATTGGTGATGGAGCGGGTACTTTGGGTGACGAAGTGCCAGGCGGAAATTCTAATGTATTCATTGGTGAGTGGGCTGGTATTGGAAATACTGGAAACTCAAATATTTATATAGGTAACTCAAACCTTTATGGCACAAAACCTACAGACAATGTAAACAATATATGTATTGGCTCGGCAGCTGGTTTTAATATTCGTGAAGGAACTGCCAGCAACAATGTGTTTATAGGCACATATGCAGGCTTTAATAATGTTAATGGCGAGTCAAACGTGTTTATAGGCGAAGGCGCGGGTTACTCTGAAACAGGTAGCAACAAACTGTATATCGCAAATAATAGTAGTTCCAAACCTCTGATTTACGGAGAATTTGATAATAAGTTGCTTAAAGTTACCGGAATGCTACAAGTTAACAATTTGGGCCACGACACAACAATATCGATTTCAGCAAAAGGCATCACAACTGGTAGTAATTTATATGGCTCACAAACAGAAGTTACAGGCAAAGCGAATGTTGCGTATGGTAACCGCATAAACATGCACACAACAGCCAATTCAATTTATGTTTACGATGCGTACGTATCAAACACAGCATCAGCCAATTATATATATGCTGTAAACTCAATAGTGGATAATACAAAAACTAATAGCACAAATATGGCGGTGCGCGGTATTTCTCGCAAGCCAGATGGAGCATCAACATCGGCTGCTGTCAACTATGGAGTTTATGGTTCGGCAAGTGGGGCTACAAATCAGAATGTCGGTGTGTATGGTACGGCAAGTGGAAGCAATAGTTATGCTGGTCTTTTTGATGGAAGATTGAGAGTAAGTGGAGCGTTTGAAGCAGTTTTAGCCAATAACACAGACTTCCAGAAAGCAATGAATATCACTGTTACAGGAAACAACACTTCAAAAGACGCATCTGGCGGTTTCACTAAAGTGAGCGGTAAAAGCTATAATGCCTACGGCCACAGAATCGAGATGCATTCAGAGGCAACAAATCTTTATGGTTTCGATATTTGGGTTCCTGTTGCTTCGAATAGCAAAAACGTTCGCGGTGTGAATTCTGTAGTAGACGCAGCAAGAACAGGTAGCACCAATTATGCTGTTTATGGCGTTACCCAAAAAGGAGGAGGAAATGAAACCGCAACCACCAATTATGGTGTTTATGGTCAGGCCAGTGGCGCAACCACCAATTATGGTGTTTATGGAAAAGCTGCAGTAGCCACTAATTCTTATGCCGGTTATTTTTCTGGTGATTTGAAATACACCGGTTCTTTGATACCGCCTTCTGATTCACGCTTGAAAAAAGATGTCAAGACGCTCGACGGAGCATTGGATAAAGTGTTGAAACTGCGCGGAGTAAGTTATTACTGGAAAAACCGTGAGGAGATGGCCGCCGTGCGTGGCGTATCAGCTGACAGCCTTGATTACGGCTATGCCGAAGGCTTGCAGATTGGTGTTATAGCCCAAGAACTTGAGGAAATTATGCCAGAACTTGTTCACACCGATGGCGATGGCTTCAAATCAGTTGATTACGTAAAACTTACCCCGGTTCTGATTGAGGCAATCAAAGAGCAACAGCAGCAGATAGACGAGCTGAAACGCCTGGTTGAAGAATTGATGAAGAAACAATAATGGATTGAACAAAATAGGAAGAATCGTTTCATAAATTTGAGAAAGGTCACAGCCGTGAGGTTGGGACCTTTTTAGTTTGCGTCTTACATGCGGTAATTATAGGAATTTTGATTCAAAAATTATGCGAAATGTTTAAAAATCAAATTTTTATAAATCATATCGTATTTTTTTACGAATTCCTCACAAAGCAATACCCAACCCAATAACGCTGCGTATAATGCCCTTGCGTTCAGATGCAAAATATTCAATCAATTGCTTCAATCAGAAAACTGACGGGGCGGAAACCGTCGTTGCACGAAATCATCGCGCTTTTGGGGTTCTTCATCCAGCCGTCGTAGAAGTTAGATGCGCCATGCGATAGTGCCAGCACAAAAGGAGAGAGGCTGTCCCACGCGCTTTGGCAGAAGCCTTCGGGCTTGCACCAACCGTCGGCAATAAACACTTTGCCTTCTTGCATTTCGCATGCGTGCTCAATGGGGTTTTCATATTTCGCCGCCAAATCAGCGTAGAACGCTTTGCGCATCACGGTTATGCGGATTTTCTTCATAGTTATTGGGTGTTAGGTATTAGGTGTTTGGTGTTGGTTTCGTTTTCTGTTTACGTTTTAGTTATCGTTATCGTCATCGTTATCTGTCATCGTTCACTCCGTACTTCCCCAAACACCTCGGTACAGGTTGCATCCCACAAAATTTCCAGCCACAATTGAGACGTAGAAAATCAGTACATCTATAAGATTGTCAGCAAGGAACTGCGCCGGCACGGTCATATAGTAGAAGGCGTCGGCAACGCAGTGCGGAAAGCCGCACATAATGAACAAAGGCACGCCGAACAGCAGAGGCAGGTTCTTGTCTTTGCGGGCGAATGTTACAGCGGTTGTCATTATGAATCCGCAGCCAATGGCCAGAATGCCGCCCTTCAGCGGTCCGCAATTCAGGCGGCCTTCGAGAATCGATTGTGCGGTCTCTTGCAGCGGCATCGGACTGCAACGGGCAATCATCGCAACTGCCAGACAACCTATCAGATTGCCGAGCAGAATCAAAAACAGTTTGCCCACTTCGCCCTTCACAATGAATCCGGCGGTGCCGGTGTAGAGCTTCAGTTTGTAGTGAACCACGGTGAGCAGCCCAAAGGCGAAAAGTACCGCACCGATAATGCCTTTTTCGGCCAGATAGCCGAATCCGGCTATTCCGATGCACACGCCGGCCAAAAACGCCGACCTGAGAGTTTTGAATGTCTCCATTTGATTATCTTCTGAAATACAACAAGTTGCAAACGCGCTTCATAGCGTGAGCGCTATTGTTCAAAAATAACCATTCCGTTGTGCGGGTAAATACAATTTCGGCTTATCTTTGAATAAGTTACACACAAATAAATAACAATATGACACATTCACGATTGGTCTGCACCTCGGTTGCAGCATTACTGACATTCGGCGCTATGGCGCAATTTCCTCAAAGAGAGCAACTTCCCGAAGGCTCGGAGGCTCTTGCAACTAACATCAACCGAAATTCGTATCCGCGGATTCTTCAAGATAACAGTTTGATGTTCAGACTTATGGCTCCTGATGCCAAGTTGGTGCAAGTTGACATTTGCGGCAAAAAATACGATATGACCCGCAATGACCGCGGCCAGTGGTCGGTGACGATACCGGCGCAAGTACCTGGTTTTCACTATTATTCGCTTGTTGTCGATGGCGTTTCGGTGAATGACCCTGCCAGTGAGACTTTCTATGGCTGCGGCAAGATGATGAGCGGCATCGATATCCCCGAATCGGAAACCGAATTATTTGAGGTTCAGGAAGTTCCGCACGGCGAGGTTCGTCAGATAAACTATTTCTCAAAGGTTGATAACGAGTGGCGACCGCTATTTGTTTATACACCTGCAGGTTACAACGAGAGCCAAGACCGTTATCCGGTTGTTTACATTCAGCACGGAGGCGGCGAAGATCATCGCGGTTGGGTGCAGCAGGGACGTATGGCCAACATTCTCGACAATCTGATTGCCGCTGGCAAGGCTGTGCCGATGATAGTGGTGAGCGCCAACAGCAATATTCAGACTCGCGGCACGGGCGGCCCGGCCTATTCGCAGCAGGGAATGCAACCATTCCGTACCGAAATGGTTGAGAACATTGTTCCGTTTGTCGACAAGACCTATCGCACCAAAGCCGAGCCTAAATATCGTGCAATGTGCGGTCTGTCGATGGGTGGCGGACAGTCGTTCTACGTTGGCTTGCTTTCGCCCGATGTGTTTGCAAACATCGGCATTTTCTCCACAGGAATGTTCGGCGGCATATCAGGTGCGGCCAATTTCGACCTTGAGAAAGAGTGCCCCGGAATCCTTTCCGATACCAAGACTTTCAACAGCAAGCACGATGTTATCTACATCAGCTGCGGCGAACAGGACCCTCGCATTGAGTACACCAAGGCGATCGTTGAAAAAATGAAGCAAGGTGGGGTGAATGTGCAGTTTAACTCGTTCGCCGGTGATCACGAATGGCAGCCTTGGCGTAAATCGCTTGCCGACTTTGCGCAAAAATTGTTTAAGTAGAGTGATTGGCGTTTGGAGTTTGTGAAGTGACTAACAAATAAAAAATCATTCTTACTTTTACGGCTCTTGAAAAACACAAAGTTGAAGTCAAAACCGTTGAAATATGAGCAAGACAAATTTTGGATACGTAAGAGTTGCTGCCGCAGTGCCGTTGGTGCACGTGGCTGATTGCCAGGCAAATGCCGAAGAGTGTTTGGCGCTGGTTCGTGAAGCGGCAAAAAAGTCGGTTCAGATAATCTGCTTTCCCGAACTTGCCATAACAGGCTATACTTGCGCTGATTTGTTTCATAACCAGCAACTTATTACCGATGCCGAAAACGCTTTGCAATGGCTTGTAGAGCAGACGAGAAGTCTTGATATTATTGTAATTATTGGATTACCTGTGCGTTGCGGCAACTCGCTATTCAATGCGGCGGCTGTTTTCCGCAAAGGCGAGATTTTTGCAGTGAATGCCAAAACGTGGCTGCCCAACTATAATGAGTTCTATGAGCACCGTTGGTTTGCGCCAGCTTTTAGTGCCGTTCGCGACAATATAACCCTTTGTAATCAGACGGTTAAGTTTGGTCGCAACCTGATATTCGATGGTGGCGAGGTGTCGTTCGCCATTGAGATTTGCGAGGACCTTTGGACCCCGATTC
This sequence comes from Salinivirgaceae bacterium, assembly GCA_017617355.1. Lineage (GTDB taxonomy): Bacteria > Bacteroidota > Bacteroidia > Bacteroidales > SZUA-534 > RUG13583. The sequence continues at coordinate 2,567 of JAFZWI010000121.1, read as the reverse complement.
CGCCAAGTTCGGTGGAGTCGCTGGCTGGTGCGCACCTGATTTTCAACCTTTCGGCAAGCGATGAGGTTTTGGGCAAGCACCGCTATCTGCGGAGTTTGATTGAGCAGCAGTCGGCACGATGCATTGCTGGCTACATCTACGCTTCAAGCGGTTTCGGCGAGTCGAGCACCGACCTTTATTTCGCGGGAAATGGCCTGATTGCCGAAAATGGCAAAATGGTGGCCGAAAGCCGCCGTTTTAGTATGGATAAACAATTGGTTGTCACCGATATCGATATTGAAAAACTGATTGCCGACCGTCAGAAAAACTCAACGTTTATGACAGGCGCGGGAGTAGTGCGCAACGAATTATATACGGTTGTTCCGATCCATTTCCCCGAGAGCAAAACTTCTGATTTGCAGCGTACTATCGATGCCAGCCCGTTTGTTCCGTCTGACGAGGCAAACCGCCAGCAGAACTGTCAGGAGATTTTCAGCATACAAACTGGTGCGCTTGCACACAGGCTTCATCACATTGGCTGCAAACGCGCTGTGGTGGGCATTTCGGGCGGTTTGGATTCCACTTTGGCATTGCTTGTCACTGCCAAAACCTTCGACCAACTCGGCATCAGCCGCAAGAACATAATCGGCATAACAATGCCTGGTTTCGGTACTACCAACCGAACCTATAACAATGCGGTGTCGATGATGCGCTCGCTTGGCGTCGATTGCCGCGAGATTAGCATCAAGGCGGCTTGTGAGCAGCATTTTGCCGATATTGGCCACGACAGCGCCGTTCACGATGTGACTTACGAGAATTCGCAGGCGCGTGAGCGTACGCAAATCCTTATGGATGTGGCAAACAAGGAGAACGCCATTGTCATTGGTACAGGCGACTTGTCGGAACTGGCGCTCGGCTGGTGCACCTACAACGGCGACCATATGTCGATGTACGCTGTGAATGCTGGCGTGCCGAAAACGCTTGTCAAGTATCTTGTTAAATATGTGGCTGATTTTGAGATTGATGCCGATGCCAAACCATATTTATACGATGTCATTGACACACCAATCAGCCCCGAGTTGCTTCCTGCCGACAGCAACGGCAACATTGCGCAAAAAACTGAGGATTTGGTCGGGCCGTACGAGTTGCACGATTTCTACCTTTATCACTTTGTGCGCAACGGTTTCGCACCCGAAAAGATATTCTATTTGGCCAAGAAAGCCTTTGCTGGAGCCTACACCGATGATGTTATCGACAAGTGGCTCAAGGTATTTGTCCGCCGATTCTTCACGCAACAGTTTAAACGTTCATGTATGCCCGACGGCCCCAAAGTGGGCTCGGTATCGTTATCGCCCCGCGGCGACTGGCGTATGCCCAGCGATGCCGCTTGGAAGTGGCTTATGAAAGAGTAGGGCTGGTGAATAAAAATTGGGTTATTTGCTAACTCGACTTATCTTCGCATAATAATATGGTGCTTATGAATTTGTTGTTCGTTACCTTTCGTTTTGTCGATTTTGTTGATATACTGCTTGTTGCAGTTATTTTATATCAACTGTACCGATTGGTGCGTGGAACGGTGGCCATAAACATCTTCATTGGCCTGCTGCTTTTATATGTAGTTTGGCTTGTGGTCAAATTTTTGAATTTAAGCCTATTATCCACTATCCTTGACTCGTTTATAAGCGTAGGTGTGCTGGCAGTAATTGTTCTGTTTCAGCAGGAAATACGAAAATTTCTTCTGCTTATAGGCAATAGTGAGTTCATGAAGCGCAATTTCGCTTTAGGGCATTATTTCACCAAATCGAACATGACGGCCAGCAACAACACTCTGCGCGAGATTAGCCGGGCTTGCCGCAGCATGGCGGCCACCAAAACAGGCGCTCTTATCGTCTTTACAACCCGTTCCGATTTGGTTACTTACGTACAAAGCGGCGACACACTTAACGCCGATGTGTCGCAACGTCTGATTGAAAGCATCTTCTTCAAAAACAGCCCGATGCATGACGGAGCCATGATTATCATCGGCGACAGGATAAAGGCTGCGCGATGTGTGTTGCCAATTAATGACAATCTTGTTCTGCCACCGCAAATGGGTTTAAGGCACCGTGCGGCTCTCAGTATGTCGAACGAAACCGATGCAGCTATAATTGTAGTGTCGGAGGAAACGGGTTCAATATCCTTTGTGCAAAATGGCGATATTCGCTACGACATAACTCCCGAGCAGCTTGTTACCGCATTGCGCAGCGAGTTTATGCCCGATGCTAACAGCACCGAAAACGACAGCTAGAAAGGTTAGGAGAGAAGCCGTTGAAATAAGACTTCTTCAATCATCCATACAAAAAATGCCCGCTTCGGCGGGCATTTTAATTAACCATTAATCTATTTTAAATCATCCCTACAATCGCATTCACCGCCTTGTCAAGGCCATCAGCGTTTTTGCCGCCAGCCGAAGCAAAGAACGGTTGACCGCCACCACCACCTTGAATCTCTTTGGCAGCCTCACGAATCATCTGCGAAGCGTTCAGGCCAGTGGCAACCAGAGCGTCGCTCATTGCAATGGTCAGCGACGGTTTGCCATCGTATTTTGC
>JAFZWI010000120.1 GCA_017617355.1 Salinivirgaceae bacterium | reverse complement strand
CCATCATCTCGGGCAACATATACCACGTCCCGACAGAGCCCAGATACGATAGCACGAATGCGTTTTTATCAATGCCGAGTTTTTGCCGCCATTGCTCAATATCTTGCTGATTTTGAGTTTTATAATCAAAATGATTAACGTCGGCGCAGCAAGGAATGACCGTAATTTTATCGGCCGTTACGTTGGAAAGATTCCATTGCAGAATTTCGCTTTTGGCGGCATTGGTCAGGCTCACAATGGCATCGCAACCCGACATAAAGTCTTTTTCCTTGCGTTTGAAAAAGTTATATACAAGTCTGTATATCAGTTTTTTAGTACTCCAGATATTGCCATCGGCCCGCTCGTCGGCATAAAAGCCGCGCATATCGAACACGAACCTGCAACCAAGACGGCGCTTCATTGCCAGCCCCACAAAAGCCGAAATGTAACTTCGGCAATGCACAATGCCGAAGTCTTTCTGTCGCGCGAGTTTGAACGCCATCCGCTTGATTGTCAGAATGTCGAGCAGAGTCGAGATTATTGGCGGACGCTTGGTGTATGACATTGGTTGCCAGTCGATTCCAGCCGCGTTGACGATACCCCGAACTTCCGATTCGCCTTGAGCGAAAACTTCAGGCTTTTCGGCGCTGATAAGCGTTATGCGCCAGCCTTTTTCCGACAAGGCGCATAGGTACGGCAGCACTTGTGAGCGGCCCAGCGAATCGGTCATTCCATCATATGATATATACAGTATCTGATTGGGTGTCATACGTTTAGAATGAATTGTTTGATAGCGTCTTCGTCGGCACGGTCGAACCAGCGCATTTGCGGATAGCGGTTGAACCACGTCATCTGTTTTTTTGCGTAACGTCGTGAGTTTCTTTTGATTAGGCGAACGGCTTCATCAAAATCGTATTCGCCGTCGAAATAGCCGAAAAACTCTTTGTAGCCAACCGTGTTGAGCGAATTTAAATGCTTGTATTGGTGCAGATTACGCGCTTCGGATTCCAATCCTGCGGCAAGCATCGCATCAACGCGGCGGTCGATACGGTCGTAAAGTTGCTGACGGTCCATTGTCAGGCCAACCATCACAATGTCGAACGGCCGTTGCTTGCCTTGCCCCGTCCGCAGCGACGAGTATGTTTTGCCCGTTTGCGCAATCACTTCAAGAGCCTTCAGCACGCGTTTCGGATTCACAATGTCGGCATTGTTATAATAGTCGGGGTCGAGTTGGGCGAGTTCGGCACGCAAAGCGTCAATGCCTTCGTTTTTAAGACGTTGCATCATTTGTTCGCGAATTTCAGGCGACGCTGTCGGCAAATCGTCGATACCTTGCACAACGGCATCGATATACATTCCCGAGCCGCCAACCATCAGCACCTTGTCGTGCGTGGCAAACAGCGTGTCGAGCAATTCAAGCGCTTGCAACTCGAATCGTCCAGCGCTGTAATAGTCTGTTATTGAGAGATTTCCAATGAAATAATGCTTCACTTTTGCCAATTGTTCTGCCGACGGCGGCGCTGCACCAATCTTCAGTTCACGATACATCTGCCGCGAGTCGCACGACACGATTTCCGTGCCCAGCGCTTGAGCCAGTTCAATGCTCAAGTCGGTCTTGCCAATGCCCGTGGGGCCCGTCAGGATTATCAGTTTTTTGCGACTCATTCTGCAATGTATTGAGTGGCTAAAATAGCAAAAAGAACCTTTGTTCAGTGTTCCCTGAGATGTCAGAGATTAATAGAAAAAACTGAAGTAATCCAGACTAAAGAATTAGCAACAAGTTGATTGTGTTGATTTTCAGTCTGTTTAACATTCGAAGTTCCATTATTCCACATACAGCACAAGTCCTTTCAAGTACTCGCTTTCGGGGTGGAACATACCAATGGGGTGGTCTATTGGTTGTGACAGTTGATGAAGGATTCGCACGTTGCGGTGTGCGTTGACCGATGCGGCGAAAACAGCTTTGCGGAAATCCTCTTTGCTTACGGCCTGTGAGCAAGAGAAGGTGAACAGTATTCCGCCAGGTTCAATTTGCTCCAGTGCGCGTTGGTTTATCCGTTTGTAGCCTTGCAACGCGTTGTTCAGAGCGCTCTGATGCTTTGCAAAAGCCGGGGGGTCCAGAATTATGACATTGTATTTGTCTGTTGTCTGCGAAAAGAAATCGAATGCGTCCATAGCGAAGCCTTTATGACGTGGGCAGTCGCCGAAGTTGAGCAGCACGTTGCGCTCGGTTTGCGTAATGGCAAGTTTCGATACATCGACGGTGTGTACCAACTCGGCGCCGGCAGCAAGCGCATAGATGCTGAATCCGCCAGTGTAGCCGAAAATGTTGCAAACACGTTTGCCTGCGGAGTATTCGGCAAGCAATTGCCTGTTCTCGCGCTGGTCGATGAAGAATCCGGTTTTCTGTCCGTTAACCCAGTCAACCTCAAACTGATGTCCGTGCTCGGTTACACAGTTTTCGCTCTGTTGGCCGTACAGATAGCCGTCAACGGCGCCAATGTCGGCTTTAAAAGGCAATGTTTGCGAACTTTTGTCGTATATCGATTTTATTTTGTCGCCAAGCAGTTCGAGCAATATCTCTACAATCATTTCTTTTTGCATATACATACCTGCCGAATGAGCTTGGAAAACCGCAGTGCCGTTATAGTAGTCAACCACGAGTCCCGACAAACCGTCGCCTTCGCCGTGGATGAGCCGGAAAACGTTGGTGTCGCTATTGTTGAAGAATCCGACACTTCGGCGGTATTCAATAGCGTTGCTTATGCGTTGGCGAAAAAATTGTCGGTCGGGAACTTGGTTCTCAAATGTCAGAATGCGTACAGCTATGGAACTCGGCTGGTAGTGTCCCCATGCCAGGAAATCGCCGTGGTTGTCATAAACTGATACAAGGTCGCCTTCCTGCGGAGTGCCTTGAATCTGTTTGATAGCTCCAGAGAAAATCCAAGGGTGCAGCCGCTTTACTGACTGTTCCTTTCCCGATTTCAGAATTATTTTCGCGCTCATTGTTGAAGTCCTAAGTTTTTGAAGTTTTAAGTTAAAAGTTGACTTTTACATATTCTTCAATTCCGTCAGCTTATTGTATATCTCAAGCGACACCCAGGCGTCGGTTGCGGCGTAAAGCTGTTGGGCTTTTGTCAGGAACGGGTTTTCCCAGTTCGATGTCTGTTGCGCTTTCGACAATTTAAAATTCAGCAACAGAGCCGTAAGTGGCTTAAGCCCAGAGTGCTCGATGCCAAGTTCATGTGCTATTGTTTGTATGTCGGTGAAGCTGCCGGGTGTAAAATCACTAATCTGTCGCAGAGCCTTGATGTCATCGTGAATGGCAGCGCCGGCTTTAATGATGCTGGTGTCGGTTAAAATCGATTTGACATTTTGTGGCAATCCTATCTTGTTGATTCTGAATAGGAACGCTCTCTCTCTAGTCGACAGTTGCAACAGCGCTACTTTATGATGTTGTCCTTTTTTGAAGTTTGGCCGTGTCTCGGTGTCGAATCCTAAAATGCTGGCATTGCGCAGATAATCAACGGCTTCGTTAATATCGCGGTCGGAGAGGGGAATTGAGATTTGTCCTTCGAACGCTTTCAGTGGTAGTGCGTCGATTTCTTCTTTTGTTATCGTGTTATTCATCCCAATAGTTGTCGTTTGGGGTTTGACCGTTGCGCTCCCATGACGGGCGTTCGTCTTCCTGTTTAGCTATAATTGCATCGGTTGTGTTCAGTTTTGCGCCGCTGTATTGCAGATGATGCAGTACGCGCAGAATGTTGGTGAGCCGCTGTCCCCAGTATTCGCGGAAGTTGCGGGCGCACTCACCAATGGCGTCAATCATCATTTCGGCCGAACCCATTTGCATCAGCATCACGTAGTCTTTTAGGTCTTGGTAGATGTCGGCAAAACCTTCCGAAAGGCTTGTCATAGCATCGTCGCCGGCAAGCGGGTCAAGTGTTTCCGTGTACTGGTCGAAGCGGCCGAGTTTGCGGGCCACAGCGTTATGCACCTCGTCCCATTCCTCCTGCGTAACCGATTTCTCAATCATGTCGGCATCAGTAGCCTCCACAGCAGGCAGGCTTAATGTTTTCACATAGAGTATCGCCAGTAGCTTGAGAGCTCTGTCGACAAAATCTTTTTGTGAGAATGAAGCCGAAGCGTTTAAAAACTTGCAGTATTCGGCTGCCAGCGTGGTGAATGCCACCACTTCATCGGAATATATTGTCTTTTCGTAATTGTCAGATGCAGACATGGTTAGAAGTCAAAAAAGTCATCGTCGCCGCTGTTCATTTCTTCGTTTTGCTGAATGGCTTTGGCTTTCAAGTCAGATAGATATTCTTCAATACGTTTGGCTGTCGGGTCGCTTATGAGAGCCATAAAACGCTTGATTGGGTCGGGTTCGTACGACTCCTCAACCATTCTTATGGCAGTACGGCCTTCGTAATCGTGAAGTACAATGCTACGCAGCAGTTCACGGCCGTCGGGGCGGACAATCCAGCGTATGTAGTCCGACTCGCCCACAGTCTCAGTAACAAGTTTAACCGAGTCACCGTTAGTGTAGTACTCAACCCAAGTGTCGCGTCCGTCGGGGTTCTCAACCTGAATCATGGTGTCTAGATTATGCCGCCACGAGGCCTCCTCCCAGTGGTTGGTAATGTTGCCCAGCACGTAGAAGTACATTTGGTCGATAACATCGCGGCGCTCAATCTGCCTCTCGCGGGGGAGGAAAAAGCCTATTAACACCGGAAGAAGAAGCACAATAGCCACCGCCACTAGAATTTTTGTGATAAGTTTCATATCAATGCTTTATTAAATTTTATGTTCGAAAGTTATAAGTTTTTTGAATTGAATAATCGACTATTCGTAATTCTAAATTCTGAGTTCCGAATTCTGCGTCTTGTCACGCTGGCTTCAGCCTTGTGCCCATGCGTGCCTCAACCACATTCACCACGTAGTCGCCAAGTTTCTCGCATTCGTTAATCAAATCCATGTAGATAGTGCCAACTGCGTAAGTGTATTCGTGATTGTTTATATCGTTGATGTTCTGTGATTTAAGCTGTCCACGGAAGTTGTTTATCTCGTTTTCGATGTTGAATGTGCGGTTCACATCGTATTCTTCCTTGCGTCCACCCATCAGTTCGTTCATTTGTGTTAGCGATTGGTCGGTCAGGTCCATCATCTGGTGGATGTGCTCGTATTGCTTTGAGTTGAAGTGGTCTTGCTTGCCGTTGTATTTGCGCGATATGGTACGTGCCATGTTGTAGCAAGCGTCGCCGATACTCTCAATCTCGCTAATCTCGCGCAGCATGGCACGAATCTTGGCTTTTGTCTCGTCCGACAAGTGCGCGTCGCTCACCTCGTCAAGATATTTGGCAATCTCAAGCTCCATGCTGTCCGAAATGCCTTCGTATTTCTCAATCCGGTTATACAGTTTGTTGAACACTTTCTCGTCTTTTTCGACAAGCAGCTCGCGCACCATGCCGAACATGCGCTGTATGCGGAGTGCGAATTGTTGAATCTCTTTCTGTGCCTCAAGCACCGACAACTCTGGTGTTTTCATAATGCCGGCAGTGATAAAGTGCAGACGGAAATCTTCAACCTCGTCAACGTTTTTAGGTTTGATAACCATGCATACAAACTTCTCAATCTGAGGCACAAAGCCGATAAGGATTATTGAGTTGGCCACATTAAAGCAAGTGTGGAATGCGGCAAGAACGAAATTCAGTTTTGCTGCGTTTGCCATAAATGCCTCAGAACCAGCGCTTTCTTTTGCCATGGCGATGTCATATCCCACCATGCCGCAAACCATATCGACAAACGGACGGAATACAAACAAAATCCAAATGACACCGAAGACGTTGAAAAACATGTGCGCCAAAGCCGCTCGCCGGGCCGATGTGTTGGCCGACATAGCCGCTAAATTTGATGTTACGGTGGTGCCTATGTTTTCGCCCATAACCAATGCAATGCCTTGATATATAGGCAGAACTCCACTTGAACACAAAACCATTGTTATGGCCATAACCGCAGCCGATGACTGCACGCAGAATGTCAGCACTCCGCCTAATAACAAAAAGGTGATTGTTGTAAGGAACGAGTTGGGGTTGAACGATGCAAAGAAATCGAGAACAGCTTGATTCTCACCTAAATGCATGTCGATTCCTGTCTGACGAAGAGTGCCAAGTCCCAAAAACATAAAAGCGATACCAAACAGGAAATCGCCAATGTAGCGTTTCTTCTTCGAGTAGATTAGAATGATAGCTATGGCGAAAGCAGGATAAACAAAATTGGTAATGTTGAACGAGAAGCCCGCTGACATTATCCAGGCCGTAAGCGTGGTGCCGATGTTGGCTCCCATAATCACCGATATTGCTTGCGCCAAAGTGAGCAGACCGGCGTTCACAAACGATACGGTCATCACTGTTGTTGCTGTCGATGATTGTACGGAAACCGTTACTAACATTCCGGTTATCAGGCCGGTGAAGCGGTTGGTGGTCATGGCGCCAAGAACGTGGCGCAGTTGCGGGCCGGCCATTTTCTGCAGTGCTTCGCTCATCGATTTCATACCGAACATCAGCAATGCAAGCGACCCGAGAATTTTAAATAGAACCCAAAATGACATACTCATTCAATTATTGGCGGCGAAAATAAAACATATTTCCGTATTGCGGGGTAAAAGATACTCGTAAAGTGAATGGCATAACGGCTGTTTTTCTTGTGTTTTTATGCCTTCAGATGAGCATTGCAATTAGAATCCGTTGAAAGTGAGCCAGCGGTAGAAACTATCGCGCCAAGTGCCGCTGGTGTTGCCAGGGTCATTGGGACCGAATGGGCCCGCGCCGTCGTCATAGAGGTGCATCTCGGCATTTGCGCCGGCTTTTTTCCAGTCGAGATAGAGCGACAGCAATCCGGCAGCTACGTTTTGGTGGTTGCTGCGAGTGGCTATGAACAGTTTCGGAGCGTTTTGCGGCACATCGACATCAATCAGCGACGGTCCGAAAATGGTGGCAATGAAGGCCGCTTTGGGCTGTTTTTGGTTGCGCAGAACCGCGCCTATGGCCACTCCACCGCCAGCCGAAAAGCCTAAGAAACCGATTTTTCCCGTATCGATATGCCATTCGGCTGCATGTTCGCTAACAATCTCCATTGCTCGCAGAGCATCGTTTATGGCATTGTCGATTGAAGGGTCAGGTCGGCCCGATTGGTCGGGATTGGTGTTCGATTTCTTAAGGTTGCCGAATTCGGTTATCGTAACGTCAAGTCGTTCGTTTTGAGCTGGTTGCGGTCTGTTTCCGCCCCATGTGCGTGTGCGGTATTTCAGTCCTATAGCTGCAATGCCGCGCTGGTTGAGCCACTGGGCCATGTCAACAACATCGGAGCCCCACGAGTGCGCCATAAGACCACCGCCTGAGCATAGAATTACAGCTGTGCCTGTGGCTTTGTCGGCGTCGGGCAGGAAAACTGTTATCGACGGAACTGTGACATTGGAAATGGATTGTACACGTCCGTCATTGTCAAGCCTGACTTGCTCTTTGTTTTCGGTTTTTGAATCCTCTGGATAAAGTTTGATTTCGGTTTGAGCCGCCGAGTAAAGTGCCAAGGCCGTCAGTGCGGTTGTTAGTAGATATTTCATGATAAAATGTTTCATTTGGTGCAAATATAACATTCTCTTGTTGTCAGAAAACAAAAAGCGGCTGCCCTTTAAGAACAACCGCTTTCCGATTATCATGAAAAAAACGATTCCTAACTCAGGAAGCTCAGCAGAATACCGGCGGCCACCGCGCTGCCGATAACGCCAGCCACGTTGCAGCCCATTGCGTGCATCAGCAGGTGGTTGCTCTTGTCGAACTCAAGGCCTACAACTTCCGAAACACGCGCACTGTCGGGCACGGCCGATACTCCGGCGTTGCCGATAAGCGGGTTTATTTTGTTGCCTTCTTTCAAAAACAGGTTGAAGAACTTGACAAACAGTACACCGCCGCAGGTTGCAATTACAAACGATATTGCGCCCAGTACGAAGATACCTATCGATTTGGCTGTCAGGAATGTGGTGGCCTGTGTTGAGGCACCTACGGTCAAGCCGATGAGGATAGTTACAATGTCAATCAGAGGACCGCGTGCGGTGTCGGCCAAACGTTTGGTTACCGTACTTTCTTTCAGTAGGTTACCAAAGAACAGCATGCCAAGCAGTGGCAGGCCCGACGGAACCAGAAGGCAAGTCAGTAGCAAGCCGATGATTGGGAACATTATGCGTTCTGTTTTTGAAACGGCACGAGGCGGTTTCATCTTGATTGTACGTTCTTTTTCGGTGGTCAGCAGTTTCATTATAGGCGGCTGAATTACAGGCACAAGCGCCATGTAGGAGTAGGCCGATATTGCAATTGCGCCCATCAAGTCAGGTGCAAGTTTCGACGACAGGAAGATTGCTGTCGGGCCGTCGGCACCACCGATAATACCTATCGCGCCAGCCTCCGACGATGTGAATCCCAAGGCGAGAGCTATTGCATATGCTCCGAAAATACCAAGCTGAGCGGCACCGCCCACCAAAACCAATTTCGGGTTCGAAATAAGAGCCGAAAAATCAGTCATGGCACCAATGCCAAGGAAAATAAGGGGAGGGTAGATGCCTTGTAAAACACCGAAATGCAGGTAGTTAAGCACACTGCCGCTTTCGTAGATTCCAATTTTCAATCCGGGAACAAAGGCGATGTTGCCAATCAATATTCCGAATCCGATAGGAAGCAGAAGCATCGGCTCAAACTCCTTTGCTATTGCCAAATAGATGAAAACCAAGCCAATGGCTATCATTACCAAGTGGCCGATTGTCATGTTGGCAAATGCCGTGTATTGGAAGAATTGTGCTATATGGTCGAGCACAAACGAGAAAAATCCTTGCTCCATCTTATTCTATCTCAATTAATACGTCGCCTTCCATCACCGAGTCGCCTTTGTGTTTGGCAATGCTTTTCACAACTCCGTTTTTGGTTGAGTCGATGCTGTTTTCCATTTTCATCGCCTCGAGTGTGAGCAACTGTTGTCCAACGGTAACGGTGTCGCCAACATTCACTTTCACGTCGAGAATGACGCCTGGCAGCGGTGCTGTTATGGCGTTGGCGCCGGCGGCAACCTTTGCTGGAGCTTGTTTAACGGCTGCGGGAGCGGAGGCTGTTGCGGTCTGTACCGGACGGCTTACATTGGCGCGTGGTGTGTTGGCTATCTTTTTCTTCGTGTCGTCGATTTGAACATCGTAGACGACGCCGTTTACTTGTATTTGAGCCTTGTTGTCAACAATTTCCAGAATCTCTGTGTCGTAATTGTTGCCGTTGATTATAAAATTGAATCTTTCCATATTGTAGATTTCTTTTTGTTTTAGTTAGAATGATGTATAACCGCCCGGTCGCTTGCGCAATCCGTATATCTTAGAACTCCATGGCGAGTAGTTTCTCGACACTTTGTGCATGGTCAGCACGGTGTACTCTTCGTCATGCTCTTGTTTGTTATGCAAGAATAGTGCCAAAGCTATCGCGGCGTTCACTTCATTTGACGCTTCTTCACCTGTAACAGCGTTTTTGGCGATGAACGGCTTGGCTTTCTTCTGGCGTGTCGCAATTTTGCCGACAATCTTGAAGCATACGTAAAGTGTTGCCAGTGCGCCGAGAACTATCGTCATTGCAATCATGGCCATGCCTGCGCCGAACGGGTCTAACGATTTGAACTGGTCAACTTCGCCAACAAACGGCTGGAACCAGTTACTTGAGTTAGGTGTAGGCAGGTTTTTCGATGTCCATTTCTCACCACCGTCGGTTTCGCGGCTGAACGATGTGTTGGCGGCAAGCCGTGGCAGCGATACGCTGTCAATCAGTGTGCGGCCGTTGGCATCGTAAAGGGCAACCATCGTGCTGTTTTTCAAGTTGAAAGTCAGATGATGAACGCCCACCGATTTGTTGCCGGTGGCATATAAGATGAAATAGCTGCGCGGTGGGATAGAGGCCGCTGCGCTTTTGGCAATCATGCTTTTGGTGGGGTTAGCCATATCGTCGGTTACAAACAAACCGCTTAGGTTAACCGTGTTGTACGATGTGTTGAAAATCTCAATCCATCCCACATGGTTGCCGTATTCGTCAACAACGCTTGAGTCGTTTAATACCATCACCTCGTTGATGCGCAAGTCGGACGCATTCTGTGCGGAAGCGGCTCCGGCAAAAAACAGCGCAATGGCGAGTGTCGTGAATCTCAAATTCTTCATTTACAATGGAATGTTTGAATGTTTCTTTGCCGGAATAGTCTCTTTTTTGGTTGCAAGAACTTGCAGGGCGCGTATTACGCGGAAGCGTGTGTTGCGCGGCTCGATAACATCGTCCAAGTATCCCATTTCGGCTGCGACGTACGGATTAGAGAATTTCTCAACATATTCGTCTTCAGCTTTTTGAGCGTATGCGGCTTTTTCGGCAGGGTCTTCAATTTTGCTTAGGTTGCGGCCTTCCAAAATCTCGACAGCTCCCTTGGCGCCCATAACGGCAATCTCAGCCGACGGCCATGCGTAGTTGATATCGCCGCGCAGTCCTTTCGAGCCCATAACAATGTAGGCACCGCCGTATGCCTTACGCAGAATGACAGTGATTTTCGGCACAGTAGCCTCACCGTAAGCGTAGAGCAGTTTTGCACCATGGGCAATAATGCCGTTGTACTCCTGACCAGTGCCAGGCAGGAAGCCCGGAACATCCTCAAGTGTTACAATCGGAATATTGAAGGCGTCGCAGAAGCGGATGAAGCGTGCAGCCTTACGTGCTGCGTTGCTGTCGAGCACACCAGCCATAAACGCCGGCTGATTGGCGATGATGCCCACCGATGTGCCGTTGAATCGTGCGAATCCTACAATTATGTTTTTTGCAAAATCTTCGTGAACCTCAAGAAAATCGCCATTGTCGATAATTGCCAGAATGACGTTTTTCATATCGTAAGGCATATTCGGGTTGTCGGGGATAATCTCGTTGAGCGAGTCCTCAAGACGGTTGATTGGGTCGTTGCATTCAAGCAGCGGAGCCTCCTCAAGGTTGTTCTGCGGCAGGAACGAAAGCAGGCGGCGGATTTTCATCAAGCCTTCTTCTTCATTCTCTGACACAAAATGTGCAACACCCGATTTTGAGCTATGTACCTGTGCTCCACCAAGTTGCTCTTCATTTACAACTTCACCGGTAACGGTTTTCACAACTTTTGGACCGGTAAGGAACATATAGCTTGTGTCTTTGTTCATGAACACAAAGTCGGTAATTGCTGGCGAGTAAACAGCGCCGCCAGCGCAAGGGCCGTAAATGGCCGAAATTTGCGGAATAACGCCAGATGCCAAGATGTTGCGCTCGAATATGTTGGCAAAGCCGGTCAGCGAGTTCACGCCTTCCTGAATGCGCGCGCCGCCGGAATCGTTGATGCCGATTACAGGAGCGCCCACTTTCATAGCCATATCCATTACCTTGCATATTTTGTTCGACATAGTTTCCGACAACGAACCGCCGAATACCGTAAAGTCTTGAGCGTAAACGTAAACCACGCGTCCGTCAATGGTGCCGTGGCCGGTTACAACACCGTCGCCCATAAATTTCTGTTTGTCCATTCCGAAGTTTGTGCAGCGGTGGCTTACAAACATATCGAACTCCTCAAAGCTGCCCTCGTCGAGTAGGAGGTTGATGCGTTCGCGGGCTGTAAGCTTGCCTTTTTCGTGTTGCTTGTCGATTCTTGCAACACCACCGCCAACTTTGGCTTCGGCACGCTTTTTAATCAGACCGCCAATTTTGTCTTTATTAGTCATCTTATTTATGTTAGTTTTTCCTGATAGACAAGATTTTATGTTTATGTGCGGGCAGGAATGCCCATTTTTGATGCCACTTTATACATAATCTGTGCCAAACCTCCCATAAGCCTTGATTTTTTATTGACAGCGGACGTTGGAGGACGTATTTAGCCTTCATACTATTTGTGCTGATTGACAAAACAATGCGTTTGTTTAAAACGTTTGAGGTAATTTGAGAATTAGAATGCGGAAATATGAGTCGTAAGGCTCACTAATTATCCCTTCCTTCTAAACCACCGTTTGCGCTTAGGCTCAGGTTGGGGCAAGTTTTCACTATCGTCCATAATTGACTGATAGAAATACTCTTGAATCTGAGTGCGAATGTTCAGCTTTGATAGCTTGTTGTTATTTGATGAGGGGAATGTGCGGTTAGTTAGAAACACCATAAAACAGTTGTAAGTAGGGTCAATCCAAATGTATGCGCCGGTAAAGCCAAAATGCCCGTAGCTCTCTTGCGATGCGGCTTCACAAGTCGGACCGTCAGGGTTGTATTCGGTTAGAGGCTTGTCGAAACCAAGGGCGCGGCGGTTGTCGTTGTCGTGGAAAGGAGCCTTGGTGAATGTCAGAATTGTCTTTTTGCTGAACAGCGTAACATTGCCGTAAGTGCCGTTGTTGAGCCAGAGCTGGCATAGCTTGGCAAGGTCGTTGGCGTTAGAGAAGAGGCCGGCGTGCCCTGAGATGCCACCGAGCATTGCCGCACCTTGGTCGTTCACGTAGCCCCAGACGGTGTCGTGACGCCAAGTGTTGTCAACTTCGGAGGGTATTATCTGGTCGCGGTTGTATTTGCTGAGAGGCAGAAAACAGGTGTTGTTCATGCCAAGCGGACGGTAGATTTCCTCGGTGCAGTAGTCCTCAAAACTTTTGCCACTTAAGTTGCTAATCATCAGCGGAAAAAGATAAAATCCAAGGTCGCTGTATTTGTATTTCGGCCTTATGGTTACTGGTGATTTCACAATTTGCGAATAGACTGTATCAACATAGTCTGAACGTAGGAACATGCTGTCAGTCAGTTTTATACCGAATTGTTCGCTTGAGTCTTTCGAAACAATTTCGGGGTTGATTTGTTTGCCCTTGTCGTCAAGTGTGCATTTGTAAATTGGAATCCAGTTTCTCAGTCCAGCTTGATGTGCCAGTATATGGTTGATTTTCAAGTCATCTTTGTTGCTGTTTTTTAGCATTGGCACATATTTCGACAACTCGTCCTTCGGTTTGAATTTGTGCTTGTCGTATAGGCACATCAGTGCGGTGGTTGTGGCCGCTACTTTTGTTACTGACGCAATGTCGTATAAATCAGTTAGTTGAACGGGAGTTGTGCTGTCGTAGGTGTGGTAGCCGAAGGCTTTGTTATAGACAATTTTCCCGTTATGTCCGAACAGCAGTTGGCAACCGGGCATCACATGGTCTTTAATGCTCTGATTCACAAGTGAATCAATTTTGTCATATTCTTTTTTCTCATTGATTGTCTTTTCGTTGTAGTCTAGGCGTATAACCTTTTTCGGTTTCTTGCTGGCGCCACGTTGAATATCCTTGCTGACAGAGACGGGAAGGTGTCCGCTAGCTTCCAGACCGCCAAAAATGGCCTGCGCTGCGGGTTTCTGCATCTCATTCGATGCCTTGTAACCAACAAGCACAGCCTTCAGCTTTTTGTAATTACGCAATTTGCCGAGCGCGTAAGGGTTGCCTAAATGAGCTAGAATCACATTGTTGCCAGCCGCCAGCGTATCAATCAGTTTTACCGATTCAGGAATCAGACCGAAGTTTTTTGATTGCACGTCGTTGGTGCCGAGCATTGCAATTATTACAGTATTGTAGTTTCGCGCCTTCGCAACAGTCTTGTTTATAGCGGCATTGCTGACTTTAGCTGGGAGCCAGAGTGTGTCAATCTTGCCGTATTGCATGGCCGTTGTTTGAAACATGTTTCTCGGTTTCGAGCCTATTGCAATCGATAGTATTTTGTTGTTAGCCAAGTCTTTTACCGGTATAATGTTGTCGTTTTTTATCATGGTCAGCGACAAATTGTGAAGCTCAATTTGCAAGTCGGTTGCAGCGGCGGTGTTCAGGTCGGCAATCAGGTTTTTAGTGTCGATAGGCTGATAGTGGTTAAGCCCAACCCACGCTTTTGTTCGCAGCACTTTCAGGCATCGGTTGTTCAACTCGTCAATGGTTATTTTGCCTGCGGATAAGGCTTGCTCTATCTTGTCGATTGCCAGTTCCGGATTGTTCGGAAAAAGCAGAATATCGTTGCCGGCCATAAAAGCGCGAACTTCCAATTCGCCCGGTTCAAAAGCGTTTGCCACACCGCGCATGTTCAGTGCATCGGTAAAAATCAGACCTTTGTATCCTAATTTATTGATTAGCAGAGAGTCAACTATCCGTTTTGACAATGTTGAAGGCAGTTTGATATCAGGCTCAAGAGCAGGCACTGCCAGATGCGCCACAAGCATTCCGCCCATAATATCAGCTGTTTTGCGGAAAGGGTATATCTCTATGTCGTTCAAGCGTTTAATGTCATGGTCGACAAGCGGAAGCGCAAGGTGCGAGTCAACATGGGTGTCGCCGTGTCCCGGGAAATGCTTCCCGACGGCAAGCACCCGGCTCATCTGAAGGCCTGTGGCATAAGCTGTTGCACATTCAACTACTCGGTTTTTGTCTTCGCCAAATGAACGAATGTTGATAATCGGATTTTTAGGTTCGACATTGACATCGAGCACAGGCGCAAAATTTACGTGAATGCCTAGCCGTTGGCATTGGCGGCCTATTTCCGCACCCATTTCTTGAATCTTTTTTGTGTCGTTTATCGCCCCAAGAGCCATGGCGCGAGGGTAGTAGAGGGTGCTGTCGAGCCGCATGGCAAGCCCGTGTTCGGCATCAATCGACACCAGAGCGGGAATGTCCAATTCCGCTTGAATACGGTTGCAAAGTAATGCTTGCCGCATTGGCCCGCCTTGCATGAAGATAATTCCGCCAAGTTGCAGATTCTTAAATTGTTCTATTGTCTCTTGATTGTATTTTTCGTTTTTGTTCGAATACACCGACAGCATTATCAACTGTGCTATCTTTTGCCTTGTTGTCAGTGTATTTAACACAGAATCAGCCCATTGTGATTCTTCGTTGCTATATGCGACAATGCCGTTGTTTTGAGCTTTTGCAAATGTGGATAAAAGTAGTGTGACTATTATTAAAATCTTGAATTTCATCTATTTGTAGTTTGTATGCCGTTATTGTTGCCATTCATAAAAGTATTGCAAATAAAAAAGAATGACGGTCGGTGACACATCATTCTTTTTTATTTTTCTAACAGATTGTTTAACAATGTTCGGCAGTGAGTAGGTGAATGTAAATTACCTATGCTAATTGCCTTATGTCTTTGTTCAATCCTTCAGTCAATCAGTTAATTAGTGAATGAACTTGAGCATTCTACGCAAGCGGATGTTTTTCGGGAACGGTTGGTCCTTGTCCGACGAGAACCAAATCATCGAAGCCTTGCCAACTATGTGGTCTTCAGGTACAAAGCCCCAGAAACGCGAGTCGAGCGAGTTGTGGCGGTTATCGCCCATCATCCAGTAATAGTCCATTGCGAAGGTGTAGCTGTCAGCCTTTTCGCCATTAATATAAATAGCGCTGTCTTTCACTTGCAGGTCGTTGCGCTCGTATATGCGTATAATACGCTGATACAAAGGAAGATTGTCGATTGTCAGACTGACTGTTGCGCCTTTTTGCGGCACCCACAGCGGACCGAAATTATCCTCGTTCCAGCGGTAACGCGCATCGTGCGGGAAGTTGCTGCCATCGTAGCGGTCGCCAGCGTTCACTCGTGTTATCTCTTTGATAAAGCGGAAGTTGCGCAGGCTTTCAACCATTTCGGGTGTCAGAGGAATCTGATAATGTCCGGGGGCGATATATCCGTGGTTTATGTCCTCTAGGGATATGCCCATTTTCTGTAAAGCCTTGGGGCTGAACGAAGTGCCGTCGGTTATTATGTCGTAGCGGTATTGCTTGATACCAATTTCCTCTTGCGGCTTTCCATTGATATATAGCTGTCCGTCAACAATTTTGAGCGTGTCGCCAGGAATAGCTACGCAGCGTTTGATGTAGTTCTCGCGCTTGTCAACAGGGCGGTAGCCGATTGTAAAATGCCGCCAAATTTGTTCGCGGCCATAGTCACGCACCAGTTGGTGGTAGCTTGGTGCCTGATTTTCAAGGCAAACCGTATCACCTTCGGGGAAGTTGAACACCACCACATCGTTGTTCTTAATCTTGCGGAATCCGGCCATACGTTTGTACGGGCGTTCCCAAACGTCAGTAAACGAGCGCGTTGTGGCTGTGAACGGCATTGTGTGGTGAACAAACGGCACGGCAATAGGCGTCATCGGCTTGCGCGGACCGTAAGTGTACTTATTCACAAACAGATAGTCGCCAACCAACAGTGATTTTTCCATCGACGATGTTGGAATTGTGTACGCTTCGAACAGGAACGTCCGGATGAGCGATGCCACAATAACGGCAAATATCACAGCGTCAATCCATTCCACAGTTTTGGT
>JAFZWI010000119.1 GCA_017617355.1 Salinivirgaceae bacterium | reverse complement strand
TTACTATTCCTGCAGGAATTACAAATATTGGTGAATTAGCATTCTTTGAATGCGAAAATTTGGCATCAGTTAACATTCTTGCTAATATTACAAACATTTCTTGGGGTATGTTCTATGGTTGCAGCAGTCTGTCATCGATTACCATTCCTAACTCGGTTACAAGCATCAGTGAATCTGCATTTTATGGTTGCAGTAGTTTGACAACGATTGAAATTCCCAATATGGTAACATGCATTGAGGACACAGTTTTCTCAAGTTGCAATAATCTGACTATCACTTGTAATGTCGAATCAAAACCGGATGGTTGGAGCGATATATGGAATCCGGATAATCGCCCTGTTATTTGGGCGGAAACACAGTCGGGCAACGAAAATCAGCAAGGCGGGGAAAACCAAGGAGGAAATAATGAAGGAGGCAACGAGAACCAAGGTGGAAACAATGAAGGCGGAAACAACGAAGGTGGCAATGAAAACCAAGGTGGAAACAACGAAGGTGGCAATGAAAACCAAGGTGGAAACAACGAAGGTGGCAATAATGAAGGCAACCAAGAAGGCAATGAAAATCAAGGCGGAAACAACGAAGGAGGTAACAATGAAGGTGGCAACGAAAACAATCCTACCACGGCTGTTGCTGAATCCGCTGCTAACACCATAAACATTTATGCCGCAGGCAACAATATTGTTGTTGAGAACGCCGCCGATGAAATCCGCGTTTACAATGCAATGGGCGCATTGGTTGGTAGAGACGTTGCGCGCAACGTCTGTACAATAAAAATCAATAATTCAGGCGTTTACATTGTTAAAACCGGCAACACAGTAAAACGTGTAATGGTGAATTGATGATTTGGTAAATATTGATAATATGTAATGTGGAGACGTCATATTATGGCGTCTCTACGTGTTTAAACACGTTTTTAATCGGGCAAAATTCGTTATATTTGTCAACCAACAAAACGTTTAAACAAAAACCAATATGGGCGAAAACCTTGCCATACAGTTGTTTGAAGGCAAAAAAGTGCGCATTGCGTGGAATGCCGAGCAAGAAAAATACTATTTCTCAGTGGCGGATATAGTGGAAGTGTTAACTGAAATCGTTAATCCTCGTGATTACATCAAGAAGATGCTTCGTCGCGACCCCGAGTTGAAATCCAAGTGGGGGACAATTTGTCCCCCTGTTGAAATGTTGGCACCCGATGGGGAACAATAAATTCCGGCCTTTTTTTTGCAGCGACTCGGCATTCCCACGTACTGATAACAAAGAAACAAACGGTTTACGTTTAAGTCTTCAGTTTGCGTCCCCCTTATGCCTTTCCCCTTATGCCTTTTGCCTTTCCCCTTATGCCTTAAAAATTTTTCCCAAAACACTGTTACATTTGAAAAATTGCACCGTCATTTATGGCGTAATTGATAGTGATTTTGGAACCGAAGTACATAGATATTCACAGTCAGCTGATTGACGAATGCCGGAATGGGAGCAGCAAGGCCCAGTTCGAGATTTACAAGCTGTATTACAAGGCGATGTACAACACCAGCCTGCGGTTTGTAAAAGACCCGATGGAGGCCGAAGATGTGATGCAGGAGGCGTTCCTGGCAGCGTTCCGCAATATCGACTCGTTCCGCGGCGAGGTGAGCTTCGGCTCGTGGCTGAAGCGCATTGTGGTAAACCGCTCGCTCGACGTTCTTAAGAAAAAATCGCTCGACCTTGAGCCTCTCGAAGATGGCCGCACCATTATCGACGACGAGGAATACAACGGTGGCGAAGTGGAGCTGAAAGTGGAGCAGGTGAAGGCGGCAATAGCCTCAATGCCAGACAACTATCGGGTGTTGCTGACGCTCTATCTTATCGAGGGTTACGACCACGAGGAGATAGCCCAGATAATGGAGATGAGCAACGCCGCCGTGCGCACGGGGTACTCGCGGGCCAAAAAGAAACTACAGGAAATGCTTGAACAAAAAAATATTGGGTTATGGACGAACTGAAATCTTTTTTTGAACAAAACCGGAATCTGTTTGACACCGAAGAACCACTGGCTGGTCATTTCGAGAGATTCCAACAGAGGCTCGAAGCGGAGCAAAAACAACGCAACCGCTTCAACTACAGACGGATACTCTATGTGGCAGCCTCGGTTGTGGTGGCGGTTGTGGTCAGCGTTGAGGCGCTCAGCCTGTTGCTCGGGAAAGGCGTCGAAACAATACAAAACGAAGTTGCGGAGCTGAACATGAATTCGACAAACGATTTTGTGCGGCAGACAACGCAGAATGTGAAATCGAAACTGAACCCCGAATACCGCGAGACGCAGAAATACTACATAACCGAGGTCGACAACCGGCTCGACCAGATTAAGGCCACCTCAATGGACGAGGAACAGAAGGCCGAACTTCTGAAAGAGCTGTCGGAAATGGACGAACTCTTTGCGAAACTGCAAAAGGAGCTTAAATCGTCGCCTGACAATCAGGTGCTTATCGAGGCGATGATTAATCATTACAAAATGAAAATTGAAGTGATGAATCAGATAATTAACAATTTGAATAGTATTAAAACTTTAAACACACAAAATAATGAAAAGGTTGATTTATAATTCGATAGCTGCAGCTTTGTGCCTATTGCTCACGGTGCCGGCCATGGCTGCGAAAACCGAGGCGCAACGCCCCGAGCATCTTGCCTACGCGGTCGATAATAACATGACTTTCGAATTGGTGAACCGATACGGCGATGTCAATATTGAAAACATCAAGTCCGACAGTCTGATTATAGATGTCGAGATAAAGGTAAGAGCCAAAAACACAGACGAATGCATTAAGAAACTGGCAAAAATCAGCATTGTCCCGACAGTTGCAGGCGGGCAGATAAAGGTCCAGACCGAGGTCGATGGCTCGGTTGACGACTACACTGTCAACTACACGGTGAAAATGCCGGCTTATCTGAACTTGAATCTGTTCAACAAATATGGCAATGTGGTTGCCGACAAACTATTAGGCAAAAGCAATCTGAAAGTGAACTACGGTACTCTGAAACTCAACAAGTTGCACGACCAGACAGGCGGTTTCCCGACAATTGAGCTGTCGTACTCGTCAAGCTCGACAATTGAGGAGATTGAACTGGGCGGAATCAACATGTCGTACTCCGATGTCAATGTGGGTAGCGGAAAATCGGTGGCTGTGGCCGGCAAATACTCCAACATCACCGTGGGCGACGCATTGTCGCTGGCTATCGAGGCGGCTTACGGCAACGTCAAGATTGAAAAGGTGGCTAAACTCGATTTGAACGCGCGTTACACCAATGTCGAGGTTCCTGAGGTGAGCGACTATGCCCAGATAGTATTGAGTTACGGCGACTTGCGCTCCATAGGCCTTGCGCCGGGTTGCCGCGGAGTTGATGTCGAGACAAAGTATGCCAATACAAAAATCGACGCAAGCCGTCTGAAAAAAGGTGATTATCAGCTCGATTTGAATACGCAATATGGCAGTATCAACGCTCCTCATAGTAAACTTGTCATAAAAGGAACTTCATCTTACAATGATACCGGCGACAGCAACGCGCATACGAAGATTAAAGTAACATCGAAATACGGCGACATAAAAATCGAAGATTAGCATTGCTATACCAAAAAATGCGACTGCGAATGCGCTTCCGTCAAGGGTGCGCATTCGCATTTTTTGTCTTTTCGGAATATATTGACAGGGTAGGTGCTAACTTGTTTATCTGCCGTGTTTTATCTTGTTGAAAAGTGGTGTTTTTCGCCCCGTTTTTTTTAATCGGACACTGGCGCAATAAGCATTATTTTAGTGGTGCAAAATGAAATGATATGCACAATTCAGACGATTGGTACGACGACAAGGAAGTTGAGGAGGCAGTCAGCCGCTACGAGGCATCAAAACTGACCGGTGGCTCGCAATATTTCGATGTTGATGAGTATCTGATGATTATCGACTATTATATGGTCAACGACCGTCAGGACGAGGCCATTGAGGCTTGCGCCAAAGCCATGCGGCTGCACGGCGATGAGCCCGAGCTGGTGCTGATGCGCGCCCGCATCGATATTCATCAGGGCAATGCCGAAAAGGCGCTGGAGTCGATTCTGCCACTTGAAAATATGCTGTCGGACGACTACGGATACTATCTGACCAAGGCGTCGGCGTTGCTCGACCTTGAGCGCGACGGCTTTGACGAGTGTTTCGAGAAGGTGTTCGAACTGATTGAGGATGAGTCGTCGGAGCTGCGCGAGGATATTTTCGACGAAATGGGAGAGATGCTTGAGCGCGCGCGGCTCTATCCCGAGGCCCGCTCGTTCTACGAAATGGCCGTCGAGGAGTTCCCAGAGAATCTTGTTTTCCTTTTCAAACTTGGATTTTGCTACGAGTGCCTCTCAAAACCTGAAAAGGCTATCGAATTGTATAATAAAGCGATAGATGTTGACCCGTTTTCCGAATCGGCCTGGTACAACATCGGCATCGCCTACAACCGCATGGGCGAGTACGACAAGGCGCTTGAGGCCTACAACTACGCTATCGCCCTCGACCCGTCGTTCAGCGACGCTATTTTCAACCGTGGCAACACTTTCTGCAACGCCGGACGCTACACCGAGGCGCTTGAGTGCTATCAGGAGTATCTGCAGATTTACCCCGACAGCGTGTCGGCCAAATGCTACTCGGGCGAGTGCTACATTCAGCTTGGCCGCATCGACGAGGCCGACGAGTGCTACAACAAGATATTGAGCGAGCATGGCGGCAACAATGCCGAAGCGTGGTATGGCAAGGCAATGGTTTTCAGTGCCCGTGGCGAGACGAAAAAGGCTGTTGAGGCGTTGGAGACATTGCTTAAAATTGATAATGAGCACGATACGGCATGGTTCCATCTGGGCCGGCTCTATTTCATGTTGGAGCGCAACCACGATGCCATTGAGGCTTTTGAGGAATCGCTGAAGCTTAACAAATACAACTCGGCGGCATGGCAGAATCTTGCTCTGTTGCTGATAATGCGCCACGAGTACGGCGAGGCTATCGAGAGGCTTGAGACAGCGCTCGAGTTTTTCTTGCCCGACGACTCGACATTGCTCTACACCTTGGCTGCGGCCGAATTCCTGGCTGGCAATGTGCAGTCGTGCATGCACGATTTCAAAAAGGCTTTCAACTCCGACCCCGACATGATTGGCGATTTCCTCTCGTTGGTGCCCAAATCGCGGATGCCTATCGAGCTGAAGAAACTTTGCAATCTGAACCGCAAACGGGTTGGAAAACGAAGCAAGGACAATAATCAAGATGACAACAAAAATATTGACGAAAATGAGCAACACTAAATTCCACCTTCACTGCCGCAAGTGCGGCGCCGACATTCCTGGTTTCAAGGAGTGGTTCGCCAACAATCAGAAGTGCCCGCATTGCGGCAACACCTATGTCGATGTCAAATATCACCGCGACTACAGCGAGTTGAAGAAACTCATCGACACAAAAGAACACGTTGAAAACGTTTGGCATTATTTCGATTTTCTGCCACTTAATGATAAAAAGAACGCCATAAGCCACACTGAGGGCGCCATTCCGGTCGACCGTTGG
>JAFZWI010000118.1 GCA_017617355.1 Salinivirgaceae bacterium | reverse complement strand
TCCTACATCTACTCCTAACGTGTACATATTTTAAGTTTTTTAAATATTTCAAAGTCCTATCAGGCTAACAATTAGAGTGTTCGCACATTTAGCCCAATACACAACTTTTGCGCCAAATTTAAGAATAAAGTTGTACGTTCTGCTTTCGTGGAATAAAATTTTAGTTGTACGAAAGGAATGGCGCAGCGTAAGGCCGATATGGATAATTTAGTTACGATTTACTCGTCGTATCCGTCACGGAATTTTCCGCCCTTTTCCGGCTCGTAGTTGTTGGTGTCCTCATCGTCGCTGTAGCTGATGTGGATAGCAATCCAGTCGTCGTTGAGAGGCACTTTGGCCACGCCCGACAGTTCGTATTCCTCAAGCAAGGCGAAAACGGTCTTGTCGTTGAGGTCGGAACCGCTTTTTGGGTAGCACAGCCACAGGTGGCCGTCGGTTTCGACAGCGTTCATGGCCTCGTTCAGAAGTTCTTCGGCCTCCTCGCGGTTTTTGGCAAAAATCTGCACATGATTGTAATAGTCTTCCACCTCAACATGCGCTTCAATGCCGTTGTCTTTGAGAAGTTTCAGAAAATCTTTGGGGGAATTAAGAATCAGAACGGTCTTACCGCTGGTAAGACTTAGTTTCTTCAAAATGGGGTTCATTTATTCCAATCGATAAATAAGAATTATTTGCACCAAAGTAAATGAAAGTTTTAATCGTTATGCAAACATTGTACGTTTTTTTTATAAAAGAGTGCAATTGCTTGTCATTCAGACAATCCGACAATATCCAACTCCTCAATCAAATGGCGGGCGCCGGCGTATTTGTCAATGAAAAACAGGACGAAACGTATGTCGAGGCCGATGTTGCGGCAGATGTCGGTATCGAACTGCAAGTCGCTCATTGTGCCTTCCCAAACACGGTCGAAGTTTAGGCCGATAAGGTTGCCGTCGGCGTCAAACATGGGGCTGCCTGAATTGCCGCCAGTGGTGTGACAGGTGCTGAGAAAGCAGACGGGCATTGAGCCGTCGGCGTTGCGGTAAGGTCCGAAGTCGCGGGCGTTGAAAAGTTGCTTTAGGCGGTCGGGCACGGTATAGTCGTACACATCAAGGTCGCATTTCTCCATAATGCCGCCGAGTGTGGTGAACGGAGTGTATCTTACAGCGTCGGAGGGGCGGTATCCGCCAATCTGTCCGTAGGCGATGCGGAAGGTGGAGTTAGCGTCGGGGAAGATGCGGCTGTTGGCGAAGCACTGGCGCTGAAGACGCATGAACAGCCGCTGGTGGTTGTCAATTTTGCGTTCAATCTGACCAAGCGGATTGCCGATAGTTATGTTGTAGATGAGAGCTGCCTCGTCGGCTAACTTGTAGAGCGGGTCTTTCATCAGTTTTTTTGTGTCGGGCGCAAGGCTTTTCTTGAAGAAGGCCACGGCCGAAGCGCTGTCGGTCAGGAACGATTTGCTTATGAGAACATCGGCTGCGGTGGCGCGGTTCATCTTTTTCAGCGTTGGCGGAATGTGCTCCGGCAGGGCGTTGTCAAGATATTCACCAATTAGCATCGACGTTACGGCGCGGTCGGTGGCAAGGTCATAGTCGGTAAAGAAATCGTTCAGATAATCAATAATTTGTGATTGCTTTGCACTGTCGGAGATGTTGAGGTTGAGTATTGTCCTGATTTTTCGTCCTATGGTCAGCATTTCCGATTTGTAGAGTGTTTCGCTCATTAGCAGCCGCGCTTTTTCCTGTTTCACATATTCGATGTAGTCGGCCTCGTAATAGTCTAACAGATTGCCGTACTGCGCTTTGCGTTCATCGGTTTCGGCAATCCACTTGTCCATCAGCTGTTCGCGTTCGCGTTTCTTCTCAACCACGCGCTTGCTTATCAGTCCGGTGCGTTCGCCTTGATATTTTTTCCAAGCATTGGCGAGGCTTGCCACCTTGCTGGTGTATTTTATCATTACCGTTTGGTCGGCACGCATATGTTCCTTAATAATGTCGATTGATTTTCCGCGAACGTTGACTACCAGCGGGTCGAAGACATCCTGTCGGGCGGCCACGGCAAACGACGGCAGATATTCGTTGGTGGTTCCGGGATAGCCCATTAGCATTACAAAATCGCCTTCAGTCTTTTGCTTCGCGTTTATTTTCAGATAGTTGCTGGCGCGATACGGAACGTTCTTGTCGGAATAGGCTGCCGGCTGGTTCAGACTGTCGGCATAGATTCGGAAGAGTGTGAAATCGCCCGTGTGGCGGGGCCAGGCCCAGTTGTCGGTGTCGCCGCCGAATTTTCCAACCTCAATAGGCGGCGTGCCAACCAATCTTATATCTTCAAAAATCTCATATACAGATAGATAATACTCATTGTCGCAGTAAAAAGCGTCAACATGTGCTTTGAGTCCGGTGCTGTCCGACACTTTTTTCTCAAGTTGTGATATATTGCTATTTATCAAATCGTTGCGCCGTTTCACCGACAGTGTGTCGCTTATGCCTTGCAATATGGTTTCGGTAACATCTTCCATTCGGCGCAAAAAGCAGACGCCAATGTCGTTTCCGCCCAACTCATCGGCCTGACTCATAGCCCAAAAGCCGTTGGTGATGTAGTCGTTTTGGAGCGAGCTGTGTTGCTGCACAACGCTGAGTCCGCAATGGTGGTTTGTGATGACAAGCCCCTGCGCCGAAATGACTGAGCCTGAGCAGAAATGGCTGAACGGATTGTCCAAATCGACAAAGCCGACAACGGCATCTTTCAGACATGCCTGATTGATGTTGTAAATGTCGTCGGCCGTCAGGTGCAGCCCCATTTCGCGCATCTCGCCAATGTTGTTCTCAAGCAGAAAAGGTAGCCACATTCCTTCGTTGCAGTGGCCTGCAAGCGACAAAACCGTCGCTAAAAACGTTATTGTCAGACGTTTCATAAAAAATGTTTTGGTGCGGCAAAATAGTAAAACTACCATTGTTGTCAGCTAAAATTTTTTTGGATGTGATGTCGCGCAACATTATAAATGTATCTTCGTTATCTAAAAAACGATTTTTATGCAGAAAGAGACCAGCATTCTTTGGGTTGACGATGAGATAGACCTGCTCAAACCACATATAATATTTTTGGAATCAAAGGGTTATAAGGTTGATACCATAAACAACGGCATCGACGCTGTTGAAATGGTTTCTCACAATCAGTACGACATGGTTTTCCTCGACGAGAACATGCCAGGCTTGAATGGTTTGGAAACGCTGGCTCAAATAAAAAAGATTCGCAACTCGCTGCCAATCATTATGATAACAAAGAGCGAGGAGGAATTCATAATGGACGAGGCCATTGGTTCGCAGATTGCCGATTATCTGATTAAGCCTGTCAATCCGATGCAAATTTTGATGACAATCAAGAAGATAACCGACCAGCACCGCCTTGTTAGCCAAAAAACAACGATGAACTACCAGTCGCAGTTCAACGAGTTGGGTGTCGAAATAAATGATGCCGAAACCGCCGATGATTGGAAAAACATTCATAAAAAACTGGCATTCTGGACGTTGGAGTTGCAGAAAAACGGTACGGGTAGCATGGAGCAGATTCTGCAGATGCAAAAGAGCGAGGCCGACAAGCGTTTTGTTCGCTACATTGTCACCAACTACGAGTCGTGGTTTGCCAACCGCGCAAGCGAGGCACCGATTCTGTCGCCCAACATGTTCAAATACAAGGTTTTTCCGTTGCTAAGCCGAGGTGAGCAAGTGGTTGTGGTGGTTATCGACAACCTGCGCTTCGACCAGTGGAAGTGCATTGAACCGATGATTGCCAGCTACTATAATGTTGATGATGAGGACATTCTGTTTAGCATTCTGCCCACAGCTACGCAATTTGCGCGTAACGCGATGTTTGCAGGTCTTATGCCGTCGGAAATAGAGAAACTGCACCCCGACCTTTGGGTGAACGAGGACGAGGAGGGCGCAAAAAATAATTTTGAACGCGAACTGCTTCAGAAACAAATGGATAGAATGGGGATGAAGGCGTCGCTCTTCTACGATAAAATTCACAATGCCGAAAAAAGCCAGAAACTCACCAATGACCTTAACGAGATTCTTCGCAACCAACTTTCGGTGCTGATTGTCAACTTTGTAGATATGCTGTCGCATGCCCGCACCGACTCGCAGATGATTCGCGAACTTGCCGCCGACGAAAAGGCGTATCGAAGCATTACCAAATCGTGGTTCGAACACAGTACGCTCTTCGAACTGATGAAAACGCTGGCTTCAAAGAATATCAAACTTGTTTTGACCACCGACCACGGAACTATCCGCGTCAGCAATCCAATAAAGGTAATTGGCGACAAGGCCGTCAGTTCGAATCTGCGCTACAAACAGGGCAAAAATCTTGACTATAACCCGAAGGAAGTTTATGAAATCCGCAACCCGCAGACCATTCATCTGCCGCGCATAAATGTTAGCACATCATATATTTTCGCCACCAACACCGACTTTTTTGCATATCCCAACAACTATAATTATTACGTGCAGTACTACCGCAACACCTTCCAACACGGCGGTATCAGTATGGACGAAATGATGGTTCCGCTCATCACGCTTTCGCCGAAGAGGTGAGGATAGTTTCTGAGGTTTAAAATAGCTCCTTATTCTTTCGGTTCTATAATAGCCAAGCCTTTACGTGATACGCATTGGCTGACGTATGGAAAATGTTTACTGACGTTTCTTTTGGCTATATGATACTTCGCAACTTTTGAATCAGTCGTCAAAGAGAGAAGCAGCGGGGGGCGCCTGCGTTGGTGTATATTATTTGCTTACATGTTTAATACTTTCAACCTCGGCAAACAAAGTTGTCTTTTTGACTAGTTTTAAGTCCTTATACCTTACTACGTTTTTCCGCTTGTCGCTTTTCTCCAATTGGTTAGTCTCGGCGTTCCAGAAGTATTTTACCTCCTCTTGCAACCAACCATCAGCGTTATAGGTATACTCGTATTTATATAGGTTCACCCACAACTTTGTCTCGGTGTCCCAATAATAAAACGCACTACTCGTCACATTCCCATTGTCATCGTAGGTGCGTTCTCTTTTGTAGTCATCCACCCACGAATTGGCCTTGGCGTCCCATTGGTAACTATAGGCATCAAGCGTCTGTCGGCCATTGGAATCATAGGCCGCTTCGTTCTTATATGAACCTGACCATAAATTTGTGGCGGTATTCCACCAATATCGAGCATCAAGGGTTTGTTGCCCTGTAGTGTCATAGGCGGACACTTCTTTAAGTCGGTTTCTCCACGAGTTTGTTTCACCATTCCACAAATACTCCACATAAAGAGTTTGCTGCCCTTTTGCATTGTAATCGCATTCGAGTTTGACGTCGTTCTCCCACATTTTTGTTTTGCGGTTCCATTTGTAGCAGACCGCAAGTGTCACGTTTCCATTAGTATCGCTGGCAGATTCTGTTTTATAGCGTTTAAAGCGAAAACGCCAAAAAGAAGTGTCCATTTTGCTGACCGAGCCAGTTTGTTTTGCGGTATCTGCCGCTGCATTATTGTCAACAGTAAAATCTTTCGCCCACGCCTGCCCAGCAAGCATTGTGGCAACCATCAATGTTAAAAATCTCCTCATAATTGTTTGTTTTTAAATCGGTTATAACTATTTTGTTTGTTGTTTTCTGAAGCGTATTATTTCATCTTGTTCTATTGCTAAAATAGAACAGCCAAGTGCAGTCTTTTTTCGCGGTACAATGTTTGTGTATCTTGTGAATCAAACTCTACTAATCGGGCTTTGGGGGTACGGAAAGCGTCGTTTAGAACGGCAAGTCATCATCATCATTTTTTTCGTCAGGGAAACTGTCTATTAATAACTTGGCATTATTGTAATTATTGGAATCGATAGCGTTTACAGTTTCAGCCCATTTTTTTACTTCGCTATGGTATCCGTCTTCGACCTCAATATTGGGCAGTATTTGATACAACTTGTTTGGGAATGAGTATTTGTCTACATTGTATATAATGGCTCCTGGTTGGATTAGTGCTTGCGTTTGCTCCAATATCTTTCCAAACCGAACAATACTGTCAGCATAGCCCAGTCGCCCCAAATCACGAATTACATCCAATGCCTTAACCGAAACCAGTTCGGTACTCCACGTCTCGCGATACGATAAGTCATCCAACAACCCCATCGCAAATGTGTAATAGAGTATTGTTTCCGCCTCTGTCTCCGAAACTTTTTGCTTAAAGGTTGCCATCAGCCGCAGCCACTCATTAGGCTGCATTTTATACTTATCGATTTTCCCTGAAAAATCAGCCCCCATACAATAACAGGCGTAGGGATAGTCGAACTGCTCTACCAAAGCGTCGAACTTGTCTTGCAAAATTGTTCGCGGATAATGTTTTATGAACACAATCAGACACTCTTTGTCGTGGTATTGGTTGTAGAGCGACACCAGTTTGTCAGTGAAATATGAATCCCAATTCAATTTCAGCATTTGGTATGCCAAAATTCTATCTTGCCTATATTCTGACAGTAACGCTTCCACAATTCTCCGTCTGTCGGCTTTTGACGCAAAATCATAACGCCGCACCAAGGCCAAACGCAAATGCGAATAGCCTCGTTTTCTTTTGACAAATTCGTCAAGTAATTTTCCAATAGTCTTGTGCTGCCCTGCCGCCAATCGCTTCAAGTCGCGTTTCTGCAAAACCGATTTTATTAAATCGGGTTTATTCTTTTGCGAACTATAGTATTCCAGCAATTCGCTGTCAGGCAATGTGCGCGCATACGAACGAATCATTGTCCATTGACTTATCACACTCGATATTTTCAATGACTTGAATTGCTCAATTGTGTTTTCCATTTCTTGCGACATATCCGTTTGTTTTTATTTCGGATACTAAAATACAACGGCCAAGTGCAGTCTTTTTGCGCGGTGGAATATTAGTTTGTTGGCTATCTGTACCAGTCAAAATCTCCGTCAAAGCCTTCGGGCATATCACCGTACATCCCGTCGGTCATTGCATCCCACGTCTCGGCTTGCCAATCAATTCTGCTTGACGGACTGGTACTACCTGAAAAATGATTTTTTGGGGTGGGTCTCCACGGACAAATCTTTGTCGGGTTGCTAAAATAGACTTGATATTTTGTGTTATTATTGAAAAGACGAATCGTTGGATAATCTTTCCCGAAAAAGTTCCAAATTTCATCATATTCAACAGGAACAACCTCTTCGCCTTTAGCATTAATTATACCCCATTTATTTCCAGGAATATATCCAGTCCCAACACCTTGACCAATTTTCACTCTGGCTAACCCTCGCCAAAATGCGTCAATCCAATCATATTTCCCAAAAGGAACAATAATATTGCCATTAAAATCCACCACACCATATCCAGTACGCTTTTCAACAAAAACACTTCCTGTCTTTGAGAAGATTGTGTATCTTTCTTCCTGAAAAGTTTCCTTTTCTGTATCTTCTTCGTCTTCAAATGTCAATGTCTCAAAAGAAATCAAATCAACACGCAGAATGAATATTTGATTTTCCAATATTCTGTCTACAACTGCCTCCTCATCTTCATTCTTTGAGTTAAACGTTGAATTTGAAACATCTCTTCCAATAAAGGATACGTTTCCATAACACTTTATGGCAGAATAACATTTCACGCTTTCACCATTTGACATATTGGTAAGGAACAGCTCTTTGCCTTTTCGTGAAACTGCAAATGACAGTTTTCTTAAATCATCAGAATCAATTATTGAAGAAGTTTCACTGATTCTTTTTCCGTTATTGAACAATTTAAAATCTTCCATAGTCTCTTTTTTGTGGCAATAATAAAAGAATTGAGTGTAGTCTTTTTGCGCTTTTCCACGTTCTCACCAATGGCACAACTTGTTACAGATTACTTATTGTTGCTAAAGCTTGATTTTAATATTTTGTACTTTGCAAAATATGGATAATCCGATTTGGTTTGCTTGTTCGTATTAAGTGACACTTCTGTAATAACCATTTTGTTTCCTTCCGTCCAGTATTTGACCGACACACAACATTCTTTATAATGCCAAATTCCATTATCGCACGTTGGAACAACCTCTTCCTTTTCATATCGTTTGCGGGCGGACTCTAAATCAACTTGTTTTTTACCGCTATCTTCAGAAACGACATCAACAGTCCTTTGCATTTTTCTATTTTCCTCTATGTTAGCGTGTTCGCTAGCGTAATTTCCAAACCATTTGATAATATGGCATAACTGCATTACATAACCGAAAAACAATTCCTTTTTTTGCTCATCAATGAAATATGGTTTCTTCTCTTTAGTGTGTGAATCAACATTTGAATAGCACAATAAATTTTGCATCAACCTTGCTTCGTCCTCTGGCAAAACAAAATCACCTTCATCGCCCCATCGGACTTGTTTTGTTTTGTCAGTTCTATCGTATGAAACATTGGCGCCAGCTAAATACAAACTTGCCAATTGCAATTTGATTTCTTCTCTGTCAAAACATTCATCCGCTAATATACCTTGTTTATGTGCAGCTCTGAACACATACTCAATTACATTGCGAATAGGATTGCCTTTAAACTCATACCCGATATTTTCTTCTGGATAATACAATGCACACAACATTTTGAGCATTATTTTCCTAGCACGCCCATCAATGAGTTTCCCCTCTCCCAAATATTCGAACACATCTTTATGGCGGAACAACACAACATTGTTTGTTTGTTCTTTGGCAACTCTTATAATGTTCTCATACAGATATTTCGAATTGCGGAAATCGCCATCTGGTGCATCTTTTATATACAACATTTGTCCCCATTCAGGTATTTCTTCGTGCTGATACTTTGCTCCACTTATAGTGTGTTCAAAGTATCTCATTGTTCCAGCAGAAAGTATATACCACGGAATCATTTTCTGTTTCTCACCAAAAATACGAGTTAAAGACGGCAGAACGGCTGTAATAAATTCTTCTTTTATGCTTTCTGTTGGTTTAATTTTACAGTTCGCATCAAGAATAATGGCGGAATAATCTTCGAAATTACTTGTCAACGCGACCTCTGCGTCCTGCCAGTTTGAATATCGGTCAAGTTCAATACCATACTCATCTGCATCTTGTTGAGTTCCCAAGACGATAGTGTCATCGTCGTCCACCCATAAAACCTTGTAAATAACGATTCTATCCATCATAAACTATCCATATTGGTGTTATAAAATGTTAATTTATACGCAACTGGATAAGCGTTGTTTGGTTGTGATACAAACTCTGCATCGCCATCAAATTCTTGCATCAATCTTTTCACTTCGTAGCCGCCTATTCCATAGTGATTTTTGCCGATTTGTGTGCTTTTGTTATAAGTGAACACATCTTCTTCTGTCACATCAGATTGAACAGGTTTGCCATTGTTTGATATGGTAATGACATAGTTTTCGCCATCCATATCCAATTCGATTTTTACAACGTTTTGGTTGGGCTCTCTACCTTCAAAACCGTGACTACAAGCATTGCTTATAATATTGTCAAAGACAATAGTTAATGCTTCAGGCGAAAATGTTACCCATTCAAAAGGTTCTCCAGCTTCCGCCATAACCTCATCGTATATAGTAATAGTGTGTGGATGTCTGTGACTTGACGCATCATAATCGTATTTGAAAAGCGGACTGCTATGTTTTTCGATATAGTCCTCAATGAAATCGGTCAATGCAAAAGTCTCCACAACAAGGCCGTTGCCGCGGTCGAATCTATTTATTTGTTCTTGCAATTGACCGATTGCTTGTTGCAAGTTGTTGTATATGTCTTTTACCGCAATTTTCTGTGTGTTTCCGATAATCGCATTATCATCGACTATACCATTGCCTTCTTTTCTTGCGCGTTGAAGGACCTTCCACCAATTGTTCAAGTTGAAGATTGTCTGTCCAATAGCGTGTTTTTTCATATGAATGTCGCGACGGAATTCATCGGCAGAACTTTTTATTTTCTTATCTGCTTCAGAAAAACTTTGCCTTGCATCCTCTTTGCACAAACGGTTTTGCTCATCTAACGAAGGAACAATTATGTGCAAGTTCAAAAAGTCTCGCTCGCCGAGTTCGGTAATTGATAGCATTTCAACTTGTCTGGACATTTCTTCAGACAACAAGCACCTGAATAAAAAATCCTCGCTTACCAAATTCGTCTTTAAACAAAATGGTATAATGCGTTGGCGAACACCAATAGGATTGGTTGAAGATAATCCGTTGATTTTTCCAACTTTGAATTTTCCTCCGACAAAACCCGCAAGGGCGCAATCTGTTTCTAAAATATGACTGCATCTTCTTTGTGGAAGTTCAGTTTGCTCTATTAGGCAATTCCAATAATTGGAAGACAATTCTTTTGTTGCAACAGAAGGCCTTTCGGCAAACTCTACATCTTTGAGCGTTACCTCATCAACCAAATCAGCAATCTTCCTTACGTTTTCGTTATAATATTCCAATTGGTAGGCAGGCAACAAAAAAACATTTTCCCCAATCATATTATATGGTTCTACAATCATATAGTTTTCATCGCTACTACTTATCACATCCATTATAGAGCGATATTTTAAGATATTAGAGAAGCTCCCATTTTGATAGTCATTATTTGCTACGAAGAAATTTGAAGAGGCATTTATGAATGCAATATTTTGCAGTTCAGTCTTATCCACGCAAATCAAACACGCATCCATTTCTGTAATTGGGCTGAATATGGCGGGAAGTGTTATAATTGCTTCCAAGCATTTATTGTTTATTAAATACGAGCGCAGTTCTTGCCATTGCTTGCCCACACAAAATGTTTTTGGAAGTACTGCATATAACTCGCCTTTTTCTTGCAAATTGTTTTCAATCATTTTTTTGATTGTTGTTGCAACATTAGCGTCTTCATACCCCCACGGCGGTGTCATAACAATGTAATCGTACTTTTGGCTATCGCTCTCTATTTCAGAAAAACTATTACCAAGTTTTATGTCAGACCGCAGATTATTTGCTGACAACCTAATGTTAGAAAAAGCCCACGCTTTTGCGGATATTTCCGAACCTGTAAACTCGTTATTAGGCAACAGGGTAGCAATATTTGCCAATCCCGCGAATGGCAAATAGATTCTTTTGTTTTCTATATCATTATTGCCTTTAAGCAATTCTACTATAAATTCTGTTAGGCTGATTGGCTCTGTAAAAAGATATTCGGAAGAAATCGCTCCTCCGTTGTTTTCAAAAAAATGACAACAATACTCTATAACCGCTGCATATTCATCCTGAAGAATCTTAATATCCTCTTTTCCAAACCCAAGGTCGGCCAAATTTTTGTTGTATTCTTGAAGTATATCAAGTATTTCTTTATTTACATTTGGTTGTTGTGCATATAGCGAAGTAATCAACACGTATTTTGATTTGAAATTCCACTCAAAATTGTTTGCGAAGCCATTTCCTTTTTTCCCATAAAGGAAATCATTAACTACAATCTTTGCTTCTTTTGAAATGCTTGCCATATCTTTTGTGTTTTGATTCGTTTGCGTCATATTCTCTTGTTTCGTTTGCTAAAATACTATATCTGCGTGCAATCTTTTTGCGCGGTTGAAAAGTTTTTCAATCGATATTCCAATACGCATCGGGCTCGCCATCAAATGCATCGTAAATGAACTCGTCGCTGTAGCCCATCACATCTTGGGCATACGTGCCAGCAAATTCCTCATAATGCTCTACTTCATAATAACCACGACCATAATCATCGTTCTCATCATAGTCGAAGAAATCGTCTTCGCACTCGTTGTCGAAGTTGTTTGTCTCTTCCATTTCGCACTCGTTTTGGTTGTTTGTTGTTTTCATAGTTCCTCCGTTTTTTGGTTAACGGCGGCAAAACTATTTCAACGAAGTGCAGTCTTTTTGCGCGGTGGAATATTTCTCACTCATTCGTTTGGCTTTGTCGGCCATAATGTTGCGAAGTTGCTCTGGTTCAACAACTTTCAAATCATCGCCAAACGAGAGTAGTTCGGCAACCAACTCGTTATTGATTCGCATTGGGAACGATATTGTGTACGATTCATCGTCGTGTGTAACGATTTTCTGCCTGTCGCTGAATGGTTTGGTTTCAACATACGGATAGCGTTTGGCGCTTATTTTCAATACAATATGCTCGGCAGGCTCATCTTTGACAGTAACACCCATTGTGTTGCTGAAATAGTCGGCCATATCAATTTCGGGCTGGCGGAACTTCGCCTTCCAAAGCCTAACGGTGCGGATACGGTCGAGCGGATATGTGCCAATGTTGTTATAGCCCTCGTTGGCGGCCAACAAGAACCAACGACCATTATATTGCTTAAGCAGATAGGGGTGTACGGATATTGTTTTTGTTTCGGCGCTACTAAACGGACGGTAGCCTATTTTTATTGGCTGGTGATTAATGACACATTCAGCCAAAAGCCTGAAATTGCCCATTCCAGCCAACGAATCGTTGTTTTCAAAGGTTATACCAGGTGTTTCAAGGTCGATTGTACCGCCTGCCGCCAACCGCTGAAGGCACAGAAACATCCATTGCTGAAGTGGGGTTGAAGTTTCAATATCATCGGCAATAGGGCGCAGCAGTTCAACAGTCTTGCGCACTGCCGACATCTCACTATCGGTCAGCGATTTACCCAATGGTAAGCAAAACGACGTGTCGGCATACCTATAATAATGCTGTTTCAGCAAGTCGGCATCAAACTCAACATTATACGGCTCATATTGAAGCAGTTGCACATCATTCTGAATGCTGCGCTTGCTCACTTTCTTGCAATACGTGTCCATCATTTCCGCATTCACGGCCTCGACAAGGTCACTCATCTTATACAATTTGGAACCATCGCTAAAGCAGCGGTCAAGTATCTGGTATCGAAGAAGTTGGTCTTTGTTTAGTGGCATTGGTCGGTGCTTTTGTGTTGTTCCAAAAAGAATTGTTTTTGTTGCTCAATCTCACGGCGCAACTCTTCTTCGGTGGGCATATAAGCCATATACTTTGCCGCAAAAAGTTGGTTGCTCTCGTGAAGCACCGAGTAACGTGCAATGGTGTTATCGGTGTCGGTGCAAAGCAGCACTCCAATGGTGGGTTGGTCATCATCGCCTTTAACCAAATCATCGTACATACGGACATACATATCCAATTGTCCGATATCCTGATGCGTCAGACGGTGAGTCTTCAATTCGAAGATTACAAACCGTTTTATCTTGTAATTGTAGAAAACCAAATCGATAAAGAAATCCGACGTTTCGGTCACAATATGCTGCTGGCGCTCGACAAAGGCGAACCCTCGGCCAAGTTCCAGAATGAATTTCTCGAGATTGTCGATAAGTGCCTGTTCGAGTTCGGTTTCAGAATAGACAGCATCGCGGCGGAACCCCATAAATTCCGCCACCACAGGATTTTTGATATACTCCAGCGGGTCGCGCTCCGTTGTTTGTGGTAAATCCTCAACATTGGTAGGTAGTTGTGCCGCAAGTCTCCGTTCAAAGTATTGGGTTGAAATGTTGCGGTCGAGTTCGGTTGTACTCCACCTGTTCTCGGATGCGGCTTTCAAATACCAATTGCGCGCTTGGGGGTTGGCAACGGAAAGAATCCTACGCAAGTGCGTCCAAGTAAGATTTTGCACGAACTCGTGCAAAATTTTCAAGTTATTGAATGTCAGATAGAATTGCCTGTAATATGCAAGATTACGTTTACCATATCCATTGCCATATTCTTTGGTAAGTTGCTCGGCCAACAACGGGATTAATTGACTGCCATATTCTGCACGTATCTTTCCATTTTGCTCTTCCTCAACTATGCGGCGGCCTACATTCCAAAATGTTGCAATTGCCGCCTGTCCTGCCGCAGCGTATGCTTGCTGCCGCCCTTTTTCTATGATAGAGCGGACATCGTTGACAAAACTGTCTGGCAGGACTCTGCCTATTCTCTTTATGTCGGTATCTTTAGCCATATTCAAATCAAAAACGCAATATAAGTAATAATACTCATAGTCGAACAAAAATCCTTTCGCGCAAAAAGACTGCACTTGCAGTGTGTATCTTTACGGCTGTAACAAAAAAACAAAAAGATATGTCATCACAAGAATTTTACAAACCAGGCGAGCCTTTCTTCGCTGAAAGCATAGTGAAATCCAACTCTTTATACCAAAACAAATGTGTTCCGTCATATTTCAGCAAACTCGACGAGGTTATCAAAGGGTTCCACAATTCGAACCTAATAATCATCGGCGGGCGGCCTTGTATGGGTTGCCGCACACTTGCCTTGACTATGGCGTGCAAACAAGCGTGGGAAAACCACAAAGTTGCTTGTTTCTTTATGTCGCTAACCGAAAGCAGTCTTACAGACCGAGTTCGGCGGATATATAACGCATACGAGAAACCTTCCTCTGCACCGCATCCATTCTTTTACATTGACTACAAATTAGATACCGTCAAGTTGAGAAATGATGTTGAGCGGCTGAAACGCGAAGAGAACATTGAAGCAGTGTATGTGGAATCTGTTCAGATGATAGGGGTTAAAGAGCCAACAGAAACGCTACGGCAAGCAGGATGCGCCATAAAGGAATTATGGGAAATCAGCCGCGAGTTCGACATACCTGTTATTGCTTTGAGTTCCATATCGCGCGGCCCCGTATATCGCACGGGTTACCCTAGCCCGAGGTTGTGTGACTTGCGTGAGTCAAGTGCTATTGAAGTGTATGCCGATGTGGTATTGTTGATAGACCGCCCTGAATATTATGGGCTTCTAATTGATGAAAATGGCAATTCTCTTATTGGTGTTGCAAAGGTGGACGTTGCCAAAAATGTGAATGGACAAACAACAAACGTTGAACTAATGTTTGACAAATCTTCAGTTGTGTTTGAAAATAGAGAGGAGCTTGCTGATTTTTCAAAATATATGACACCCAAAGAGTCTTAAAGACCTCCTTGAACAGACAATACTCTTTATACCTTACATATTCAGATTCAGCAACCCCTCGGGCACCGAAACTTTCACTTGTTTTTTGCGGAAATCGATTTTGGTTACAAAATCGGGGTGGAAGGGGATGAGCGTTTGTTTCTCGCCAACAACCATAATCGGGTTAATGTTCAGGTTGTCAATCGATTGAATTGCACCAAGGTCACCGTGTTGTTTGTCGATAACATTGAATCCGACAAGTGCTGTGGGCGATGCGAATTCGTCGTCGGCATTGTCGAGCAGGTCAGGCGACACAAACACGCGGCAGCCTACCAGAGTTTTTGCATGCTGCTCAGTGTGGGTGCAGTCGAATTGCACGCGGGCGCGCTGGGCGCTGACGGCTTTGGCCTGTTCAATAAAAAAAGGAACCCGCAGTCCTTCTATTTCAAGAACTACGGGTTCGGTTGTGTCTTCAAGTATTGCGGGATTGTCGAGTTCGACAATTATTTCGCCATTCACACCATGTGTTTTGACAATTTTACCTACCTCAACAAAATCCTGCACGTCCATACTCGGCAGATTACTCAGCAGCAGGAGCCTCTGTTGCTTCGGCAGCTGCCTCTTCAGCAGGTGCTTCTGCCTCAGCTGCTGCGGCTTCAGCCTCTTTAGCTGCTGCCTCGGCGGCTGCTTTAGCTTCTGCTTGCTTCTTTGCAAGAGCCTCAGCTTTAGCGGCGTTCACCTTGCGCTCTGCCTCAAGACGGTCTTTCTTCGCAGTGTTTGCGTCAGCCTTGACTTTGTCTTTTGCGGCTTGAAGTTTCGATTTCTTGTCGGCTATCCATTTTTCGAATTTTGCCTCAGCGGCTGCTTCGTCAAATGCGCCTTTCTTAACGCCCTCGAGCAGGTGCTTCTTCAACAGAACGCCTTGTTTCGAAAGCAACGATTTTGCGGTGTCAGATGGTTGAGCACCAGTTTGTAACCAATAAAGAGCCCGTTCGAAGTTAAGTTCAATAGTAGCAGGATTTGTGTTAGGATTGTAACTACCCAATCTCTCAATGAACTTACCATCACGTGGTGCCCTGCTATCGGCAACGACAATGTGATAGTAGGCGGCTGCCTTTCTACCATGTCGTGACAAGCGAATTCTTACAGACATAATTTATTGTTATTAAATGTTTAAAAATCGGCCGCAAAGATAGACTTTTTTCGGTTAGTCCGACGGCGGAAAGGATGTTTTTTTCGATTTAGT
The DNA here is from genome assembly GCA_017617355.1 of Salinivirgaceae bacterium. GTDB lineage: Bacteria > Bacteroidota > Bacteroidia > Bacteroidales > SZUA-534 > RUG13583. Next base: position 7,910 of record JAFZWI010000118.1, on the reverse strand, counting down.
AAAATCAATGTTCTGAGTAAAAATGAAAATGTAAATTTGCCTACAAAAGATATTTGCATGAAAACACTTAAAGAGATTTTCGGTTACCTGTTGGGTGGCGTACTGTTTGTGGGTTTGATACCGTTTGTTATGTGGCTTGTCTCGGGCAAACCGGCATTGCTTCCGACTGATACAATGCAACTTGTGGCTGGCGCACTGCTTGCCGCCGTGGGACTGTTTGTAAGTGTGTGGTCGATTGTTTATATGCGCTGCAAGGGCAACGGCAACCCAATGGACGCCTTTGGACACGAGGTTGCGCCACGCACCAGCCATTTGATGACCGACGGTCCATACCGCTTGAGCCGCAACCCGATGCTGACAGGCACATTCGTCTATCTGACAGGTATTTGTGTTTGGTTTTGGAAATGGCAGCCGTTGGTGGTTTTTGTTATTTTTGTTGTGATAATGCTTGTTCAGGTTCGGACTGAGGAAAAGCGTTTGCGCAATGATTTCGGTGAGGAATATGAAGCATATTGCCGCCGCACCGGACGTTTTCTACCGTTTTAGCTAACATTGAATATGAGAGTCGGTTTTAAGACAATGGAGAGAAAGTTTGTATCGTTGATAGTCGCGCTGTTTGTTGCTGCGGTTGCTTCGGCGCAGATTCCGGCAGGCTATTACTCTCCGGCCGAAGGCAAAACGGGCAATGAGCTGAAATCGGCTTTATACGATATAATTAAAGGTCACGTTGAGTATCCCTATACGTCGAAAGGGACCGATGTGTGGGACATTCTGAAGGAGACCGACCGTGACCCAAACAATCCCGCCAATGTCATTTTGCTCTACACCGGCCTCAGTGTTGATGCGGAGCAGGAGTACAACGACGGCAAGGGCTGGACGCGTGAGCATGTTTGGGCCAAAATACACGGCAATTTCGGCACCGAGCCGGGTGCGGGAACCGATGTGCACCATTTGCGCCCTTGTGCCGACGAGGTCAACACCGAGCGCAGCAGCCGCTGGTTTGCCGAGTGCTCGACACCGGTTTATTTCAACGGCAAGCCGACGGGTTGCTACAAAAGCAACACTGAATGGGTGTGGAAGCCGCGCGCCGAGGTGATTGGTGATGTGGCGCGTATGATTTTCTACATGGCTACGCGCTACGAGGGCGAGAACGGCGAACCAGACCTCGAAATTGTTGACTATCTACCAAGTGGCAACAATACAACGGAACCCATTTTTGCCAAACTCTCCGATTTGATTGCATGGCATTTGGCCGACCCTGTCGATGAGTTTGAAACGAACCGTAACAATGTGATTTATAGTTATCAAGGAAACCGAAATCCATTTATCGACCACCCTGAATATGTGACTATGATTTGGAGCAACGGCCCGGCAAGCGCGCCAATGTTCGTCTCGCGGCCGGTTACCGATGCGCGCGTGGGGTTGCCTTACCAATATGACGTGTCGGCTTATATTGCTGATGATTCGAAACTTACCTTTAGTTTGGAGGAGTCGCCGGAGTGGCTGTCGCTTGTCGATTACGCCGACGGCACGGCTTTGCTGTCGGGCATTCCCGATAACGACGCTTCGGGCAGCTACATAGTGACATTGACGGTAACATCGGCAGACGAACAGACTGTAAGTCAGACGTTTTTTATCGATGTTGAGAATCCTGGCGGCGATTCGAATCCAAGCGCTATTGGCGCCGAAGTCTGCGACAAATCGGTTTCGGTTTATGGCGGCAAATTATTCGTTGGTAATGCCGACGGGCTGAGAATCAGTATATACAATATGGTCGGACAGCAGCGTTTGCAGACTGTTTACACCGAAGGAATTGATGTATCAGCCTTAAAACAAGGCGTTTATATCTTGATTGTGGAAGACGGAAATATTCGTGTTCGTCAACGTTTCGTTGTGCAATAAACCTAATTATTCACCGCATTTGCAACTCAGTTGCATCAGAAACCTCTACCTTTGCATCCCGAATTAAAAAAATATTGTCGGAATAAAATTGTGGTACACAGTACGTTGCAGTTTATTTCGAAAAAAATCTAAAAAAAATTAGTAGGAGAGTGCAACCTTTTTCGTTTTCATGCATCAATTAAGCGTGAAAAAAAATAAAACTAACAAAATGAGAAAATTTATCTGGCTGTTGGCCTTGTGTGGGCTGACGGCAAAAACAATTGATGTTAATGCAATTGAAGGAAGTACGCCGCAAGGCAAATTCACAGTGAGCGGTGTTGTTACCGATGCTGTGACGGGTGAGGAGATGATTGGAGCAACTGTCTATGTGGTGGAAACTGGCGCAGGAACAATTACCAACGCTTACGGTTTTTACAGTTTGACACTGCCGCAGGGCAACTACAATGTTACGGCTAAATTTCTAGGTTACTCGCCAACCACAAAAAAAGTGACGCTCGACCACAACATCAAATTGAATTTCAGCCTCGAACAAGAAACAACCGAGATAGCGCAGGTTGATGTGACTGGCGAGAAGCTTAACCGAAATCTGGAGCACCCCGACATGGGAATGGAAAAATTGCAGATTTCCACAATCAAGAGTATCCCCGCACTGTTCGGCGAGACCGATGTTATCAAGAGCATCCAGTTTCTGCCGGGTGTGGGCACGTCGGGCGAGGGTTTCATTGGCTACAACGTCCGCGGCGGCGGCACGGGCCAGAATATGATGCTTTTAGACGAGGCCACAGTTTACAATGCAGCTCACATGTTTGGCATCTTTTCGGTGTTCAACAACGACGCGCTTAAAGACGTGAAGTTCTATAAAGGCGGAATGCCGGCAGAGTACGGTGGTCGCCTGTCGTCGTTGCTCGATGTGCGTATGAAGGAAGGCAGCCCGCAGAAATTCGGCGTGAACGGCGGCATCGGTTTGCTTTCGAGCCGCTTGACCGTTGACGGTCCGATTCTGAAAGACCGTTGCTCGTTCATCGTTTCGGGGCGCCGCTCGTACATGGATATCTTCTTCCCACTCTATCGCGACCAGATTCCTGAAGACACCAAGCTCTATTTCTACGATATGAACGCCAAGGTGAATTTCAAAATCAACGATAACAACCGCGTGTTTGCGTCGGGCTACTTCGGCCGCGATGTGATGAACTATGCCGGTGTGATGCAGATTGACTACGGAAACCGCACGCTTACAACACGTTACAATCACTTGTTCAGCGACCGTTTGTTCGCCAACTTGTCGGCTATCTATTCGCACTTTATGTACGGGCTTGAGCAGAACGATACGCGTTGGGAGTCGTCGATTAGGGATTGGAACGCTAAGGCTGACCTGACATTCTTCGCCAATCCGCAGAACACGCTTAAGGGCGGCGGTCAGTTCACCTACCACAAATTCACACCGTTTACAGTGAAGACCGGTTCTAACAGCCCAACCTACATGAAACCACAGGAGAACCATAACTACTCCTACGAGTGGGCGGCTTACCTGTCGCATGAGGCCAAAATCGGCGGTCTGATTGACGTCGATTACGGCGTGCGTTTCTCGGCATTGCAGAACACGGGCGATGACATGGAGCTGGTGTTCGACAAGGATTACAACGTGATTGACAGCATAACACACGACGGCGGCATTTACAACACTTACTGCGGAATGGAGCCTCGCCTGTCGGTCAACTGGCGGCTTACCGACCAGAGCAGCCTGAAGGTAAATTATCAGAAGACTTACCAGTATGTGCATCTAGCCAGCACTACCATGTCACCGCTACCTATCGACTCGTGGTTTGCCAGCAACTCAAATGTCAAACCCGAAAGATGCCGCATGGTATCGTTGGGCTATTTCCAGAATTTCAAGCAGGATATGTACGCTTTATCAGTTGAAACCTATTATAAAAAGATGTATGATGTGGTTGATTTTAAGGAACATGCCGATGTTATGGTGTCGAGCAGCGAGGAAATGGCCAAGCAGATTCGTACCGGACAAGGCTATTCTTACGGTTTTGAGTTGATGCTGAAAAAGCAGGAGGGAAAATTCACTGGTTGGCTCAGCTACACCTACTCGCGCACCTTTACCAAGGTTGAGACTATCAACAACGGAGAGTATTATCCGTCGAACTACGACAAGCCGCACGACCTTTCGGTGGTTGCCACATACGATGTGCTGCCGCGTCTGCACCTGTCGCTCAACTGGGTTTACTCAACCGGCGCGCCGCGCACTCTGCCGACAGGACGTTTCGAGTACAACGGCATAATAGCGCCTGTCTATGCTGAGCGCAACGCCTTGCGGTTGCCCGATTTTCACCGTCTCGACTTCTCGGCCACCTTCGACTTCAAAACCATTCAACGCAAGGGCAAACCTTGGCTTGAGCAGAACTTGAACCTGTCGATTTACAATGTCTACAACCGCCACAATGCAGCCAGTATCATGTTTGAGCGCGACGAGCACAATCCGTCGGTTATGACAGCTGAGAAACTTTATATGTTCGGCATTTTCCCGGCAGTAACCTATAACTTTAAATTCTAAAACGATGAAACACAGTATATTGACAATCGGGATTTTAAGTGTAATTTTTGGAACGGCCTGCACAGAGAAAATCGACATTGAACTGAACGAGGGCGAGAACAATCGCCTTGTGGTTGAGGGATATTTCTCGAGCGACACCATGCAGCACAGCGTGCGTTTGACACGTTCCACATCGTATTTCTACAATCAGCCGGCACCGGCCGAATTGGGCGCTATCGTCACCATTTCTGACGGAGAGGGCAACCTGTTCGTTCTAACTGATGACGACAACGACGGTATCTATCTAACTGATTCTTCGGCGTTTGGAGTGCCGGGCCGCACCTATACTCTCCATATCAAGCTGAAAAACGGTGACGAGTATGAGGCCAAAGATGAAATGTTGCCCACAAAACATTTGGATACAGCGCGTTACGAGTATGTCGACGAAATTTATGGTGTCAAAATGGAGGAGCATTTCTATGAGATTTACACCACATTCGAGGAGCGTCCTGGCGTGCCCGATTCGTATCTCATTCTTTATTATTTCGACGATTCGTGCTACAACGCCACTTTCGAAAACGAGATTCTTTATGCCCGCGACGGTGCTTCGGTTGACGGTGGCGGCATCTTCGACGATGTGCTGACAATTATGATTGAGGAGGATTCGATACCGAAAAACCCAACGGTGCGTTTGGATTTGTACACCATTTCGGAGCCCTATTGCGATTTTCTGATTGAGCTGGGTTCGGAAACGATAAACAACAACAGCATTATGCAAGGTCCGCCGGCTAATATGAGCACCAACATTATAAACAAAAGCGGAGGTGTTAACGGCTTGGGCTATTTCTCGGCACGCTCACGCAGCACGTTCACATTTAAGATTGATAACCGAGAGGATTAATGTGGAGTTTAATGTCAACGATAATGAAATCTAAAATATTGACAATTGGAGTTTTAAGTGCGATTTTTGGCGTGGCTTGTACCGAGTCAATTGACATCAAACTGAACGAGGGAGAAAACAACCGCTTGGTGGTTGTCGGTCAGATAACCAACGAGCCGGGGCCTCATAGCGTTCGTCTGACGCGGTCAACGTCGTACTTCTACAACCAGCCCGCACCGGCCGAGTTGGGCGCCACTGTCACCATTTCCGACGGCGTACAGACTTTTGTTTTGCTCGATGAAGACAACGACGGCACATATTGGACCGATTCAGCAGCTTGCGGTGTTCCGGGACGCACCTACACGCTCGACATTCGGCTTAAGAACGGCGAAAGCTATACCGCCGTCGACAAGATGCCAATTCCCAATTGGTTCGACACCATTTATTACGATTACACCAATGTCGAGTATGGTCTGACGCTGCCGCAGTATCATTATTTCTTCTACGCGTCATTCACCGAGCAAAAAGGCGTTGATGACTGTTACATGATTTATGTCTATTTCAACGATTCGTGCTATAACTCTAATTTCGAGGATGTAAAATGGGCATATGCAGGCGATATTTACGACGGTTGCGGACTTTTCGAGGATGTTCTGATATGCGATGCCAACGAGGATTCTATTCCCAAAAAGTCTGAGGCGCGGTTCGATTTGTTCTCGGTCAGCAGCAATTACAATCAGTTTATCAACGACATAAGTTCCGAAACATTCGGCAACGCTACAATTCTTCAAGGTCCGCCGGCTAACATTCGTTCTAATATCAGCAACGGCGCGCTCGGCTTTTTCTGCGCCAAATCGACAACCAAGCCGTACAGGTTGAGGTTAGAGTAGGGGCGGAATAACTGAAAGGTTGGAAAAAAAACAAAGCCGTGAAAAACTGCGGCTTTGCTATTTATACATATCACTCAAAAACTATTTAAAGTCTTCAGCCTTGAGCGGCGGCATATGCATACCAACTAATACGAGATTGTTGTCGGCGGCATAGTTCAGCAGGCGGCGACGGCTCTCGATGGCGTTTGGTTTGTCGGCATCGAACGAAGCGCAGATGTCAGGATTAACCAACTGCAGTGCCGCACCATGCATTAAATCGCCAACCACAAGCAAACTTCCGCTTTGGAACGCGGTGTGGCCAGGTGTGTGGCCTTTGGCATCGATTGCAACAACACCCATCGGTAATGTATCACCAAAATTGAACAAGTGAAGATTAGCCTCGTATGCTTTCATTGTGTTGACTTGCTGAGCGTTCTTACCAGGCTCGGCATTAGTAACCCAAGCGTCGTATTCGAGCTGTGCGGCATAAACCTGAGCATTTGGGAAAACAACAGTGTCGCCTTTGAGCATTCCGCCAATATGGTCGCCATGGAAATGAGTAATGTACAGATAATCAATCTCTGATGCCGAAACACCCAGCGAATCGAGACGGCGCACAAGGTTTGCGTTTTTACCGCCAAGACCGGTGTCGAACAGCAGATTCTTGCCTCCAGTCTGCACAAGGAAGGCGCTCATCGATGCAGGAACGCCGTCGCGGACACCCAGACTGTCAATCAATGTTGAATCGGCCCCAGTAAACAATGTGGCAGGCATCAGGCGCAGACCGATGTTGTCCTGAATCCACGTAACTTTCTGACCATTAAGGTCGAACGACAGCACTTCGCTGTTCACTGCCGACTGCTTTACCGAAGTTGTCGGTGTGCAGGCCATAAGGCTCAGGCCGGCAATCAAAAAAATGGAAATCTTTTTCATTGTGACTTATTTTAAAATCATTGCTTCAAATCCTTTGGAAAACACCGTTTTAAACTCTCCTACCGAGTCTGAATAGATGAAATAATATTCGATGTCGGGCAGAGTGTCGCACATTGCGGCGGCAGCCTCGGTGCCCAAAACCATACAAGCGGTGGCAAGCGCGTCGGTGGTGATGCAATCAGGGCCAGCTATCGAAGCGCTCAACAGACTGCTCTGCACCGGATAGCCCGTGGCGGGATTGATGGTGTGCGAATATTTTACGCCGTTCTCGACAAAAAACTTGTGGTAATTACCTGATGTTGAGAGACTTTTATTTTCGAGTGCGACAATTCCCTGCAACTCGCGGTTGAGCGTTGCTGTGGTGTCGTCGATTGGCCTGTCGATGCCGATGCGCCAGACATTGCCGCTCGAATTGAGCCCGCTGGCCCTGACCTCACCGCCAATCTCGACCATATAATCGCTGATGCCCATACGCTCGAACATTTCCGCAATAAAATCAACTGACTGCCCCTGTGCCAAGCAGTTAGCGTTCAACTGAACACGCGGGTCGGATTTTACGATGCGGTTGCCTTCGATTTTCAATTTCCGGTATCCGCAGAATTGCTTAAGGCTATCGATAAGTTGTTGACTGACACGCTCTTTTTTACTAAAGCCAAATCCCCAGGCGTTTACAAGCGGACTAACCGTGATATCCATTGCGCCTCCGGTGATTTCCGATATTTCCAACGCACGCCGCACGCAATTCAAAAACAGAGTGTCGTCGGTTTCTGTTATCAGGTTGTTA
>JAFZWI010000117.1 GCA_017617355.1 Salinivirgaceae bacterium | reverse complement strand
GGTTTCTGTTTCATTTTCAGCTTTATGCAGTTGCCCTCGCACTGTTTCTCCTGCGGGCAGACACGTCCGCAGACAGCCGGCAGGCTTGATGTCTTTTTGATTGTGGCGATGGCGCCTTCAAAATCTTCGTTTTCAATCTGTTTAACGAATGTCGGGATGTTGATTCCAACCGGGCAGCCCTTCATACACGATGGGTCGGCGCAGTCGAGGCAGCGTTGTGCTTCAGCCACGGCCATCTCCTTTGTCAGACCTTGTTGAACCTCCTCGGTGAAAGTTTTCACGCGGTAGTCGGGTGTCAGTTCGGGCATTTTCACGCGCTCCAGAGCACCACGGTCTTTCGGACTCATCTTCTTGCGCAACTCATCACGCCATGGCTCATTACGCAGAGCCAATATTTCTTCTTTTGTCATCTCTTTCGTTTTTTTATTTTGAATTATATGCTGCAAGTGCCTCTGTCTCTTGCGGTTTGTAGGCGCGCATACGGGTCATCACCTCGTCGAAATCGATTTTGTGGGCGTCGAACTCGGGTCCGTCAACGCAGACGAACTTGGTTTTGCCGTCTACCGTCACGCGGCAGGCGCCGCACATTCCGGTGCCGTCCACCATAATGGTGTTAAGGCTGGCCACTGTTGGGATTTCGTACTTCTTTGTGGTGAGCGACGCGAATTTCATCATAATGGTCGGGCCAATTACTATCGACTTGTCAATCTTTTCTTTAGCAATGGCTTTCTCCATTCCGACGGTCACATTGCCTTTTTCACCGTATGAGCCGTCGTCAGTCATAATTATTACCTCATCTGACCATTTGCGCATCTCGTCCTCAAGAATGATAAGGTCTTTCGAACGTGCCGCCAGAATAGTAACTACGCGGTTTCCGGCCTTTTTCATCGCTTCGACGATAGGAAGCAGCGGGGCTACGCCCACACCGCCACCGCAAGCTAGCACGGTGCCGAATTTCTCAATCTCAGTTGCGCGTCCCAGTGGGCCCACAACGTCGGTAACATAGTCGCCCACGTTCAGGTCGGTGAGTTTGCACGACGAAACTCCCACACGCTGCACAACAAGGTCGATAGTGCCTTTCTCGACGTTGGCTGCCGAAATGGTCAAGGGGATACGCTCTCCCTTTTCGCCAACTTTAACAATCACAAAGTGTCCCGCCTTGCGCGATTTGGCAATAAGCGGTGCCTCAATCTCGAGCCTTACCACATTTTCAGAGAAGTGCTCTTTTGCAACAATCTTATTCACTTAAAAACGTTTTTTATTGATTATCATCAATTTGCCTATAAACGGCAGTTTTCTTTTCTACAAAAAGTGGGCAAATGTATTAAACAATTCAATATGCGGCCAAGCAAAAGTCCGCCACAGCCGCCCGTTGAGGCACTGACCGCCGCAATTCGGTTTAATTCAGTGATATACAAACCGTAAGTGATTTTCGTAAATAGCGAAAACGCCTAAATTCATACCTATTATTTATATGAAAATATGGATGCGAACTAACTTTAAAAAACGAAGCGGACAAGCATAAAAAAAGCGCATAACTGTTATGCGCTTTTTTATGTTGTTATGTAACAGCGGTTTATTTGTAGTTTCCGTATGCGTCGGCAACCACAACAATTGTGTTGTTATGTTTGTCATTTCCGCCAGCCTGAGGCATTGTGACCTTACCAACCATTGCAACGCTGCCACCTTCAAGTTCAATAGCGGCTTGCAAATCAGAACTTGTGGTTGTGTTGTAGTTAAAATCGGAATCAGGTTTGTCATTAACGGCCAACGCCTTGTTGCTGAGTTCGTTAAGGTCGGCGTCAAGAATCATGTATGCGCCTTTGGTAACAACTTGCTTGGCATCGGTGTAGAAGCGCGAACCATAGAGCAGCACTTTTCCCGATGACAACCATAAAGCACCGTTGCTTGTGAAATCGTTCAGGTTCGATGTGCGTTTGGTGTTGCCGTTGCCGTCGAGTTTGAAGACCTTGGTTTGCAGCACACCAGTGCGCAGCGTAAGTCCGCAAGCATAGTAGATATCACCGTTTTTGCTCACTGTAATGTTTTGTGAGTAAAAGTTTGACGGCATGTCGACACCGCTTTTCTTCCAAAGTATATTGCCGTCAGCCGAAAGCTTGTAAAGTATTGGAATATACTCTGTTGCGTTATCGTTATACTTGCGTCCAAGAACTATTACGTTGTCTTCGTTGTCGGCGACAATGATGTCGGCCGATTCGTTGGGTTCGCTCGATATTTTCTTGGTCCAGACCATTAATCCGTTATCATTAAAGCAGCTGAGCATAATGTCAAATTTACCTTTTGTCGGTGTATGTGTCGATATTGCCAGAACTTGCTTGCCTACAGTAGCTTGCGAAACAAATGAGCTCTGCTCCAAATCATCGAATTTATTCAGTCCAGCTTCTTTATAGGCAGCTGACAATTTCACTTGCATTGCTTCGAGTTGGCTTGTTCCCGAATTGACAAGAACACTGTATGAGCCGTCGGTTTGACGTGAGAAACCGCTGATATTGTGAAGCTTATCGATATTAACAATGCTTTCAGATGTTTTTATCATTGTCTTGTTCAGCTCAATAACCTGAATGGCATGCGATGCATAATTTGCATCTGAGCATTGATTAAGGATAACCATTCCGTTATCGGTTGGCTTAACATCGATTGTTTTAGAATTAATGAAATTTTGGTTGGTATTAACATAGTAGAAAATACCTTGTTGTGCGCTTGCACTGAAGCCTAACGATAAGGCAGTCAGCAACAAAATTGGTTTTACTTTTTTCATATCATATTAATTACAAGGTGCAAATATAGAAATTTATACAAATAATAATCTATCGTGTTTTGCACTGTTGGTATTAAGCATTTTCCAGAGCCTTTATCTGCTCGTCGATTGCCTTAATTTTGGCTTCGGCATCGGCTTGTTTCTTGCGCTCGTTATCGACAACGGCTGCCGGGGCGCCGTTCACAAACTTCTCGTTCGAGAGTTTCTTCATAACCGATTGCAGGAATCCTTCAAGATAAGTACGGTCGGCACGAAGTTTGGCAAGTTCGGCCTCTACGTCGATGTTGCTGCCAAACGGAATGTAGAACTCCGTGGTTTGTACCATAAAGGCCACTGTGCCGTCAACTTTTTGGTTGACAATCTCAATCGACTCGATGTTGCCCAT
>JAFZWI010000116.1 GCA_017617355.1 Salinivirgaceae bacterium | reverse complement strand
TTCAAGTCCTTCGAGAGTTTTAATATTCTCGTCGCCGTAATTGCTAACGCTACTGATAGTCATAGAAAATGAAAATTTCGCCAAATATAGAAATTTGACTTTTGGACCGTCGGGCGATTTATCAACAACGGGGGGTTGAAAGTTAACAAAACGGCTGTACTGAAGCACGTTTGACAACTACTGAAGATGTATCAACCGTTCTTTTTCAACACAAACCGATTCCCTATGTTCTTAGGCAATTCAGCCGCATTGTGCGTTACAAAAATCAGTGTTTTGCCTGGCTGGCGGCAGAAACTCTCTACAATTTGCAGACAGCGGTGCAGATTTTTCTGGTCGAAGCCGTGAAAAGGCTCGTCAAGTATCAGTAGCTCAGGATTTTTGACTAGCGTGCGGGCAAAAAGCACCAACCGCTGTTCAGCCGACGATATCCGCATAAATGACCGCTCCTCCAAATGGCTGATGCCTACGACTTGCATAACATATTTAGCCTCAAGCTCTTGCTGTGCAGTGCATGTGCGGTAAAGGCCGATGCTGTCAAAAAAGCCAGACTCCACAATCTTCAGGCAACTAACCGGTTCACGGTAGTAAAGGTGCATCTCCGATGACGTAAACCCAATGCGTTTCTTGATGTCCCAGATGCTCTCGCCCGTTCCACGTTCACGGCCAAAAAGAGCAATATCCTTGGCGTATGCCTGCGGATTGTCAGCAAAAATGTAACTGAGCAGAGTTGATTTGCCCGTGCCGTTGTCGCCCAACAAAGCCCACTTTTCGCCTTTCATTATTGTCCAGTCAAGATGCTGCTGCACAATATTTTGACCGTATGAAATTTCAATATCGCGGAATCGGACCACCTCGTTACCACTGCAAGGCTCAATAGTGGTTATCCGGTCCCAATCAATGTCAATCGGCTCATTTTCAACCTTTTCATCGGCATCAAAATGCTCAATACTGCCGCAATAGCTGACTGCACAATTGCTGAGTTGCAGAATGTTGGTCACACAACTCGGTATCTGGCTGGCTGTAGGACAGATAAACATTGTTTGAATGCCCATTTCGGGCACGCGAGAAAGCAATTCATCGACCTGCGGCACCATATTAACATCCAAACCGTTAAACGGATTGTCAAAGATTATCATGCTTGGTTTCTCCAATAGCGATTTGGCGATAATCACTCGCCGCATTTCGCCACTCGAAAGATGTATTATCCGTCTGTCTAACAAGCTATTGATATTGAGCGAAGCGTATATCGGACTGCTTTTCAACAATTCAATCTGCGCCGGTTTGAACATCTCGGTAAGCATCGGGCACTCGTCAACCTCTGTGCTGTGAAACCTCTGCTGATAGTACATCTGCTTGAAATCGTCGGTTGAGTAGGCTGATTTGAAATTAACAGTTTTGATGAAACGGTCGGGCCACAAAGTCTGAAACTCCGAGGTGCGCATGGCATCCAGAAAATGATATCGGATTTCGCCCTCCTCAGCAAAGAACTTCCCGCGCAAAATATTGGCCAAAGTGGTTTTACCGCTGGCATTGTCGCCAACAATGGCCCACACTTCGCCCTCGTTTATCTGCCAGTTGATTGGCTTCTGAAAAATAGAATCATCGAGGCGCGGACGGTAGTTATTTATGGTGAGAAAGGGCATCAAAAATTTAGGATTTAGAAGTTAGGAGTTTTTGATTTACGTTCTTTTCACTAATGCCTTGCTTACCATTCAATAGGTTCTTTTCCGTGCTCGATAAGATATTGGTTTGCACGGCTGAAATGATGGTTGCCGAAGAATCCTCGAGCTGCCGACAGAGGCGACGGATGAACCGACTCCAGAACAAGATTCCGGCTGCGGTCGACCATGGCGGCCTTTTGCTGAGCATACGAGCCCCACAAAATATAAACGATGTTCTGTTTTTCGGAAGCTAACGCACTGATAACTGCATCGGTAAACGTCTCCCAGCCATGCCTTTGGTGCGAACCTGCAATGTCGGCCTGAACTGTGAGCGTGGCGTTGAGCAACAGCACTCCCTGCTCAGCCCAACGGGTAAGATTCCCTGAAAGCGGTATCGGAGCGCCAGTGTCATCGTTTATCTCCTTGAAGATATTGCGCAGCGAAGGCGGAAACTGCACCCCGTCCTGAACCGAGAAGCAAAGGCCATGTGCTTGACCTGCTCCATGATACGGGTCTTGGCCGATAATCACAACCTTAACTTTGTCGAACGGACAGAGGTTGAAAGCGTTGAAAATCAGTCTGGCTGGCGGATAAATGGTTTTGGTTTGATACTCTTTGCGCACGAATTGCGTAAGTTGTTCAAAATAAGGTTTATCGAACTCAGGTTGCAGTCTCTGCTTCCACGACTGCTCAATTTTCACTTCCATCTTTTTTCAATTTTCGACAAAAATATGCTTAAGCGGCAAAAGTTCAAACAAGCAATTGGAAATACACCGATGTTGATGTTGTTTTCTTGTTACTTTTGCGCTCCGAAAAAAACAGAAATTGGCAGAGTACGAATATCATAGGTTGGCGAATGGAATTCGCGTAATACACAGTCAATCAAGCACTCCTGTGGCGCACATGGGCGTGGTGGTGAACACCGGCTCGCGCGATGAGCTGGTGAACGAGCACGGCATTGCCCATATGATTGAGCACGTGATTTTCAAAGGCACGCGCAAACGTAAGGCTTACAACGTGATAAGCTGCCTCGAGAATGTTGGTGGCGAGATTGACGCATACACCACCAAAGAGGAAACATGTGTTTACGGCACTTTCCTAAAAGAGTATTACGGCCGCGCAATGGAGTTGTTTGCCGACATCATCTTCAACTCAACCTTCCCCGACCACGAGTGTGAAAAGGAGAAGGAAGTAATTGTGGATGAGATAAATTCGTACAAAGACACGCCCGGCGATTTGATTTTTGACGATTTTGAGGACTTGATTTTCAGCGGACACACAATTGGACGCAACATTTTAGGCACACCCGAGTCGATTGCGCGATACGACCACACTGATATTCTGCGTTTTATCGGCCGCACTTACAACACCGACCAGATTGCCATCTGCTCGGTTGGTCCAGTCGATTTCAAGACCATTGTGCGGCTTGCTGAACGATACTTCGGACCTATTGCCACTCGAAAGCGCGATTTCAAGCGAATACCAGTCAATCCGTACACACCGCATTTGCTTGAGGTTGAACTTGACACGCACCAGTCACATTGCATTTTCGGCTGCCGCGCCTACCCTACCGACCACCAAAACCGATTGGCTTTTGAATTGATAAACAACACCTTGGGCGGACCAGGGATGAACTGCCGCCTCAACCTTGCATTGCGCGAGAAGCACGGCTACACCTACAACATCGAGTCGTTCTACACGCCCTACACCGACACCGGCACGTTTGGCATCTACTTTGGCACCGACTACGAGAAAACTGAGCGCTGCCTGACCATAATCCGCCGCGAGCTTCGCCGCCTGCGCGAAGAACGAATGGGCACGCTGCAACTCGACCGCGCCAAGAAGCAGATGATTGGCCAGCTTGCTATCAGCACCGAAAACTACTCGGGCTTGATGCTGAACCTAGGCCGCAGCTGTCTGCTTTTTGACACAATCGACCCGCTAAGCGAGATTTGCGAGAAAATAAACCGCTTCACCAGTTCCGACATTCTTGAAGTGGCCAACGAAATGCTTGACGACAAAAATTTCTCGACACTGATTTTTAAATAAAACCAGGATTTACACTACACGCCCATTAGAAAAGTGGCAATTCCAACTGTGTGTCAAGCAAGCGGAACGAGCGGCGGTGATAAGGCGTGATGCCGTACTTGGCAATGGCGGCACGGTGGTCTGCTGTTGGGTAGCCTTTGTTTTTGGCCCAATTGTATTGCGGAAATTCTTTATCAATCTGCAACATAAAATCGTCGCGGAAGGTTTTTGCGAGAACTGATGCAGCCGCTATCGACAGATATTTGCCATCGCCTTTCACAATTGTCTGATACTTAACGCCATTGTAGGGTTTGAAGCGGTTGCCATCAACAATAATGAACTCTGGCCGCACCGCAAGTTGGTCGAGAGCCAGGTGCATCGATTTTATGGATGCGTTCAAAATGTTTATTTCATCGATTTGTGGGGCATCGAGTTTGGCGACAGCGTAGGCTACTGCTTCGCTCATAATAACATCGCGTAGCTGATAGCGTTGTTTTTCAGTCAGTTGTTTCGAATCGTTAAGACGGTCGTTACTGAAATCGGGCGGCAAAATGACGGCGGCTGCAAACACCGGACCAGCAAGGCATCCGCGCCCAGCCTCGTCACAGCCGGCTTCGTTGGCCAATCCGCTGAAATTGAGCTCAAGCATCAATAGAATTTGCGTTTTTGGAACCAGTAGTCGATGTAGGTCAGGTTCAGACCAACACGTATTTTCTGGTCGAGGACAAGCAGGTTGGCCTTAGTGCCCTGCTGACGATAGCTGCAGAAGGTGTTGAACCTGATTGTACGTATTCGGAATCCTACTCCTACCGAGCCTCCAAACGCCTTAAGCCGGTAATCGTCGACATGGCAAGTGCCCGTCTCATAGGTGGCTCCTGCTCGAAATGTCAGGTCGTATCTACGCCCCAAACGCTCCGGAACGTATTCTGCTCCGATGTTTATAGTCTGGTTGTCCATAAGTTTTGAGCGTTTGTCGGACACTTTCAAATTCGACAGCGGATTATAGTTGAAATCGGCTGTGAAAGTCATGCGTCCGTCAATATTGTAAGCCACTCCCACACCGCAAGTCATAGGCAGAGTGGTGTAGCGGTCATGGTCATCATCGTCGTAATATATGGTGTCTATAATGCCTGAGATAAAAGTATTTATCGCCTTCTCAGTACGGTCGCAACGCAATATGCCAGGGGTACTTGCAATGACACCTAAAGTCAAGTTAGACTGTGACGACATCGGTATTTTGTGCTGAAGTCCGAAATCAAGTTTTCCTCCTGTGTAATAATCTGTATTTTCAATATAAACCGAGAAAATATCACTTGAACTCATTATCATAGTCTGCCGCTCGGTTTTAGGACCGAAAAGGACAGACGCATTCATACCCAATGCCGTTCTCGCACCCAATTGCACCCCCAACCCCGCATACACTCGCGTGAGGCCTCCAAGTCCCTCAACATACGAAACGTATGTAGATTGTCCTCCACCCGACAGATACTCTACGGTCCGTATGGTATAACCCGTACTTGTATAAGGCGATATGCCGAAGCTGAATGCCCATTTTTTAGTTCCTGAAATGGCAAGCGAGAAATACGAAATGTTCCCATTTGTTTTATCTCCACTATCAAGATACGAACTAATATATTCATAATCAAGATGAAGACCGACATCAAAAAGCACCATCGCTGAGTCGATAAGCGCATACGATGCCGGGTTGATATTGTTGACATGCCCACGAGCCTGCAAGGCTATTCCGGTGCCGCCCATTGCAAGTCCGCGGCCAAATCCGTTCTGCTCGTAAAGGCCTATGCCATAGCGCGAATATGGTGAAATGGTATTGTTCTGCGCCTGCAAAACTTGGGCTCCGATTATCAGGATAAGTAATATTATTGTTCGTATCAACCGCATTTCCAACGCTTTAATAAGTTAGATAATAAACCTGCAATTGAACATTCTCGCCATAGTTTGTGTAATCGTCAACCACCAGGCGCTTGAATGATGTTGCTATCTCCTCCTCCGACGGCAGAATTACTATCGAATTGTAGTCTTCCGACGGCGACATTATGCGGCTGCGGACAAATCCTATAAGCTGAAAACTGTAAAACGGAGTTTTTTCGTTGTTTGTATAATATATCTGCGACGACACTGCATTTCCGTTCATATCGCTCAAATATGAAACTATTTTGTTTGACTCGTCGGTAAGTCCCACGTACAATGTCGACGGAAGTTTATATACATCATCATCGAAAGAGTTTTCCTTAGGCTTGATTATCAGCCTGGCATCAATTACGTTCATATACTCCGCCACCGAATGCAGATTGTTAAGCGTTGGCATGTCAATACGCAAGGCAAGACCACTACCCGTCTGTACATACGACACCGAACCGCTTTCAGAAGAATACACCTTGTCGTCGTACTTCTTCAATTTTTCGAAAGGCGTGCCTGCGCGGTCATTATTCAAATATGTGTATTTGTATTGATTTACAATATCATTAGCCAAAACAAACGTCAGGTACGAATCGTCTTCACCATCGGAAGGCTTGCGATAATACAGTCTTATTTCGAATTGTGTCGCGTCTTCTATCTGGTTCGAACGGGGAATCATACCGTTAGTGGTAAAACCAAGCCCCCATGTAAAATCAGTGACATCGGGCACAATAGCCAAACCTTTGAAATAGTCAAGAAAATATTCGGTATTGCTCATAACATCGTTCGACTCCAACAACATTTTGAACCATTCGTTTCCTAATTCGTCCGACATACGCGCCGTTGAAACCAATTTGCGCCCCGGATTTGGCGATATGGTGACACGGGCAAGTGGAGTTGTGTCACGTTGCAGACGCTGATGATTGAACATCTTCTGTTTTTCTGCATCATAATGAGGTTCTATCTTTTGCAAAACCCGATATATATTCAGAAATTTTGGAGTAACAGTATCTCCCACCCAAACACCGCTTGGTTTGAAACAAATTACCAAACTGTCGTAGATTGAATTCTCAGGTATTGTTAAAGTAGAAGAGAAAATAATCGGTACATACATCTCTGTAAGCACATTGCCGACCTTCTCGTCTTTGTAATAACCCAAAAACATACTCGAAGAGTAACCCGAAGTTGCGAAACTGTCTATTTTAATAGTTGACAACTTAAGCGAGAAGGTATCAACATATCCCATCACAGCTTGGTTATCGGAAAAAACATCGCCAATGGGAAACGAGTCGCCATCGTTATCACAAGCAGGAACGGCGCATATCAACGCGCTATATATTAGAAAGTTACGAAATTTCATTTCAAAATCAAATCCGACATTTTTTGTCAAAAACACACGCCGGCTACATGTTCAAATCCGGCTTGTCATGCGTGCGGCAAAGTAAAAACATAAATCTTACATACGCCAATTATTTGGAAATATTTCGTGTTGGCTGGCGCACTTAAAACGTAAAAACTTATAACCTAAAACTTTTTCAGCTCCTGATAAAGCCTCTGCACTGGTAGCCCCATCACGTTGAAATATGAGCCGTCGATGCGTTCGATGCCGACATAGCCAATCCACTCCTGAATGCCGTAGGAGCCTGCCTTGTCGAAAGGTTTGTAGGTATCGACATAGTAGGCAATCTCATCATCGGAAAGCTGGCGGAAATAGACATCGGTGGCGGCACTGAACACTCGCTCTTTCTGCGTGGTTTTAAGGCAGACACCAGTGTAAACCGTATGTTTTCGTCCCGAGAGCTGATGCAGCATCTCAATTGCGACTGTGCGGTTTTTGGGTTTGCCAAGCACCTGATTATCAATCCAAACTATGGTATCGGCGGTTATAAGAAGCTGGTTTTCGGCAAGTTCGCCTTCGAAAGCCGACGCCTTCAATTTGGCCAAATGCTCCACAATCTGCGCGCCCTGCAAGGTGTCGGGATAGCTCTCGGCGGTGTCGCGCAGCATTATGTCGAACTCTGGCACAATGCCTTTCAGCAATTCCTGCCTGCGCGGCGATTTTGAAGCCAAAACGAACTTGTATTTATTGAATATCGGCAACATATATAGCTAAAGTAAAGTTCAGAGTTTAAGGTTTAACTGGTTTAACAAGTTGAAACGGTTTTTGTTTTCTGTTTTCGTTCACGTTAAAATCAAACCACATATTTCATCATCTGCCAAGCCAGAACCGAATAGAGCACGCCAAACAGCATTATCACTTTAATAATGGTGCTGATGCGGTGGTAATGTTTGACTTCGTCGGCTTTGGCTGTCAACACCATTACCAGAACTATCGGTGCTATCACAAAGATTGACAAATAAATAAGAGTCAATGGCTCGTGCAGGAAAAAGTAGTAGCAGACCAGCAGCAGCGCGATGCATATTACTGACAACACCCACACAACGATTTTCGAGATTTTCATTCCGTAAGCTATCGGCAAGGTGTTGCAGCCGTAGTTATTGTCGCCCTCAAGGTCTTCCATATCCTTCACAATCTCACGTATCATATTGATTATGAAAGCAAAAAAGGCAAAACCGCCAGTCCAGCACATTATCGGGATGAACGATAAATCTTTCAACATCATTTCGAATCCGTAAACGCGTGTAAGTGTCAGATATTCAAATATTCCTACCTGAAGCGGTATGGTTGCCGTGCCTAACGCCACAACAATGTTGCCAATGAGCAGCTGTTTCTTGTAAGTAGTTGAATACAACCAAAATATGCCGGCTATCATTGCGTATAGCAGAAAAATTGACATCATCCGCAGATGCCATGCGAAAACCGCCGCTAGCACAAGCGCCGCAATGTCGAAAATTATGTGCCATACCATGGCGGCACGGCGCGGCACCTCGCGCCCCACAATAACCTCGTCGGGGCGGTTTATGCGGTCGATGTGGCGGTCGAAATAGTCGTTGATGATGTAGCCCGCTGCACCAAGCAGCATGTTAATAAGCACTAAAACAGCAAAATAACCGTCACTCAGTTGGAAAGAAATCTGCTCGCCAAGCTGCGGCGAGAACTGATAATCGAGCATAGGCTGAACAATACAATAGCGCATCAGGCACATGGTGAAAGGCACCATAAGCAGATTCGGCCACCGTATCATCTTGATAATATTCAACATATAACAAAAAGTTTTCAGTTTCAAAATTAGCCCAACGGCCCTGCGCTTTCAGCACCTGCTCAATAACATCACGCACACAGCCCTCACCGCCCTTGCAGTCCGACACATACTTGACAATCGGCTTTATGTCATTGGCGGCATCGGCAGGGCACGTTGGCACACCAACGCGCTTAAGTACCGGATAATCAGGCACATCATCGCCCATATAAAGCACATCGTCGGCCGACAGATTGTGGCGGCTGAGAAAATCGTCGAAAGCCTTGTTCTTATCCAAACTGCCGATATACAAATCGGTAAGTCCCAGACCTTCAAAACGTTTCACCACGCCAGCATTATTTTTACCGGCGCTTATAATAGCTATCGGGTATCCCTGCTGATGAGCAAACCTGAGCGCAAAACCGTCGCGTGTGTGCGACTGACGTACCTGCTGGCCGTCGGCCAAGCAAATTATTGTTGCATTGGTGCAGACACCGTCAACATCGAAGGCAAACGCCTTCACTTTCATCAAATCTTCCTTAAAGTTACTCATAACTGACTGATTGAATGACAGATTAATTGAATGCGCAAGTTATCGACTTACGGTTTTCTATATCTTTCTGTTATCCGTTTTGATGCAAAACTATACAAATTCCGTTGGTTTTCATCGTCAAGCATTTTTTGCTGCGTCTGCATCACCCCAGCATCGCCACGGCGGGCAGGACCGGTTTGCGCAGCTACAGGCCCCATTTCCAAGGCTTTTGACACAGTTTCTTCGATAAGCGGTTGCAGAACACTGAACGGCAAACGGCAGTGTTTCAGTACTGCCTCTGCTTCGGCAAACATCCCGTTGACAAAATTGCTTGCGAAAACCGCCGAAAGGTGCAGGTATTTCCGTTCTTTACTTGTCATCAACCGGACATCAGTGCTAATCGTTTTAGCCAACATTATCAGTTTGTCAGCCACATCATTGGTGCAACCCTCAACAAAAAACGGCACAAGGCCAACATTTAATTGACGGTTCTTTGTGAACGACTGCATCGGATATATAACACCATGATTCTCAAATCTTTTCAGCACGTCCATTATAACACTGCCGGCGGTGTGTGCCACAATCCCCTTAACGTCAGGCATCTGCGCAGCTACATCGGCAATACTGTCATCGCTCACGCTGATAAGATAGACATCCGCATCGGTCGGAATATGCGCAAGTGAGTCAAATGGCCTGGCATTCAGTTTTTTAGCTAATTCGTCAGCATGTTCAAAACTGCGTCCGCATACACCGGCAATGGTGTGTCCGGCCTTTAG
Organism: Salinivirgaceae bacterium; assembly: GCA_017617355.1. Lineage (GTDB taxonomy): Bacteria > Bacteroidota > Bacteroidia > Bacteroidales > SZUA-534 > RUG13583. Next base: position 6,106 of record JAFZWI010000116.1, on the reverse strand, counting down.
CAACGCGCCCGACAAGTGCGTAGCCACATTCCCCGAACCGATAACAAAGATTTTCATAACACTAACTCTAAAACTGACACTAACACTGACAACTAGACCCTTAGCTTTCAACCTTTAACTTAGAACTTCGAAACCTTAGTCCCCTTTCTTGTAGAACTCCGGACCGATTTTTATCGACTCTTGCAGCCTGTCGTCGGTACCGATGAAACGAAAATCGATTGTTCCCTCGTTCAGCATTGTCATCCGCACAGAATAAAACTCGTTGACGTTGCTCCACAGCTCATTTTCAACTAATTTAGTGAGCGTCGGCTTGTCGGTTTTCATTTTTCGCCGCGACCGCAGGCTCAGTTTCAGCGTGTTTGTACCATAATCCCAATTAATACCCGATATCTGTATTTTGTTCACAATGTCGTACGGAAGCGCCTTTTTCTCAGAGCGCAGCACACGGTCTAAATCCTTTTGCGGACATTTGAACGGCCCGGTGGCGCTGAGCGCTTGCTCCATATCTTTTGGATGAACAACAATGGTATAGATAGGAAAATCAGTGGCTTCACGAAAAGCGTAACGTATTTGCATAGAGTCTTTTATGCAAGTTTTGAGCAATTCTGCATCTTCATCGCGAAGTTTTTTAAGCACCTCCGAATGTCTGAATTTTGACTCGCATATCAGCATATCATCGTTGTAATCTTGAATGTAGGTGCCGGGCAAACGGAGCGTATACTTGACATATTTTTTGCAAAGTGTGATGCTGTCGAACACAAGGCCGTCATTGGTTTGCGGCAGCGTTGCCATTTTTGCGTCGACAATGGCCTCCAATGCCTCATTTTTCTTCCCGACATTTTTAACAGATTGTTCACCTCCACCCTTATGATTGTATATCAACCACATAGCACCGACAACAACAGCAAACACCACAATTAGAACGGCTGTCAGTAATTTTGTGGCATGTTTTTGCGAGCCGCCCATAAGCGATTCTTCAAGCTCGGCAATATCGTTGGCTGATGCCTGCAAATCGGCGCATTGTTTCTCAAATGTTGGTTTCTCGTTAGTCAATCCGCAGACAATGCCGCGCTGCATATCGCGCTTCGATTTTTGGCAAATGGCGCAATACTTTATTTTGTCAGACAAATCCATGGTTATTTATTAATTTTCGATTCTCCAGTTAAACAAGTCTTCACATTTTCAATCAGTTATTCATTCTATCAGTTCTTGCCTGAGTTGTACGGCACGCGGTTCAGAATTGAGCGGCCAAGGGTGATTTCGTCGGCATATTCAAGTTCATCGCCCACCGAAAGCCCTCGCGCAAGTGTGGTTATCGGCACACCAAACGGACTTAACCGTCTGAACAAGTAGAAGTTAGTGGTGTCACCCTCAATAGTGGTGCTGGTTGCCAAAATGATTTCGGCAATGGTGTTTTCCTGCACGCGCCGCTCAAGGCTGTCGATGTTAAGATTTTTTGGCCCGATGCCGTCCATTGGCGATATGCGACCTCCCAAGACATGATACACACCTTTAAACTGACCGGTGTTCTCAATGGCAATCAACTCGCGGATAGTCTCCACAACGCAGATAAGCGAATGGTCGCGGCGTTGGTCGGCGCAGATTCCGCACAGCCCCTCGGTCTCCGTAATGTTGTGGCACTCTGGACAAATCATAATGTCGGTTTTCATTTGGCTGATAGCCGACACAAACGCCTCTACATCCTCGTCGGGCTGGTTGAGCAAATGCAGCGTCAGGCGCAGCGCGGTCTTTTTGCCGATGCCCGGCAGCTTGCCAAACTCATTGACCACATTATCGAGCAATCGTGAAGGTAACTGTTGCATTGATTTTTTTGTGTGTAAAAGTATGCGAAAAGTTGAGATTTTCGGACTTGTCTTGTATCGAAATCTGAATTTCTAATTCATAAATAAAATAGTAGATTTGCCGGAAACATCATTTTATGTCACCGTTGCTTATCATAATCGTGCTTCTGGCCTATTTTGGCGTGCTATTCAGCATCTCGTGGTTCACGGGGCGCAAAGCCGACAACGACTCGTTCTTCATCGGCAACCACCGCTCACCATGGTATCTTGTGGCCTTTGGAATGATTGGCACAAGCATTTCGGGTGTCACGTTTATTTCGGTGCCGGGCGAGGTGGGCTACAACCAGTTCGCTTATATGCAAATGGTTATCGGCTTTTTCCTTGGCTATCTGTTCATTGCGCAAGTGCTGCTGCCTATCTACTACAAATTCAACATGACCAGCATCTACACCTATCTTGAAAACCGATTCGGCCGCACATCGTACAAGACAGGCTCCGCATTCTTCCTGTTGAGCCGTGTCATTGGCTGCTCGTTCCGCCTTTTCCTGATGACAAGCGTGCTTCAACTTGCCGTTTTCGATGCTTGGGGAGTTCCGTTCGAACTCACTGTAGTTGTGATAATTATACTCATTCTTCTATACACTTTCAAAGGCGGCATACGCACCATTGTCTTCACCGATACGCTACAAACATTGTTTATGATTACAGCTTTGGTAATCACCATTATAGCCATAAAAAACTCGCTGGGACTAAGCTTGGGCGGTGTAGTTAGCGAAATCCGCAACTCCGAATATGCACGCATGTGGTTCTTCGATAATCCAACAGAGAAAACGTTCTTCTGGAAACAATTTCTGAGCGGCATCTTCATCACCATTGTCATGACCGGCCTCGACCAAGACATGATGCAGAAAAACCTCAGCTGCCGCAACCTGAAAGACGCGCAAAAGAACATGTACTGGTACGGATTCGCATTCATACCTATCAACTTGTTGTTCATGTCGTTAGGCGCCATGCTTTATATCTTTGCCGCACGCAACGGCATTCAGGTGCCGGCGCAGAGCGACAACCTCTACCCCATGCTCGCCACGCAAGGTTATCTGCCAACCGCTGTGGCCGTGCTTTTTGTCGTAGGACTGGTGGCTGCGGCCTACTCATCGGCCGACTCGGCGCTCACCGCCCTCACCACCGCTTTCTCTATCGACATTCTTGAAATCGAAAAAAAGGACCTGACCGACAACGAGAAAATCCGTCTGCGCAAGCGCGTGCACATCGGCATCGCCATTGCTGTCGCCTTGATTATCATCATCTTCAACCGGCTGAACGACCGCAGCGTGATAAGCGCCATTTACACCATTGCCGGCTATACCTACGGACCGTTGCTGGGACTTTATGCATTCGGCCTTTTCACCAAAAAAGAGATAGCCGACCGCCACGTGTGGATTGTCTGCATAGCATCGCCGATAATATGTGTGATAATCAATTATCTGACACCGATTTTGCTCGGCGGCTACAAAATGGGCTACGAGCTACTGATAATAAACGGGTTGCTGACCTTTGCCGGACTGTGGCTGCTGCGAAAAAAATCGCCGGCCACGCAACCAAACGGCAGCAACGCGCGTCAATATAATGCAACTAACTAAGAAACGCCAATGGAGACACTGGAGATAGACGACATTGTGCGCGGCTGCCAGCGGAAACAACCCGACGCCCAGCGAAAACTGTACAATCGTCTGGCGTCCAAGTTGTTTGGAGTGTGCCTGAGGTACGCCGCAAACCGCGCCGAAGCTGAAGATTTTCTGCAAGACGGATTTGTGAAAATCTTCTCAAAAATCGACCAGTTCAGCTTCAACGGCTCGTTCGAAGGTTGGGCGCGACGGATTATGGTTAACAGTGCAATCGAAAATTGCCGGAAAATGAATATGATATACACTGTCGATGAAATCAGGGAATATGACACTCGGCTCTCGGCCGACGATGTGCTGAGCCGCATATCGTACGACGAGTTGCTTGAGATTGTGCAACAGCTGACACCGCAGTACCGCACAGTTTTCAACCTTTTCGCCATCGAAGGCTACTCGCACCAAGAAATTGGGCAGATGCTGAACATATCGGAAAGCACATCGAAATCGAACCTGTTGCGTGCGCGTAATGTTTTGAAAGACAAGATTGAAGCGTTATACGGCAGTCACAATTAAATATGAATCGAGGAAAAAACTAATAATAGGGGGTAAAATGAGTACAAACAATATCGACGAGATTTTCAGGCGAGGAACAGGCGACCAGACTCCCGATGTGCCTGAATACATGTGGAATAGGATTGACAAGGAAATCCGGCGCAACCGGCAAAGACTGTGGTTCGCAATGGCGGCCTCGGTGGTTGTGTTAATTTCGATTGGCGTGATGCTGTTTACACTTGAGGTGCCCACACCTGAAATAACTGACAAACTGCCTGTCGACACTACGCAATCGGCTCCGACGCTTCAACAGCCCAACATGCTCGATGCGCCAAACTATGCCGATAGCGCAACTTACATTAAAGAATAACCAGACAACTGTCTATTTGTGCTCGTTTTTGGCCTCGCGCACAATGCGGTGAAAGGCCGGCTTTGTTCCGCGATAGGCGTCGAAAAGTAGCGGATAGTTCTTGCGTCCGCGCACAGGCGAGTTGTTCAACCACGAGTTTCGGTCGTCGAGCCCCCAGAAAGTAACATTCCTAACAACATCCGAATTGTGGCGCAAAACATCGAATATCATTGAATATTGGTCGGCCTGCAGCTGTTTTATGCTGTCATTCATACGGATAGTCTCGTTTCGGCGCAAATGCCGGCGAGCCGGCTCCCATTTGTACAATGACACATCGAGCTGAGTGATATGCACCTGCAAGCCCATAGCTCGGAAACGTGCAATGGCGGTCTCGAGCTGCTCGCGTGTTGGCTCGTAGAGCGACCAATGGCCCTGCATTCCCACACCATCGATGTGAACACCCTTGTCAATCAGGCGCTGAAGCATTTGGCAGGTGCGTTCCAACTTATCGGGACGGTTCAGGTTGTAATCGTTGTAGAATAACAGCGCGGTTGAGTCGGCCTCGTGGGCACAACGGAAAGCATGCTCAACATACTCGTCACCAGCAATCTGATAAAGCCATGTGTTCTGCCGCAGAATGATAGCGGTATCGTCGGCCACAGCGTTGGTCACCACATCCCAACAATAGATTTTGCCTTTATAACGTGTCATTATGGTGTCTATATGTGCCTTCATCCTGCTGAAAAGCGAGTCTTTCGATGTGATGCGCTCTCCGTCGAAGCACATCCAGTCGGGCATCTGGTCGAAGCGGATGAGGCAGTTGCCGCGCACTTTCATTCCATTGCGCTGCGCAAAATCGACAACCTCATCAGCAACTCGCCAACGGTAACGGTCCTGACGCGGGTGCATAATGACGGGGGTCATCTCCTCCTCGCTCGTTAGGCAGTTGTAGTGCTTCTTGATGAAAATGGTGTCGTTCATACTGCGCACAATGCTGCGATTAATCATCACTCCGACAGGAAAATAATCGGAAAACGACTCGCAAAGGCTTGGAATTCTATCGTCGTTTGTTGTACAGCTGACAACCGAAACCGCCAGTGTCACAGAAAGCACAAATTTTGTTATATTATTCATAGACAAACTGTTTATTCAGATGCTCGCATCTTCGCTTTACGGATGTCAAATATAGTGGAATGTTACGTTTCTTGAACGCAGATGACACAGATTAACCGGATTTGCGCAGATTTATTCCTAACCTATTTTTGCCGATTCAAACCGAATAAAAACACGTAGAGACGCCATATTATGACGTCTCTACCACATTATCAAATATTTTACCACATCCTCAATTCACAACCACACGTTGCACGGTGTTGCCGGTTTTTACAATGTAAAGGCCAGGATTATTGATTGTTATTGTACAGACGTTGCACGCAACGTCTCTACCAACTACTGTGCCCATTATGTTGTAAACCAAGATTTCATCGGTTGCGTTTTCAACCACTATGGTGCGGCCTTCGGTATAGACAAGCACTCCTAATGCCGGCTCTTCGATGACAGCGACCGGCGCATCGGTTATTCCCCACACTATTTTCCCTGCAGACTTATCCCACTCCTTGTTCCACGACGACGGCTGCGAGTTGGCCTCGCAGTAGATAACCGCATCAGAGCACTCGCGGAAGGCGCTACGGCCCACCGACACTACCGACAAAGGAACGTTTACTGCTCCCAGTTTGTAGCAGTTGGCAAATGCGCTGCCACCAATATATTTCACCGTATTC
>JAFZWI010000115.1 GCA_017617355.1 Salinivirgaceae bacterium | reverse complement strand
GTTTGAGCAGGGAAGGCCTGTTATTGAGGCATTTAAGGCCAAGCACCCCGATTACGCCGTTCTGCTCACGTTCTTCTCGCCATCGGGTTACGAGGTGCGCAAGAACTACACGGGTGCCGATTATGTCTTTTACCTTCCGGCCGATACGCGGCGCAACGCAAAACGTTTTATGCAGATTGTCAAGCCGAAAGCCGCATTGTTCATCAAGTATGATTTTTGGTATAACTATCTGAACCAGTTGCATAAAGCTGGTGTCCCGACGTATGTTTTCTCGTCGATTTTCCGTCCGCAGCAGACATTCTTCAAATGGTACGGTGGTTGGTATCGCAACCTATTGAAATTCTTCACTTTGCTGTTCGTTCAAGACGAAAACTCGAAGCAACTGCTTGCCGGCATAGGAATCACTAATGTTCAGGTTGGCGGCGACACTCGTTTCGACCGCGTTTACGACCTTGTGCAACAGGCCAAGCCACAGCCGATTATCGAGCGTTTTGTGGCTGGAGCCGACAAGGTTTTGGTGGCAGGCAGCACTTGGAGTGGTGATGAGGAACTGCTCTGCAAATATGCTAACGAGCACGATATCAAGATGATAATTGCACCGCACGAGACCACCGAAGCCAATGTCAGCCGTGTCGAAAGCTCGTGCACAGGCAAAGTTGTCCGTTACACCGACGCTCAAGCCGACGAGTCGAAGGTAGATGGTGCAAAAGTGTTGATAATAAATTGTATAGGATTGCTTTCCGCACTCTATCGCTATGGACAGTTGTCTTATATCGGTGGCGGATTCGGCAAGGGAATACACAATACGCTCGAAGCTGCAACTTACAGTGTGCCAGTGGTTTTCGGACCAAAATATCATAAGTTCCGCGAGGCCTGCCAACTCATTGAGCGTGGTGCGGCCATCAGCATATCTGATTATAAGCAACTTGCAAGGGCTTTCGACCATTATTTTGCCAACCCCGACGATTGCAAGCGTGCAGGACAAAAGGCTTCGGCCTACGTTGATGAAATGCGTGGTGGAACACAATTGATAATGAAGGAGATAAAGTTTAAAGAGTAACTTAAAGCATTTCAATTTGTTAAACTTTAAACTTAGAACTCAAAAACTTAGAACTTATAAATGAAATTCGCTGATTTACATCTCAATCCCGAGGTTTTTGAAGGCATCGATGCGATGGGTTTTGAGGAGACCACGCCCGTGCAGGAACAGGTTATTCCGCAGGCACTTGCCAAACGCGATATGATTGCCTGCGCGCAAACAGGAACGGGCAAGACGGCTGCTTACATTCTGCCGCTTCTGCATCATCTGACAACACACCACGAGCAGAAAATCAAAGCCCTGATTCTTGCGCCGACACGCGAATTGGTGATGCAAATCGACCAGCAGTTTCAAGGGTTCTCTTACTTCTGCGGCGTTGAGTCGGTGGGTATCTACGGCGGCAGCGACAGTGGTGTTTGGGACCAGCAGCGCTCGGCCATCGAGAGTGGCGCCAACGTGCTTATTGCTTCGCCTGGACGTCTGCTTTCGCACTTGAATCTTGGTTATGTAAAGCTCGACAGCCTTGAATATCTGATACTTGACGAAGCCGACAAAATGCTTGATATGGGTTTTGTCGATGACATCAACCGTATAATCACTTATCTGCCAAAACAGCGCCAGACACTGATGTTTTCGGCCACTATGCCGCCAAAAATCAGACAATTGGCAAACGCAATTCTGACTAATCCTGTCGAGATAAGCATTGCAATCTCAAAACCCGCCGAAGGTGTGAAGCAGACCGCCTATATGGCTTACGATGAGCAGAAGAACAAACTGATTGAAACCATACTGAAAAGCAAGGATTTAGACAGCGTCATCGTCTTTGCATCGACAAAGAGCACTGTGAAAACGCTTGTGCAGGACCTGCGTCGTGCAAAAATCGCCGCACGTGCCATCCACAGCGACCTTGAGCAGTGTGACCGCGAAGCTGTGATGCTCGATTTCCGCAATCGCAAATTCTCTGTTCTTGTGGCTACCGACATTGTCTCGCGAGGCATCGACATAGATAATATCGGCTTGGTAATCAACTACGATGTGCCACGCGACCCTGAGGATTACGTGCACCGTGTTGGCCGTACAGCCCGCGCCAAATCAACAGGCGAGGCAATCACACTCATCAATCCGAAGGATGTGCTGCGTTTTTCAAAAATCGAGAAACTGATTGGTTACGAGATAGAGAAACCGGCTCTGCCCGAAGGTCTCGGCGCCGCACCCGAATACAAGCCCGAACCAGTTGAGCGCAAGTCGCACCGCCATTTCCACCGTGGTGGACGCAACAATCGCGGCGGACGCAACAACGGCCACGGCAACCGCCGAAACAACAATGGCGGAGGCAAACCTCAAGGAGGTGCACCGAAAGCATAAACATCAACTATTGTAATAGTTTTTAAAAGGTTAAATACCAGCACATTACTACAAAACACAACTGTCACGATGAAACCACTCAAACTCTTGTGCATAGCCGCTGTTTTGGCAAGTTGCACAACCATCAACATCGAGGAGCAACAGATTGACGCTCTTTACAACCGAATGTCGCAGCAGGAGCGCATTGCGCAACTGCGAAGTATGTATATGGACACACTTTTCAATGAGCAGGGCCAACTTGACACGGCTCGCTGCCGTCAGATGATACCTTACGGAATCGGTCATTTCTCACAGTATGCCAGCCAGAAACCGACGGACCCCAACGTGTTGCGTGACCGTGTGGCCGCCGTTCAGCAATGGCTGATGACGAGCACGCCAAACGGCATTCCGGCACTTTACCACGAGGAGGTGCTGACGGGTGTCAACACGCGCGGTGCGACCATCTACCCGCAGCAGATTGGGCAGGCTTGCTCGTTCAACACCGAACTGGCCGAAATCAAAACACTGCAGACGGGCGTTGCGATGCGCAAAATGGGCGGTGTGCTGTCGCTCTCGCCAATGGTGGATGTATGCCGCACGCCTTCGTTCAACAGGCTCGAGGAGTCGTATGGCGAGGACGGCTACCTGTCGGCGGCAATGGGTGTTGCCTTTGCCCGCGGACTGCAGCAGGGCGACCTGAAGAAAGGTGTTGGCACTTGCTCGAAGCACTATCTTGGCTACGGCGGTGGCGGCGATGCCGATGAGAAGGAGCTTATGGAAGAAATTCTGTTGCCGCACGAGGCGATGATTCGTCTGGCAGGAAGCCGCGTGGTGATGCCTGGCTACCACGCTGTTCATGGAATCAACTGTGTAGAAAACAGTGAGATACTTATCGATATTCTGCGCGATTACATTGGATTCGACGGAATGGTTGTGAGCGACTACACCGCCATTGACCAAATCCCCGAGCAACCCGACGCCATGCACAAGGCGGCTGCGGCCATCAACGGCGGCTGCGATGTCGATTTTCCGCACGGCGTCAACTATCAGTATCTGCAACAGGCCATCGATAGCGGATTGGTGCAGCCCGAAGCGTTTGAACGCGCCGTGAAGGACGTTTTGCGCCACAAACTGCGCGCCGGTCTGTTTGACCAAAATCCTTATCTCTACACGCCCGACAACATCGAACTCGATACACCTGAAGAACGACAGCTGTCGTATCAGATTGCCACACAATCCATTGTGCTGCTTGAGAATAATGGAATCTTGCCATTGAAAAAATCGGACTCCGAACTCAAAATCCTGCTGACAGGCCCCAACGCCAACTCAATGTGGGCAATGTGCGGCGACTATTCGTTCCCGGCAATGACCTATTTCTGGAAGTTGATAATGACCGATTTGGACCATCCGCACGTGGTGCCGCTGCTTGAGGGAATGACATCGCGCAAGCCCGAAGGCGTCAGCATCAGCTACTCGCGCGGCTGCGACTGGACCGACACCATCGAGACCAAACTGTCGAACGGTGGCGACGAGCGTGCTTGGGATTATGATATTCTGCACCGCAAGGTGGACTCGGGCGAGAAAGCCGATAAGGCTGAAGCCTTGCGTCTGGCTGCAAAGAGCGATGTGATTGTGGCTGCTGTGGGCGAGAATGTGATGCTCTGCGGTGAGAACCGCGACCGCCAGGGATTGCGTCTGCCTGGCCGTCAGGAAGAGTTTGTGAATGAGTTGATTGCAACTGGTAAGCCTGTTGTGCTTGTCATCTTTGGTGGCCGAGCCCAAGTGGTTTCTGGATTGGCCGAGAAGTGCGCCGCCGTTATTCAGGCGTGGTATCCGGGCGAGGAAGGCGGTAATGCCGTGGCCGACATTCTCTACGGCCGTGTGTCGCCATCGGCAAAATTATCAATCAGTTACCCCAATGCTGAGGTTTACGAGCCAATTTGCTACAACCGCTCCACCACACCCGACAGCCGCGTTCAGTGGCCATTCGGTTACGGTTTGAGCTATAGCACTTTCGAATATGGGAATATGCAAATCGCAAATGAGGCATCGACCCATGACAGCAGCATCGACATCTCGTTTGAGGTGAAGAACACCGGCTCAATGGCCGCCGACGAGATAGCGCAGATTTATCTTTCGCCAACGGCTGACAATCAGAACATTCGGCCAATTCAGCTGCAGGGATTCGCCCGCGTATCGCTCAACCCGGGCGAGACAAAAACCGTGCGCGTGAAACTCTACACCGAGCAGTTCGGCTACTACAGCAACAACGGCGGCCGCCAGTGGAATATCGCTCCGGGCAAGTTCAGCGTGAAGATTGGTGCATCGTCAACCGACATTCGTTTGCAACAAGTCATAACGTTGAAAGGAAGAAAAGTTGTAAAAACATTGAGAGACAACTATCTATCGGAATCAACGGTGGAATGATTACTTGGTAACAGACTACAAAAAAGGGCGGAGACCTTTGGTTTCCGCCCCTTTTATTATCTATTGTCTAAAACCTACTTCTTTCCCCGCACCAAACTCAACACGCCATTGACAAACGCCAGCGGGTGAACAGGATTGCCAGGAACGTACAAATCGACTTTGTATTTATCTAAGAATGAACGGTTAAGTGCGGGACTATCGGCAAAGATTCCGCCGCTAATGGCGTCGGTGCCAGCCAGAATCAGGATTTTCGGGTCGGGGGTTGCCTGATAGCAGATTTCGAGCGCTTCGGCCATATTTTCAGAGATTGGGCCAGTAACCACAATGCCGTCGGCGTGACGCGGCGAGGCCACAAAATCGATTCCGAAGCGGCCCATATCGAAGTTGACATTGCTTGTGGCGTTCAACTCCCACTCGCAACTGTTGTCGCCAGCGGCAGACACTTCGCGCAGTTTGAGCGAACGGCCGAACAACTTGTGGATTTCGGCGCGAACCTTGTCGGCGTCCACTTCAATGGGTTGGTCACCACTGACAACCAGACGCTCGCGAATATTACTCGACAACTTGTAATCTTTAGTGAATCTGATTTTTTCGGGGCAGGCAAAGGCGCACTCACCGCAGAAGGTGCAGCGTCCCAAATCGATACTCAAAGGATTGCCGCTTATGGCTCCCGTTGGGCATAAATCGATGAGTTGCTGTTCGTTGCAAGCGGCATCGGTAATCACAGGCCGACCACGGAACACTCCAGGAACATCGGTTGTCGTAACATCGGGAATGAACTGTTTTCCCTGGTGAAATAATATTTTTAAGTTGTTGATAAACATTGTTTTTGGGTGTTAGGCACTAGGCACTAGGCATTAGTGATTTTGTTTAAATATATCTGTGCGAAGTTTCATTCAATCAATCAGTTATTCTATTAATCAATCCTTGTTATAGGTCGTGACCGCTGTACGAAAGGTCGAAACTCTTGTTGCAGATTGGGAAATCGGAAATCTCGTTGTTGCGGAC
>JAFZWI010000114.1 GCA_017617355.1 Salinivirgaceae bacterium | reverse complement strand
TGTGGTGGCCGTGGGTTCGAGCCTTTATCCGGCGCTCTACATCACATCGTTTGAGCCGGCTTTTGCGCTCAAGGCGAATTTCGGCGCAAGCCAAACCGGAAAAACACTGCGCTATGCGCTTGTAATGGTGCAGTTTACGGTGGCCATCGCATTCATTATTATGACTATTTTAGTCGATATTCAAAACCGATTCCTGCTGAAACACGATATGGGCTTCGACCGCGAGAACATTGTGGTGGCTCACGTTTCGAACAAAGTGGGCGAAGAGTCGGAAACCGTTGCGTCGGCGCTGCAGCAGAACCCGCAGGTGAAAGACGTGGCCTGGGGCGACGGCTGGCTGGTGTCGTGGGGGCGAATGTCGTGGGGCCGAATGGTTGACGGCAACCAATGTATGTGGGAAGTGTATCCGTGCTCGTGGAATATGCTTGATTTTCTGGGGATTGAGATTGTCGAAGGCCGCAACTTCACAAAGGCCGACCAACAGACCGAGACTGGCGTAATGATTTTCAACGAGACGGCCCGCAATCAGTACAACTTCACGCCTGGAAAACAGTTGTTCGGACACGCAGAGAAAGAAGCCGAGATTGTAGGCGTCTGCAAAGATTTCAACGCCTGGCCAATGAGTAATGCCATCCGCCCGTACTGCTTCTACGTTTGGGGCGACCAAAACAAATGGCGTCCCTGCACCACTTTGCTGGTGCGCACAACTACGAGCGCCGACATCAAAGAAGTTTTCAAACACATTGAACAGACCGTTATGAGCTTCGATGAGAAACTCACCCCCGAGGACATCAACGTGCATCTGTTCGACACCGACCTGGCGCAACTGTACAACGACTTCAGTCGATTCGGGAAACTGACACGTATGCTTTCGGTTATCGCCATCATCATTGCTTTGCTGGGCGTGTTCGGACTGGTGCTTTTCGAGACCGAGTACCGCCGCAAGGAAATTGCCGTCCGCCGCGTGAACGGCGCCACCATTGCCAACGTGTTGCAAATGTTCAACCGTCGCTACGTGATGATTGTGCTGGCTTGCTTTGGCATAGCCGCCCCCGTCAGCTATTTGATTATAGGCACTTATCTGCAACAATTCGCCTATCGCACGGCCATCCACTGGTGGGTGTTTGTTGTGGCACTCGCGGCCGTAATGGCTGTAACGGTGGCCATTGTAACGCTGCGCTCATTGCGCGCCGCCACTTGCAATCCGGTGGAATCGCTACGAAGTGAATAAGGAAAGATAACACTTACACTAACACTAAACCTTGGTTAAACTTGTTAAACATTAAACTACTAAACGTTTACCTCTAAACTTTTATCGAAATGAAAAGCTACTTTAAATTCTTGTCGCGCAACAAATTGTATGTAGCCATTGAGGCACTGGGGCTTATTGTGAGTCTGGCGTTTGTGATTGTGATATCGTGCTACACTTGGCAGCAGTTTGCTGTTACGCGCGAGGCAAACGACTACCAACGGCTCTACTCGCTGAATTTAGGCCGCGAGGACGATTTGAATGCAAACCCCGGCGAAATGGCTTTGGCCCTCGACCGTGTGCCTGACGTTGAGGCAGCTGGACGAATCGACTGCCGTGGGTCCAAAGTAGTATATGAAAACGTTGAACTTCCCGGGTATCAAAATCTTTGCGAAATCGACCCCGTGATTTTCGATTTCTTTCAGTTCGATTTTGTAGTGGGCACGAAAGAGGGCTTGAACGATAAAAATCAAGTTGTTATCGACGAGAATTTTGCAAGAAAAATATCGCCCGACATCGACCCTGTTGGACGAACCATTGTTGTCAGAGGCGACACTTGTACTATTGGTGGCATTGTCCGCGCCGACGACCATTCAATTTTGAAAAAACAAGACATTTACAAGCCGCTTGGCAAACCAGACGTGGCACCATCCCACGACGATTTTTTCTCACCGCACGACGCTGTTTTCATCCGCTTGCGCGAAGGTGCCGACCATGCGGCTGTCCGTGATTTGATTGACACTGTCATGCGGCGCGAAATGTCAGGTTGGAACTGGCTGCACTCGCCGTTCAGTCTGACTATTCCCTACAAGGAAATCTACTTCTCGCCACGCAACCGCTCGAATGCTCTAAAACACGGCAATCTGACAATGGTTTACGTGCTGATAGCCGTTGGAATCCTTCTTCTGGCATCGGCACTTTTCAATTATATCAACTTGAGCGTAGCGCTTGCCGGCAAACGCGCCAAAGAAATGGCCATACGCACGGCTTTAGGCGAACAGCGCGGTGCGGTTTTCCGCCGTTATATTATTGAGGCTGTTGTGTTTGTGAGTGCATGCATAATATTGTCGGTGCTGCTTGCCAAAGGGTTTGAACCTGTCTTCAACCGATACGTGGCGGGCGATATCGGGCTCGACATCGCCTTCTCGCCAGCTTACATTGCCCTCTACGTTTTACTTGCGATAATTGTGGGCGGAGTTTCCGGTGCCCTTCCTGCAGCAATCACCCTGAGTTACAACCCCGTAGATATTATCAAGGGTGAACAGCGCCGGCAGACAAAAACTGTCTTTTCACGCTTCTTTATCATTATTCAAAATATTATCACCGTTGCGCTCATATCGCTTGCAATGGTTATGGAACTGCAGTACAAGCACTTGCTGAATATGCCGTTGGGCGCCAATGTCGACGGGCTTTATTTCATCTCGTGCGGCAGTGTAGGCAACAATCAACTTGCCACTAAAACATACGTTGATAAAATTGGTTTTGCCTCAAGTTTCCCGGGCAAGCGGAATATGGAGTTCCGGCCTAACATCGAAGGCAAAAATATTATTGTTGGAATATTTAATTGTGACAAAAATGCGTTCGATATGTTCCACTTCGATATTGTGCGCGATTATCAGGCTCCTAGCGGTAAAGGATTGTGGTTCAGTGAGTCAGCGGCAAGAGTTTTCGAACTCGACGAAGAGAACCCTGCAGTGCCAACACAACTGCCAAACTTTTGGGGCGGCGATATTTCGGTTGCCGGAATTGTCAAGGATTACGCTGTGTGCGGCCCATCAGAAGTAACTGGTAATCAGATTGGAATAGTCCGCGTTTGCGATATGAACCAATGGTCGCCGGCCATAGTTAAACTTAACCGACTTGACGCCGAAGTACGCGCCGATTTGCGTAAACTTTACGAGGAGGAGAGCATCCGCAACTACGGCGACATAAGGTACACTGAAATGTTTGACTACATCCCCGAACTGATTGAGCGGAGTATGGAGGATGCACGCAATTTCATCAGCCTGATAGAAGTGTTTATGCTGCTTGCCACACTCATCTCGCTTTTGGGTTTGGTTGCTATGAGTGCTTACTATACGGGCCTTCAGACGGCCAGCATTGCCGTGCACAAGGTGTTTGGCGGTACTGTGACAACAGAGGCGCTCCGTGCTGTGAAGGAGTATATGTTGCTTGTCGAAATAGCCATTTTGATAGGCATCCCGGCTGCCATCTATTTTGCAAACAAATATTTAACGCAGTTCTACTATCGGATTGATGGTTATTGGTGGGTATTTGGGGTGGCGGCTGTCATTGCCCTTGCAATATCGTTCCTCGCCGTTCTCTCGCAAACTTTGAAGGCGGCAAGAACCAATCCCGCCGAGGCACTGAAGAAGGAGTAATTATTGGGGAATGCGTTTGTAATATTTTGCTTAAACGATTGGGTGAAGTTGAAAACATTAAACTCCAAATCAATGAAACGACTCATATTAGTGACAATTGTTGCTGCATTTCAAATTGCAGCCATAAACGCTGCTGCGCAAGATTTCGTCTATATTCTGCCGAGCAAAGAGATTGCCGAAACTGGCGAGGACCTTTGGTTCAAAGCTTATTTAATGGACCGGCAGACATTTGCGCTGTCCGATAAAAGTCAGACGCTGTATTTGCAGATTAGAAGCGCTTCTGACAGCGTTGTCTGGAGCGAGAAATATCCGCTCGTGGGTGGACGAGGCACAGGACACATCTACGTTGGCGACGATTGGCCGCAGGGCGAATATTTTATTGAAGGCTACACAAAATCTTCATTTACAGCCGATAGCACGCAGCCCATTCGTCCTCGACGGATTCGGGTTGTGGAGCGAGTGGCGCAGATGGATGAGATTTCAGCCAAAGTCGTTCGCTTCGATTCAATTCAAAAAAGCACCACAAAGCACCGTTTCGATTTGTTTCCTGAGGGCGGCAACTTGATTGATGGAATAAACACGGTGGTGGCATTCAAAGCTACTTACGGCAATGGCATACCTGAAGAAGTGTCTGGCAAGGTTTTGGAAGATGGCAAACAAATTGCAGAAATTAAATGCGTTCACGACGGAATGGGAAGTTTTGCCGTTACACCGCGACTGGGCAGGAAATATGAAGTTGCGCTTGATGACGGTCGCACCTACCCTTTTCCTGAAATCGAGCGCAGCGGGCTGACGTTTCGCGTGACACGCAACACCACTACCGGAATCACTCTGCTCGTTTCGACTTCCGACACTGCTCCTCATTCGTTTTCAATAGTTTCCAAACTAAATGGTATTTCTTTCGGTAGCGCCAACGGCATTGTTCGAGAGCAACAATTTGTTCGATTGCCGATTTCGTTTTTCCCTTTTCAGGGGATTGCCGAGATAACTTTGCAAAACGCTGATGGGCAGCCTGTTGCCGAGCGTTTAGTGTACGTGAATCCCGATGTGCGGCTGAACATTTCGGCAACCACCAATGATGATCGCTACTATTGCCGCGACACGGGCACTCTTTGCCTGCAAGTCACCGACACTGCGGGACGTCCCGTCAAGGCGGAAATGGCAGTGAGCATTTTTGACAAAGCATACCTTTACCCGCCTGGTCATGAGAATATTCTGTCGCACAGCCACCTCTCGGAGCAGATTAGCGACAACATTTTCAACCCGACATATTATTTTGATACTCATAACTATGACCGTCTTCAGGCACTAGACTTACTGTTGCTGACTCAAGGCTGGCGCCGATACGTTTGGGACAGCGAGCCATTGCCAAACCAATCGCTACTGACCGACGGAGTGAAAGGAATATTGACAATCCGCCGTGACGCTAATTCTAAAATACATATTGTCAACGCCTTTTCACCCAATGGTGATACTTGCACCATATTGACTGATTCGTCAGGCCGATTCGATATCGACCCACAACAAATGAGGAAAATGCAAGGCAAGATTTATTTAAAACCTTTTTTGACAGATAAATACAAAGCAAAAGTCTCCGTCGAAAATCCATTCGATACTATCAATGTTTTTCGTCGGGGCCGCGAGTATTATCTGACTCAAAATCATATTCTTGAGACAGACAACGGCGAGCAGTTTGTCTTCAGCGACGACAAGGTGATTCTTTTGGACGACGTGGTTGTCAAGGCAAAGCGGAGCAAGATTCAGCGCGACAAAGTGACGGGATTTTTGGATAGTCTGGCGAATGTGGAGGGTATGGGGCCTGAATGGGTTTGTTTCCATGTTAATCAAAATGATTTTACCGATACATTGTTTATTCTTAATGATTATTATCCGGATTTTACAGCGCATCCGGTAAACCGACATTGTGATAATGATATAGGAAAACCTATTCCTGGTAAGACATATACGGTGTTGAAGGTACATACATATATTGATGGCGTTGGGCGTGAAGGTGGAGTGTACTACAACATGATGCAAATTGTTTACCCTAAACGCACATATACCGATGAGCAACTGATGAAAATGTACGGGTTGTCGAGGACGCAAGGCTACTACCCCAAGCGCGAGTTCTACGAGCCCGACAAATTCGACCTGACTTCGTCGGCGCCCGACCCGCGCAACCTGCTGCAATGGCAACCAACAGTAATGACCGATGACAATGGCATGGCCGAAATCACCTTCGCCGCCTCCGATGTCAACACCGAGTTTATTGGCATTGTCGAGGCTATCGATGGTTCAGGGCTTATGGGTTGTCAGACGTTCAGTTTCAGAGTTTTAAAGAAATGAAAATATATTTTTATAGACGGAAACCTTTCTATGCGAAATTCCTTTAAATCTGTGTCATCTGAGTTCAAATACGATATATTTGTGAGTGTCAGAAACAATAACAATTATGGCTTCAAAAACAGGGAAAATACTTGTCGTTGACGATAACGCTAGCATACGGCAAACGTTGAAACTGCTTCTGCCAATGCACTTTGCAAAGGTTGAGGCTATTCCGTCGCCATCAACGCTTATTGCCACCGTGGGCACTTTCAAACCTGATGTGGTGCTGCTTGATATGAATTTCAAAACCGAAGTGAACACCGGCAACGAAGGCCTGTATTGGACCCGCGAGTTGAAGGAGATTGCGCCTGACACCGAGATTGTG
>JAFZWI010000113.1 GCA_017617355.1 Salinivirgaceae bacterium | reverse complement strand
GATAATTACACCAACATGGGCTCAATGCAGATTCAGCCCGTTCCGTACACCATGTACGCAACCCGCACCACCACAGTGATTCAGCCGGCTGAAGCTTCAGAAGAACCAATCTTCCAGGTTAAGGACAACGCCGGCAACCTTTTGTTCGCCGTTTATGAGACTGGCGTAAAGGTTTATGTTGACGGTGATAATACGAAAGCCGCAAAAAGTAAGTTTGCTGTAGCAGGCAGAACGGCAAGCAAGGGCGAGGAGGATCTGCTAACCATTGATGCCGAAGGTGCAACAGTGTTTGTTGGCGATGACACTAACGAAAACTCGAAGGCGGCCAAGAGTAAATTTGCGGTTGCAGGGCGTTCGGCAAAAGGCGACAACAATATAATCACTATCAATGGCTCGGGTTCAACTATTTACGTTAGTGATGAAGGGAAGGCAGCCAAAAGCAAATTCGCTGTGGCAGGCCGCAGCGCAAAGAAAGCCGCTAAAAACAACTACTCACTCGATGGTGACGGCTCAACTGTTTATGTCGATTTTGATGACAACGCATCAAAAGGCAATGCTGATGTGCTGAGCATCGACGGCGGACAAGCTACATTTTATGTTGATGATACAGAGGAAGGCAAGGCTGCAAAAAGCAAATTCGCAGTTGCTGGCCGTTCGGCAAACAAAGATGTGCAGACAGCATTCATAATCGACGGCTCGGGAACACTCATCTATATTGACGACATTGAAGGTGACAAAGCCGCAAAAAGCAAATTCGCAGTTGCCGGACGTTCGACAAGCAAAGGCAACGATAATTTCTTCACCATTGACCGTGACAGCACACGCATTTACATCAATGATACACCTGTTGCAGCCGATA
Organism: Salinivirgaceae bacterium; assembly: GCA_017617355.1. GTDB lineage: Bacteria > Bacteroidota > Bacteroidia > Bacteroidales > SZUA-534 > RUG13583. The sequence goes on along the minus strand of JAFZWI010000113.1, from coordinate 13,812 downwards.
CCACTGGCACAGAACCCGGCACTATTCCGGTTGTTACTCCAAGTTTTGCTTCGGCCTTCGCTATTGTCGGTTTGACACAAAAGACAGAACTTCTTACGGTTAACAAAGATAGTACAACTATAAAAGTGGATACCTACGTTGCCGAGGAGGTTCAGAGCAACTCGGGCGTGGTTGAGAAAATTGTTGACGATTCAAAAGCAAGCAAAGTTTATTCTACGGGTAAGATTGAACTAAGTGTGGAAAAAACTGAAGGTTTCGAAACCTTAGGCTCGGGTTATGCATATCTTACTTATACATATTACCATAGTGAGAATGGTGAGTATCTTTACGTGAATAACCATTGGGACCAATGCAATTATGAACTACGTAACTATTGGCTTGTTGGTGGAAAAATATATCATGATACCACGTTTGTGTTTTCACCGGCATGGGGTGTCGAACCTATTTTTAATAATCATTCGACAAGCAACAGGGAAGAAGATTATACACCGATAGATTGGGACGGCAAAGATTTGCTTGTGATATTTGAAAGCGAGATGAAAAAAGCCGGATACAAGGTTACAAGCATTGATAATGTCAACCACTATTACAGAGTCGAAGACAATGAGGAGAGGGAGGTTATGCAATCGAAAAGAAATGTTGTGACAACAATGACTGATGCTGATATATTCAATAACAATCTTGCTACTTTCAAAACGTTGCTTAATCCGATTATCTCACTATCGTATGATGGCTGCAATATTTCGGAAGACGTCATCACAAATGTGGAATGGACAGACGCAAGCAATGCTGATGAATACAGTAGCGACAAATATGGTTATACGTTGTTTGATGATGAAATAACAGTGGAGAATATTATTAATGTTGAGAAAGAGCAACATAGGATAGACACGATGCCAGAAACTGAGTCTGAAATCTATGCCGATGACTATTTCTTGTTGCACAAGCACACTCTTGACGAAATAGAATACATGTTCAGTGCCTTGAAAAAAGGCTTTGTAGTAATGGTTTCGCCAACCGAGGGAGGAACAGTTTCTGGTATTGATGCCGGCCATGGCACATATAATTACTTCGACCAAATAACACTGACTGCCAACGCCAACGAAGGCTACATCTTCACTGGCTGGAGCGATGGTAACACCGAGAATCCGCGCACTATTGCCGTTACAAAACATCTGAACCTTTGGGCTAACTTTGCGAATATTAGTGAGTTGTATGAGCTTGTCGACCTTGGCCTTGCCACTAAATGGGCAACCGCTAACCTTGGCGCAAAATCGGCACAGGGATTAGGTAATTATTACGCTTGGGGTGAAGTTCACACAAAAGAAACATATACTGCAGAAACGTATACGCTTAACTATGCAAGCAATTTCCAAGATGCCGCCACAAGCATGCTTGGTGGCAACTACCGCATACCCTCGCAAAGCGATTGGCGCGTTCTTATGGACAGTTGCAAATGGGAGTTTGATGAAAACTACAACGCCACAGTTACCGGCCCAAATGGTAACAGCATATACTTGCCAGCCAATTGCGGCTATTATGATAGCGAGGGCTATCAATCAACAAATAATGATGCTTACTACTGGAGCCGTACATTATCAAAAGAAGGAGAATTGTCTAGTGCTTGGACAGCTTGGTTTGGTTATGACAGCGAAACACCAGACGGCTATGGAAAAGGCTTTGACAATGCAAATTGCACTGTGGGTTACCAAATTCGCCCGGTGGCTAACACATTCTATGTTGCTACAGGTAAAAACAGTAATGGCGGAGGCAAAGTAACAGGTGGAGGTGTTTACAGGGCCGGTCAATCGGTTACGCTGACTGCCGTTCCTGACCCATATTGCAGCTTTGTTGCATGGGGCGACGGTGTAACCGACAATCCTCGCACTGTAACTCCAACCGACAATATTACAATGTATGCAAACTTCACTCCGCCAAGCACTTTGTTTGTGTCGGGCAGGGCCGGAGCCGATGACATAACTGGTGATGGCTCAGAGGCAAAGCCATTAGCTACTATTGCTGCGGCTATCGATACCATAAACAGTTATAATTATCTGATGGAATACACCATAATGATTGACAGCGTTTTGACTGGCACACAAGAAATCGCCGGCGAAAACATTGTCGCATCTAAAATCACTTTACAGGGCAAAAACGGACTCAATAATAATATTCCGCAAGATACGCTCAATGGAAATAATTTGGGCACAGTGCTTACAATCAACACAACAGTGCCAGTTGAAATAGGCGATTTGTTGATTACCGGTGGTAATAACAGCGGCAACGGCGGCGGCCTTTATATCAACAATGGCAATGTGACACTTAACCGTGGCGCGCTTATCGGAGCCTCAGCCACTGAAACGGCAAACTCATCTTCAAACGGCAATAAAGCCCAATCGGGTGCAGGAGTTTATCTCAATGGCGGAACACTTACTTTGAAAAATGGTTCTGCAATCAGCTATAATTACGCTACCGCACGTGCTATAGGTACATCTAACGAGGGCGGCGGTGGTGTTTTGGTTACCGGAGATGGTCAGTTGAACATTGAAACAGGCGCAAAGATTGATTATAACGGAAGCGAGATGCGTGCAGGAGGAGTCTTGCTTGCAGGCAAAGCCAATGTGTCAATGACCGGTGGCGAAATCAACAACAACACTGCAGCATATTTCGGTGGTGGAGTGCTGTTTGGCAGTAAAGACAAAGAGGAGTTAACGTTTGAAATGAGCGGAGGAACCATTTCCAACAATACCGTAACATCGTCGGACGAAGGAAATGCTCCAGGCGGTGGCGGTGTTTTCCTTGACCAGGGAACGTTTACCATGAGCGGTAACGCCTCAATAAAAGACAATACAGCCACATTAAACGGCGGCGGCATAAGAATGGTGCAAAATGCCGTATTCAATATGCAAGGAGGAACTGTTTCCGGAAATAGCCTCTCACTTGCAACACAAAACTTTGGTGTGGGTGTCTCATTGGCTCTTAACGCCCAATTAAATATGAGTGGCGCAGCTAATATTTCCGCCGACAACGATGTGTATGGCTCAATCAACATTGTCGGCTCACTTGAGGCTGATGCTCCTGTGGCAACCATTACACCATGGAGCTACAATTCTGGTACTATTATTCTTACTGCAGCCGATACTGTTACGCTTAGCGAATGGGTTGATAAGTTTGTGATTAAACAAATAGATTCAGACCTTCAATCGACGTTGGAAAACAATGGTCAATTGTATTCGAGAGGAGCAATGATAAATTTTGAGACCGCACCTAATTCATCCGAATATCCAAAACTATATGTTTTTACTGAAGACGATTTAATAAAACTTGCAACTTGGGTGAACGGCAATGAAAATGTAAATCTCATGATTATGACTTCTCAGGAAATAAATCAATTGCCACTATGTGGTATAACTTTTATAATGCTAAACAATATTGAACTTACCAATGCTTTTAATATGCCGATAGGAACAGGAGAAAGTTATGGGGGGAAACCCTTTGCGGGTACATTCGATGGTAATGGACATACCATTTCCAAACTTAATACAAACCAATATAACATAACCACAAACCCAGCATTGTTCGGTTTTGTGTCGGGCAAGGTAAAAAATTTGACAGTATCAGGAAATTCGACTTGTAGTGGAATTGTTGTGAATTTATATGGAACTGTTGAAAATTGCGAGAGCAAAGTGACCATTAACGGAAGCAGTTGTGCTGGCGGTATTGCGGCTACTCTTCAAACTGGTACTATAAGGAATTGTATTAATTCTGGAACGATAACAGGAGGTAGTCATGTTGGTGGTATAGCAGGGGAATCGCCAAATCAATCAATTATTGATGGCTGTATAAATAAAGGCGAAGTTATAGGTGATAGTTATGTTGGTGGTATTATTGGCCAATCGTTTAGAACTGTTAGAAATAGTGTCAATATAGGAAAAGTTACTGGAAATAATAATTATGTCGGTGGTATTGTTGGGTTGGAGCATTATAGTAATAGTAGCAGCGCTGGTTATGGCATTGAGAACTGTTATAATCTTGGTGAAGTTACAGGTAATGGTTATGTTGGTGGTATTATTGGTTGTGAAGATATATATTCAACTCTTAATTATAATGCAAGTGTAAAGAATTGTTATAATGCAGGATTGGTTTCATCAACTTTATCATCAAAAGGTGGCGTAATCGGCTATATTTCAGTAGGACAAGGTACGGGTAAAGTATATATTGAAAACTCATACTACTATGCTGATAAAGGAGTAACCGTTGGTATAGGTGGTACTATTTCCAATGATTACATTGAGGGTTCACAACCAACCAGTGTCTCAGAAAGCGACCTGGATACGTTGCTTGAGAGTTTGAATAGCTGGGTGGGTACTAAAACCTCCTATAAAAAATGGAAAGCCGGAACAAACGGCTATCCTGAATTTGAATAGCAATACCTACTATATTGCAAATCCCACCCTCCGCGCACCACAAATCGCGGAGGGTGGTTTTTTGTGTGTGGGTTTGGTTTTACTTGTGGTTAGGTTGTTGGCAAAGGATAGATGGAAATCCTAAAACTCTGAACCATAATATTTAAAATAATTTGTATTATTGTAGGATGCATTCGGGTGTTCCCTATGCACATGAAAGTGATTATTAATCAATGTAATATTGATATGAAAAAAATATTTTCAACCCTGATGCTCATAGCGTTATCGGCTATTGTTACGACCGGTGCTATGGCACAAAACTCATTCAATTATCAAGCCGTTATCCGCGAGGGCGGCAAAGTCCTTGTTAACAAAACAGTCAATCTGCGTCTCAGCGTGATGCTCGACGATATAGTTTACTATTCAGAGCAGCATGCGGCAACCACCAACGCCTACGGCAACGTGAGCGTGAGTGTTGGCGAGGGAACACCGCTCACTGGTAGGTTCGGTGATATTCCGTGGGAGAGCATGCGCGTTATGATGCAGGTTGAGGCGAGCACCGACGGAACCGACAATTACACCAATATGGGCTCAATGCAGATTCAGCCTGTACCATACACCATGTACGCAGCCCGCGTCTCTGTCATTCAGCCGGCTGAGGCCTCCGACGAGCCAATCTTCCAAGTAAAGGACAACGCCGGCAATTTGTTATTCGCAGTATATGAGACAGGAGTGAAGGTGTTTGTTGATGATGACAAAAACAATGACGATAACTTAAAGGCCGCCAAGAGCAAATTCTCTGTGGCTGGACTTACAGAAAGTAAGGGTGAGAAAAATATTTTGACCATAGACGCTGGCGGCACAACGGTGTTTGTTGACGATAATACTAACGATAACGCTAACAAGGCGGCGAAAAGCCGTTTTGCTGTAGCGGGGCGCAGTGACGAAAAAGGGCAAGGCAACTTGCTGACTATTGACGGTTCAGGTTCAACTATATACGTTGATGGTAAGGGAAAGGCCGCCAAGAGCAAGTTCGCTGTGGCTGCTCTCAGCGAAAGCAAAACCGCAGGGAAAAACTATTCTATCGACGGCGACGGTTCAACTGTTTATGTCGATTTCAACGATAATGCATCAAAAGCCGCCTCACAAATGCTGACTATCGATGGCGCACAGGCCACATTCTATGTTGATGATACAGAAGAAGGCAAAGCCGCCAAAAGCAAGTTCGCAATAGCAGGCCTATCGGCCGACAAATCGGTGGAGACTGCATTTGTTATCGACGGCACGGGAACACTAATCTATATCGACGACATTAATTCCAATGCTGAAGGTGCAAACCGTTTTGTTGTTGCCGGCCTAACTGCAAACAACGGCAGCGGCGCCAACAACGATAAATTCTTCACAATCAACCGCGACAGCACACGCATCTACATCAACGACGAGCCGGTGGCTGCCGACACAGCCGGCACCCAGCCAGGTTCTGTTCCGGTTGCCACGCCAAGTCTGGCTTCTACTTTCGCCATTGTGGGTATGACGCAAAACCGTGATTTATTTACAGTTAATAAAGACAGCGCGGTGGTTGGAACCGGTGTTTACGCAACAGAGGAGGTGCAGAGCACAGCAGGCGGTGTTGAAAAACTAATTGACGACAGCAAGGCAAGCAAATATTATTCGACAGGCAAAATCGACCTGCAGGTGGCAAAAATGGAGGGAGAAAAACCCATAAGGCTCGGCACGGCGGAAATCACATATGCCTATTATCGTAGCGATGCGGGCGAGTATCTATACTTGGATAACCAATGGGGCGATGATTATCACGAATACCGGAATTATTGGATTGCTGACGGGAAAATCTACAAAGACACAACATTCGTGTTCTCAGCCGAAAGGGGGCTTGAGCCTATTTCTGATAGCGACTTGACTGAAAGTGAGGCGGAAGACTTTACTCCGGCCGACTGGAATGGCAAAGACCTGCATGTGATACTTGAGAGCAAAATGAAAAAATCGGGGTATAATGCTTTAAACCCCGATGGTTTCAACCACTACTATAGTGCGGAAGACAACGAGGAGGTTATGCTCGCGAGGCGGAACGTTGTAACATCGCTGTCCGATGCCGGGGTGTTCAGCGACAATCTTACTGATTTCAAGACCCTGCTTAATTCCCTCTACACAATATCCGCCAGCGAATGCAACCTTCTTGAAGACAGCATTACAGAGCTGACGTGGAGAGGCTGGAATATTGATGACGACGGCAGCTATGGCTACATTCTGATTGATGATGAAATAGAGGAGGGGAATATCATAGAGAAAGAAAAACTGCAGCACCGCATCGACACAACGCCTAAAACGGAGGCTGAAATATACGCGCAAGAACCATCCTTGTTGTGCAAGCACACTCTTGCCGAAATAGAAGCCAGGTTCAGCGCCATAAAGACCAGACATAGCGTTAGGGTTGCTGTCTCCGACAAAAACAGTGGAACTGTAACCGTTGAATATGGCAATAACACCAGAACCAATACCTCAGTAAACATAACACGCCAGTATTACCAAAAAATAACAATAGCGGTCACGGTTAATAATGATAACTACGTGTTTACCGGCTGGAGCGATGGAAATAAGGAAAATCCGCGCGACATATTAGTTATGGACAACATAAACCTAACCGCCAATATTGTCAAAATGTGTACGGTTAATATTCAACCCTCGCAAGAAGGATGTGTGATAATCGAATGTAATGGTGAAAAAGATACTTGCAGTGCCAGCAATATCCAAAAGATATATTTGGCAGGTACAACATTAACATTAACGGCAGTTCCAAACGAAGGTGTGGGTTTTTTGCAGTGGAACGACAGCAACACCGATAACCCGCGCACAATAACAGTTAGTGAAAGCAATACATATTCTGCAATATTCGACAAGATGACAGTCGTAGGAAAACCAGGCGAGTATAACGGGCAGATTGACGTTAATATAATTACAAACCATGATTTGACCTACAATCTTACACTTGAAAATGTGAACCGCGTTAAGCAAACGAATTGCAGCGGTTTGATTTTGTATAACAAAAATCCGGGAACAGTGCTTACAGTAAATATCACACTTGTCGGCGATAACTCGATTGTCGGCGATAACCATGGAGGATTTAAACTAAGCGGCGGTGGTTATGAAGGATTTGTAGGCGGAACAGTAAACGTTGTTTTTGACACTGAAAGTACGGCGACATTCTATTTTAGGGGATACTCGGAACATGATTTCCAAGTAGAAACAATTGCAGGCTATACGATTAGTATAGCTAAAGGATGTACGTTCTCAGGAACAACCAATGGCGAAACCGAACCAATTGAGGATGTGACAGAATTCTTTGAGAAGGCTAAAAATTACACCGGAGGCAGCACTTTCACAATTACTCGCGGACAGTAGTTTTAGCTTTCTATTCACGATCATTTAAAAAATCAGCAACGCAAAAAGCGCCATTCACCAATCGGGGATGGCGCTTTTTTATGGGTGAGATTCAGGTTGGAGCGGCGGCGTGTTATTATTGATTATTTGCCATTTCTTCATTTTTAAAAAATAGTGTATAATTGCAAGTTTTACGCGGACTTGCGGATAAGTTCGCATGTAATTAAGTCGCTGAAGATTAATACTTAACAAAATGAAAAGAATATTTCCAACATTGATGCTTACAGCGTTGCTGGCAATTTTTTCAGTCAATGCCACGGCACAAAACTCATTCAACTATCAAGCCGTAATACGTGACGGCGGCAAAATCCTTGTGAACAAAACAGTCAATCTGCGTCTCAGCGTTATGCTCGACGGCATAATTTACTATTCGGAGCAGCATACGGCAACCACCAACGCTTATGGCAACGTGAGCGTGAGTGTTGGTGAGGGAACACCGCTCACAGGCAGTTTTGCTGCTATTCCGTGGGAGAGCATGCGCGTTATGATGCAGGTTGAGGCGAGCACCGACGGAACCGACAATTACACCAATATGGGCTCAATGCAGATTCAGCCAGTGCCATACACTATGTATGCAGCCCGCATCTCTGTCATTCAGCCGGCTGAGGCCTCCGACGAGCCAATTTTCCAAGTGAAGGACAACACCGGCAACCTTTTGTTTGCCGTTTATGAGACTGGCGTAAAGGTTTATGTTGACGATAACGATAACACTAAGGCAGCCAAGAGTAAGTTTGCCGTGGCCGGGCGCAGGGCAGGCAAGTCCGATGAAGATTTGCTTACCATTAACGCCGATGGTACAATGGTTTATGTTGACGATAACTCAAAGGCGGCCAAGAGTAAATTCGCCGTGGCCGGGCGTAGGGCTAAGGGCAGTAATTATCTTATGGCTATTGACGGTTCAGGCTCAACTATTTATGTTGATGATAATCAAAGCGGGAAAGCCGCCAAAAGCAAATTCGCTGTGGCAGGTCGCCGGACAAATAAAGCTGAAGAAAATAATTACTCTATCGATGGTGACGGCTCAACCGTTTATGTCGATTTCGATGACAACGCATCAAAAGGCAATGCTGATGTGCTGACTATCGACGGCGGACAAGCTACATTCTATATTGACGATACAGAGGAAGGCAAGGCCGCCAAAAGCAAGTTCGCCGTGGCCGGACGCCGGGCAAAGGATGTGCAGACAGCCTTTGTAATTGACGGCTCGGGTACGCTTATTTATGTCGATGAGTTGGACGATTCGAAAGCCGCAAAGAGCAAATTCGCCGTGGCGGGCCGTCCGGCAAGCAAAAACAACAACAACTTCTTTACAATCAGCCAGGACAGCATCCGCATCTACATTAACGACCAGCCGGAGACCACCGACAGCACGGGCACCATGGTAACGCCAAGCCTCTCGACAGGATTCGCCATTGTGGGTATGACACAAAAGAACGACCTGTTTGTTGTGAACAAAGACAGCACTATGATTAAAACTGACACCTATGTCGAAGAGGTGCAAAGCATTTCCGGTGAGGTTGAGAAGATTGTTGACGACAGCAAGGCGCAAAGGTACTATTCGACAGGAAATGTCAGTCTGAGAGTTGAAAAGAAAGAAGGCTATGAAACCATAGCCGAAGCCGAAGCTTTTATAACATATACATATTACCAAGACGAAAACGGTGAGTATCTTTATCTGGATAACCAATGGGACGAAATTTATCACGAATATCGGAATTATTGGCTTGTCGATGGTTTAATCTATCACGATATCACTTATGTGTATTCTGCCGCAACAGGACTTGATCCTATTAATGGTAACGATCTTGACATTTACCTAATTGAACCCGAAACCTATGAACCAATAAAATGTGAAGACAAAGACTTGCTTACGATTCTTGAGAGCAAGATGAAAGCTGACGGATATAAGGCTTTGAATTTCGATGGTGTCAACCATTATTATAAAGTGGAGGATGAAGATGATTGGGAAGTGATGCAAGCCAAACGAAATGTTGTGACATCATTGAACGATGCCGATATATTCAGCAACAATTTTGCCACTTTCAAAACTCTGCTTAATTCTATGTACAGGATATCGGTTTTTAATTGCGACCTTAATGAAGACGAAATTACAGATGTGATGTGGACCGATTCCGACTATGGCTACACGCTGCTTGATGACGAAATAAGTGGTGAGAATATTAGAAAGATTGAAAAAGAGCAACAAAGTATAGACACTTTGCCAGACACAGAATCAGAGATATATTCTGCCCAAAACCCGAATTTACAGTGCAGACACACACTGGACGAGATACAATCAATGCTCTACTCGTTGAAATACGGTTTTACCGTGAACACTAGCTCAACTTACGGAGGCAGTGTCAATGTATCGGTAGTTGAAGGAGGCACTACCGATTATGGCTACTATAAATATGGTACAGTTTTGGAATTAACTGCCATTGTCACCGATGAAGAATACGTATTTGCCGGTTGGAGCGACGGAAATAAAGATGAAGTGCGCAGAGTGTCTGTTCCGGATGAGGCAAATTACGAAGCCGTATTTAAAATACAGCCATTCCGCTACTCAACCCAAACAATCAATGGTGTCAATACCGCAATCATTCATGGTTACACAAATGATTACATTGTTTACGAAGATGATCTTGTAATTCCGGAAAAAATAACCGTTGGCGGGGTTGAATATATTGTTACTGTTATAAGTACCGAGGCGTTTGTTGGAAAAGGCCTGAAAACAGTTATTTTGCCGCCGACCATTAAAACTATTGGACGTGATGCATTTGAAGGAAATCGGGAGCTGTGGTATGTCAATATACCTGATGGTGTAACCAGCATTGGCTCTGGCGCTTTCCTTGGATGTGGTTTGAGAGGCGTGTATATTCCAGAGAGTGTGACAGAAATTGGAATGAATGCATTCAGCTACTGTGATATATACTGTCAGAGGGAAACAAAGCCAGAAGGTTGGGCAGATGACTGGGCAGGGTCGGATTGCAGGGTGAATTGGAATCAGACAGTATTACCTGATTATGGTTACACAATAACCGACTATGAAAACCATACAGTGGAATTTGGACCATACTATAGTCCAAAAAGCGAGGTTACAATTCCTGCAACAATTTCAATTGATGGAACAGACTATACGGTTACAAGTATTGCACCAAGATTGTTTAAAGAGAACCATATGGTCGAGAAGGTTGTTATAGAGGCAGGAATATCTGAGATTCCATATGAGGTATTTCGTTTTGCTAATAATCTTAAAGAGATTAGTCTTCCTGCAACGGTTGGGAGTTTTGGAGAACAAACTTTCTATGGGTGCAAGTCGCTTCAAACAATCACTTTGGCCAATGGCAACCCCTATTGGAAAATAGAGGGTGATGCATTGTATTCAATCGATGGAAAACAGTTGCTTGTTTATTTTGCCCGAACAACCAAGACGGATTTTGAGGTTCCTGACAGTGTTGAAGAAATATCGTGGTATGCTTTCTCTTATGCACAAATAACCAATGTTAGTTTTCCTGAGACTTTGATTAAGATTGGAATTAATGCATTCTCTGATTGCTATAACTTGACAGATACGCTAACAATACCGGACAATGTAACAACAATTGAATGGAGTGCATTTAGCGGTTGTCAATATTCTGGCATACACCTTCCTGCAAATCTTGAAGCATTGGAGGCTGGTGTTATCAGTGAATATATTACGAGTGTTTCAATTCCAGCAAACGTGAAACGGATAGGGAATTCGGCGTTTTGGAATTGTTCACAACTTGCTGAGATAAATCTTCCTAATTCTGTTACTTATATTGACGATTATGCTTTTGGAGGAACGCAATTATCAAAGCTTGTTATTCCTAATAGCGTTACTTATATTGGGAAAGAAATTCTCTGTGGTTACAGCACAGAAAATCTTCCTAATCTGACCTTTGATACAAGTAGTCAATGGTTCTATGTCATCGATGGTGAAAACACAAATACTCCAATAGAATCAAGCGTATATATGACTAATGGTCAAATTGATGTCGCCAAATTCTTGGAGTTTAACAATAGTTACGGGATGTGGAAATGAAGTAACGGTGGCGGCGGCCAAACTGGATTCATTTATGATTACGATGAAGACAATCATACCGCAACCATTACTGGCTACGAAGGCGATATTGAAGGAGGCAATTTGGTAATTCCAGTAAGTGTTGGCGACAACGATGAGTACACGGTTACCACAATTGGAGATAATGCGTTCAACGAGAATGAGAATATAAAAACATTAAGTTTTGAGACAGGCAGTCAGGTTACAAGCATTGGTGAATATGCGTTCAATCGTTGCCAAAAACTTCGGACTGTCACCTTCCCTGCATCGCTTACAAGCATTGGCGATTATGCGTTTGCTGTTACAAAATTGTCGGAGGTAAACTATAAAGGTACTGATGAAGAGTGGAATGCTATTGAAATTGGTGATGAAAATGAGCAAATTACCGACTACAAGCCGCAGTTAGTTGAAACTGTTGAAATTACTGCCAACTCAGTGGCCGAGCTTGTTTCTGCTATTGAGGGTCTTGAAAAAAATGCGGATATCGTTGTCCGCGGGACATTGAGCAATGATGATATATCAAGTGTCAAATCTGCACTTGAAACTTTGCATAACAATATCTCTAAGATTAGGGTGATACTTGATTTGAGCAGCGTGGAAGGATTGACAAGTCTTGGATACGGATCATTCGGAGATTGCAGTAATTTGATTTCTATAACGCTTCCCAACACAATGACAGAAATAAGCCAGTATGCTTTTCAAGGTTGCACTGCTTTGCAGGAAATAAATATAGCTCAAGGAAGCACATCTTTCAGTTCGGAGGACGGAATATTGTATAACGCCGATAAAACAACACTTTTGAATTATCCGATTGCAAAAGTAGGGAATTCGTTTGATATACCTAATGATGTAACATATTTGCAAGTATACGCTTTTGGCCAATGTCGTTATCTTAAAAATGTTACTATCCATGAAGGTGTAGGAGTTGAATTAGGGGTATTTCATTCCAGTGCTGTTGAAAACGTTACATTACCATCTGGTTTAACAAGAATAAAGAATCAGACCTTCCAAGAGTGTACTTATCTTACAACCATTGCAATACCAGGAACAGTTACCGAAATTGGATCACAAGCATTCCAAGAGTGTTATAATCTCCAAACAGTATACTTCGGTGGTACTGCGGCTGATAGAACAGAAATGTCAATTGATGATATAGAAAATAGTAATGCCATTCTGGAATCTGTTACTTGGCAATATGAAACTTATCCTGCGCCATAATTCAAAAGCGCGAGTTTAGCAAGCCAAGGCATAAGCCAGCCCAATCCCCCGCCGCGCTACCGCAAGGTCAAGTGGTGGGGGTGTTTTTTTGTGCATTTTCAGCAAAAAAAAACTGTATAATTGCGGATTGTGCATTGATTATTTAGTCATTTAACAAGCAATTATTAATTAATATTTTACAATATGAAAAGAATATTATCAACCTTGATGCTTACAGCGTTGCTGGCAATTTTTTCAATCAATGCCACGGCACAAAACTCATTCAACTATCAAGCCGTAATCCGCGAAGGTGGCAAAGTTCTTGAAAACAAATCAGTCAGTCTGCGTTTCAGCGTTATGCTCGACAATAAAGTTTACTATTCGGAGCAGCATGCGGCAACCACTAATGCCTACGGCAACGTGAGCGTGAGTGTTGGCGAGGGAAAACCGCTCATTGGCAAGTTCGAAGACATTCCGTGGGAGAGCATGCGCGTTATGATGCAGATTGAAATCAGCACCGACGGAACCGATAATTACACCAACATGGGCTCAATGCAGATTCAGCCCGTTCCGTACACCATGTACGCAACCCGCACCACCACAGTGATTCAGCCGGCTGAAGCTTCAGAAGAACCAATCTTCCAGGTTAAGGACAACGCCGGCAACCTT
>JAFZWI010000112.1 GCA_017617355.1 Salinivirgaceae bacterium | reverse complement strand
TTGTTCCAGCACGAGATGCATATGATAAACGCCGTTGTTGCCATTGGCGCGAACATCTTCTACACCGTCTTTGCCGTTTGGGTTCTGACCAAACTGTTTAACAACGAGAAGGTTATGTTTAGTAGATAGGGGAGGAACGTAAAAAACATAATGTTTGTCAAATTGGCGCCGTAGTACTGTGTCTACGGCGCTTTTTCATAATTTCGCCGCCGGATTTTAACACTATACTAAGAAAATGAAGTACCGATACCAAACAGTTGGCACTTGCAGTCAACAAATTGATTTTGAGATTGATGATAATAACATTTTGAGCAACGTTCAGTTCTATGGCGGCTGCAATGGCAACTTGAAAGGCATTGGCCGATTGGTCGAAGGTCAGCCAGTGGCCGATGTTATCAGTCGGCTTGAGGGCATTCCGTGCGGAATGAAAAGCACCTCGTGTCCCGACCAGTTGGCTACAGCGCTCAAAAAAGTGATGGCAAAACGTAACGCAAACGCCTGATTGTGAACGTAAAATAAAGAATGTTTAGGGTTTAAACAAACAGAGCCTCGGATTATCCGAGGCTCTGTTTTTGTTTTCGGGTTTCCGCAAATGCGCGGAAACAGGTTTTATTTCACCATAACACGTTTGGCGGTGTTGCCGGTCTTGACAATGTAAAGACCTGGACGATTGATGGTTATTGTGCTTGCGGGGTTCGCAAACTCTCTGCCAACCACTGCGCCCATTGCGTTGTACACAAATATTTTTTCGGTTGCGTTTTCTACAACAATTGTGTTGCCATACGCCCAAATGTTGATTTCGGCAATCGCATTGTCGTCGACAGCGGTTAATGCCTCCGCAACCCAAATTGCGGTGAAGGTCATATCGTCAGTAACACCGGTTGTCGGAATTGCGGGCGACCAGCCGTCAAATATGTACCCTTCTCTGGTCGGGTCTTTGGGCGCAACAATTATTGAGTTGAACTCTACCGTCATTTTCGAGATAGTTGAGCCTCCTTGGGTATCGAAAGTGATGACGAAATTGTTTCTTTGCCACTGAGCCACAACGGTAGTGTCCTTGTCCGGCATAGTTTCGGGCAGCCCGGCCCAGCCATTGAATAGGTATCCTGATTTTACTGGTGCGGCAATGCTGTCAATTTTATCGTTGTATTTTACTTTTACCGATTGATATACAGTGTCTTCAACCATGTAAGTCAGCGTGTATTCGTTAATTTGCCAAACCGCGTCAACTGTCAAATCCTCAGCCGGCATTCTGGCAGGAACGGCCGGATTCCAGCCAATACAGGTGTAGCCGGTCTTGGTTGGTTTTTCGATAACTTTCACCGACAGACCAAGCGTGTAGTCCAGTTTCTTGTATACGCTACTGTCAACTTTGTAAGTTATTGAATATTTGTTGGTTTTGACATTGATTTTGAAAGTCTCAGACAAATCTTTAACTGACACAGTAACCGTTTTTTCTCCAACAGTATCGGTTGTAAAACCACTTATCACATAGTTGTTGATTTTGACAGTCGAGCCGTCGCCGTAAGTGCCAGTGACAACCATTCCCTCACGGTCGATGCTTTCGCCCATAATGTATTCGGTTTTGGTTGGCGGTATAAGCGAAATCGATTTCAATGTGTAGTCGAAGGTAGTGTCGGCTGCGTTTTCCATAAAGTTTCTGACGGAATCTGAATGATGTATTTTGGTGAATGTCAGATTGTTGAAATTCTTGTCGTTATAATATGCGTGCAGTGTTCCGCTCCAGTTTTTGTCAACCGACCAAGTGTAGCTTCCGTTGGCGTCAGTGTAGGTAAAGTTATCGTAGCCCCAAATGCGATAAATCATTTTATAGTCTGTCGAATCGAAATAATGATTTATTCGATTGTTAGCTTCGCTTTTGTCGGAAGTCAAGGCAATGTAATGCGTCTCGTTTGGTGTCACTTTCAGAATTTGGTCAAATTCAATTTCAGTCCAGTCTGATGCTATTTGTGTATAGTTTATTGTGGAGGAACCAATTTCGTTTTTGTTTTTGTCCAAAATAGCAACTTTCAGATTCCCAGGATTTCCCACATAAAAAACATCAATATCCACTTTTGCTATATTGTTTTTCTGCGGAACAAAAGATTGTATTGTTGAGCCATCAGTTTGTACCCTGTAGCCAGTTTTTGATTTATAATCAGAATGTTCTTGGTAAATAGCTATTTCTGGCTTGCTTGCTTCTGTTACCATAGCACTTTCAACTGGAACAGAATCCGCGTTAAACACTTTTCCCGAAATCTCAACCACAGTGGCGCCCAACTGAATAATATCTTTATCAGTTTGATTGCCAGCGATATTGTCGAATGTTACAACATCGAATTCCTTGCTGTCCAAGAAAGCACTTAGCTGCCCTGAACTGTATTTTTCGACAGGGAACGTGTATTTGCCATCGGCATCGGTTGTTGTGAAATAATCGTTGGTGCCAAAGACTTGATAAACGGGTTTGTCATTGTCATCTATTTGGTAGTAATAGCGATTGTTATCGTCTTTGAATGCCGACAGATTGATATAATATTTCTGCCCAGGCGTTACGGCCAAAGGCGCATCAAGTTCATAACCAATCCATTTCCAAGATTGTGAAAAATTGCTTTGTGGATAATTCTTTTCAACCAATACTTTTTTATTATTGTCTAATACAGAGATTGTTAACACATCGGGATTGCCTTCAATGAAAACTCTAGCGTCAACTTTTGTAAGGAATTTTTTCGAGGGTATGAACGGTATAGATAAATTGCTTAACGAATAACCGGAATTTCTTTTGGATATGTTTTCGCAGGCAATTTCAGGTACAGGAATCGAATCAGCGGTTGTAACTACAGCTCCAGCCAACGGAGTACTATCGGCAGCCATAACCTTGCCCGATATGGCGACATTTGCATCGGTAACGGCCACTTTTACTTCGGCCATTCCTGCATCGTGCCAAAAATCGATATTGTATGTTTTGGCAATTTTGAACCGAGCCGGTGTTGTCACATAGAGGCCGTAATGTGTATAAGAGTTGCTTGAATTAAGAATAACCGCACTGTCGCAGTAGGGGGCGACAATCGAGCCGTCGGCATATTCATAATAAAATTCATACTCGCCAGGCTCAAGCGTAACAGCCTCTGCCAATTTGTATTGCAAGTTGCCGCCTTCGGTTTTGACCATGTTCAACTTCTGTTCAACCAGATTGTCAACATCTTTGACATACAGATATTTAGGTGATGATTGGATGTTAGCGGCATCTTTGACATCGGGCTGTGCAATCAATATGTCAATATCATTGTTGTATGTAGTTGTTGTGAACCAACCGTTTGACGAGCCGCCCCATCCGTAATCAACATGATACTCAGCACCATTGAAGCCGTCAATCATAAAAGAGTGGGCGCCACCGTCGTCAGACTCGCCACTGATTATTATCGGCATTCCGTTTTTAATGGCTTTTTCGATATAAGCGCTGTCGTCCAAATCTTTAATGCTGTATCTTTCGCCTTTATAACCGAAAATGTCTGTCATAGCCGCATACTGCTTGCTGTCGTAAGTTGAGGTTGCTGCCAATCCGAATAGAGCTTTTTGTGCGAATGCTACACCCAGAAATAATTTTGCTAATTCAGCGTCATCGGTGCTAATCTTGCCAAAATCAGGAGTGTATGAGTATTTGTAAGTGTATTTAGTGCTGTCCAACGATGTGAAGTATGGCGACTCGATGGTGTCGGTCGCAGTTATGTCGCTACGCATCTCGTTTTCGCCTTCAACATTAATCGGTTTACAATATTTGAAGTAATACAAAAGTTGTGACGAAGATACTGTGGAACAGCCGGCTAGCGTGCGATTGCCG
The DNA here is from genome assembly GCA_017617355.1 of Salinivirgaceae bacterium. Taxonomy (GTDB): domain Bacteria; phylum Bacteroidota; class Bacteroidia; order Bacteroidales; family SZUA-534; genus RUG13583. Next base: position 11,806 of record JAFZWI010000112.1, on the reverse strand, counting down.
TTGACGGTAGGGAATATGTCGTTGTATGGCGAACGTTGGTTCCATGCCGTGCGCAACAGCGGGCCGTAAACTACGGTGTCACTTTTGCTTGCGCTCCTGCTGACGGCTTTTTTTGATGCCGTGGCGTAGTTTTCGAGCATAAACTCAAAAGCGGGCGGCAGGTTGTCAATGTCCAAAATTCCGTCGCCATGTCCTAAGACATAGTCGCCTGAGATAATTTGCCAACCGTCGGGGTATTGAATCACCTTGACATCGCGGTTGATGTACACAGTTTGCTGCGCGAAGGCGTTAATGCTGAAAACAGCAAAAAACAGCAATGCAGCCAGTCTGAATTGTCGTTTTACATTCATAATCAGTACTTTTTAATTAACAAATAGTTGCCTAAATATTAAACAAATATAGCAAACAATTGTTAGCGAAACAGCATTGCATAAAAAAGTTTCGGCTGTTGCCATTTTGAAAGAGATGTGTTTCTTTTGTCAAATCGATAATTATTACAATATGAAAACAATTGCAAAATCTCTACGCGATTCGAAAGCTGCCCGTTGGACGGCTCTCACAATAGTGTCGTTCACAATGATGTTCGGCTATTTCTTCACCGATGTTATGTCGCCGCTCGAGCCGTTGCTCACGCTGGCTAAAGAGCAAGGCGGACTGGGTTGGACAAGCTACGAATATGGCTTTTTCTCAGGTTCTTACGGCTTTTTCAACGTCTTTTTGCTGATGCTGTTCTTCGGCGGAATCATTCTCGATAAGTTCGGAATCCGCTTTACGGGCGTGTTGAGCACAGTGCTGATGTTTGCCGGTGCGCTCATCAAATGGTATGCTGTAGGGCATGATTTTGGCGGTGAGCTGGTTGACGGCGAGATGCAGGTTGTCGATTTGTTTGGCTACAAGATGCAGGTTATTTGGGCTTGCCTTGGATTCGCCACTTTCGGTGTCGGCTGCGAGATTGCCGGAATCACCGTCAGCAAGGTCATTGTCCGTTGGTTTACGGGCTACGAGTTGGCTCTGGCAATGGGTTTGCAGGTTGCGCTGGCGCGTATAGGAACGGCCGGTGCGTTGTCGTTTGCGCTGCCTTTTGCGCAAAAGATGGGCGGTGCGTCGTCGGCCGTAGGCTTGGGTGCGGCAATGCTCTGCATCGGAATGATAGCATTCATCGTCTATACCGTTATGGATAAGAAACTTGATGCTTCGTGCGCTGTAAGCGAAACGGCTGACGATGAGGGCTTTAAACTGTCCGACATTAAGGTTGTGTTCACCAGCAAAGGCTTCTGGCTTATCGCAACACTTTGTCTGATGTTCTATGCCGGCGTGTTCCCATTCCTGAAATTTGCCACCAAACTGATGATTTCAAAATATGGTGTTTCGGAGAATATTGCAGGCTTGATACCGGCCATGCTGCCATTTGGCACAATCATCCTGACACCGCTTTTCGGCAGCCTCTACGACCGCATCGGGAAAGGCGCAACACTGATGATAATTGGTTCGGTGCTGATGACTTTTGTTCACATTGTTTTTGCACTGCCAGGTATCGACGCATGGTGGCTGGCTGTTGCTGTCATTGTGATTCTGGGCGTGGCATTCGGTTTGGTGCCGTCGGCAATGTGGCCTTCGGTTCCAAAAATCATACCGATGCAATTGCTCGGAACTGCCTATGCCTTAATATTTTACATTCAGAATATCGGACTGTCGTTGGTGCCAATTTTAATCGGGAAAGTCAATGGCGTTAATACTGAGAATGGTGTCACTAACTACACGCCCTCAATGCTGATTTTTGCGGCATTTGGCCTTGTGGCAATCCTTCTTGCCTTGATGCTTAAACGCGAAGACGCCCGCAAAGGCTACGGACTTGAGAAACCTAATGTGGTGGAATAGATGGTGTTGGGTGTTAGGTATTGGGTGTTGGTGTTTTGTATGAAATTGTTTCAGCCCATTAGATTAGGATGAAGCCGAAAATCCTGAAAAGAATAGGCGAGTTTTAGACAATCGGTATTATGGCTAGAGTATATAAAGGAGATTCTACAAGTTACAGTGACCAACTCTTCAGAATTGAGAATGGCAGAATCTATAAAAGCGATTCCACAAGTTATAGCGACCAACTTATGCGAGTTGATAATGGCCGTGTGTATAAAGGAGATTCAACAAGTTACAGCGACCAACTCTTGAGAATTGACAACAGCAGAATCTATAAAGGTGACTCTACAAGTTACAGCGACCAACTTATGCGAGTTGATAACAATAGGGTATATAAAGGAGACTCAACGAGTTACAGCGACCAACTTTTCAGAATCGAAAACGGTAGAATCTATAAAGGCGATTCTACAAGTTATAGCGACCAGTTAATGAGAATTGAAGGTCCCGTGACTTTGCCCGAATTAGCTGCTATCTTATACGTTTACAATTATATGCGGTAGCATTAGACAACTATTTTGGCTATAAAGCGGCCTTTGCGGGTCGCTTTCTTTTTTATGTGAAGGCTGTGTCTCCGTGCGAAAATCTATCTCTCGATTCTAACGTCCAAAGCGTTTGCAATCTGTTCTGCGGCAATATTTCCGTCTTTAACAAATGCGTATAAACGGCTAATACCCAATTCTTTTTGCGCCGATTCCTTCAGCCATTGGCATGCACGGCTACCGATTTTGTGGTTCCAGAAGTCGGGGCCAATCCACAGCACAAGCTCGGCTTCGGTGTCGCTGATGTTGCGCAACCCGATGTTGCCAATCACATCTCCATAATAGATTATGGCAAAGTTGCTGTTGCTCTGCAGGTTATCGGCAACCCACACAAGCGCGTCGTCGTAGGTGAAAGGCGAGGGGAACCACGTGGGCATTTGGGCGGCAATCTGTTTGTTGTTCGAGTAGAACGCCAGAGAGCCTTCGTCGCCATTGCGGTATGGTCTGATAATCAGGTCGCTGCTTTCGTAAAACATAGCTTATTCTTTCCCGACGATAACTGTTGCCAATCGGTCAAAATCGAAGTATTTGTTGGCTGTGTCTTGCAAATCTTTGGCCGATATTGTCTGAATAGTGTTTTGTAAATCAGTATAATAGCTCATGTCAATGCCATATGCTACAGTTTTGTATATCTGGTCGAAACTGAGCAGCGGGCCGTCGAATTGCTGTATCAGTTCGCCGGTCATATAGTTGCGCACCAAGTTCAGCTCTTCGTTGCTAATAGGCTCATCTTTAAGTCGTTGCATTTCCTTCTTTATCTCATCGACAACTTGCAGGGCAAACCCGGCTTTCACTTCGCTTGCAATGCGCAGCAGTCCGGCTTGTTTGTACATCACAATGGTCGATGAAATGCCGTAGGTGTAACCTTTTTCTTCGCGGATGTTCGACATCAGGCGTGAGCCGAAATAGCCGCCCAAAACGGTCAGCAGAATGTGCAGCCGTATGTAGTCGGGGTGTTGCATTTTTATTGTGCTGCAACCCATGCGCAGACTTGTTTGTACGGCCGTATCCTTTGTGATTATCAATGGCTTAATACTTGCCGTTCCGCCAATTTCAACGTTGTCGGCAATCACTTTTTTACCGGTTTTCATCTGCCCGATAGTCGATTCAATGGTTTTCATCACATCGTTGGTGATGTAACCGACAATTATCAGTTGGCAATTGTTTGAATTATAATGCTTTGCGTGAAAATCGCGTAGTGTGTCAACAGTCAGTTTGTCGAAGTCTGACAGTTGTGCGGTCCGTGAGTATGGGTGGTTTGCAAACGTCTGATTCATAAGGGCTTCCTTGGCCAGAATCTTAGTGCTTTCATGGTCTTCGGTCCACTTATATTTCTGATTTGCAACGGCTATTTTTAATTCTGACTCGGGGAAAACGCTCTCGCTTATTATCTCGCAAAACAACGGCAGCAGTTTGTCAGCGTATTTGTTGAGGCAGAAAAGGCTGATGTTGGCGTAGTCTGGATTGCAACTTGTCTGAATTTCAGCACCATAGAAGTCAAAGGTGTCGGCTATTTGTTGTGCGGTGTGGTTCCTGGTGCCACAAGTCAGCATGTTGTTGGTGAACGAACCAACCAATTTCTGGTTTGAATATAGCGCTCCAGCGTTGAAAGTCAGGTGCATATAGACAAACTCCTGTGAGCCGCCGCTCAATGCGCTGTAAGGTATGCCGTTTCCTAAAAATCCTTTTTCGAGTTTGGGTATATTGATGTTTGTAATTTGTTGTATTACAGGAGGATTCTTTCTATTTAAAGTTTCCATTATTTGTCGTTTTGCGCTGATTTGTAATAAATTGTCGAACTGTTGCTAGCGGTGAACATCTCTTTTGCGGTTTTCTCAATGTCATCGCGAGTAATGTTCTGATAGTTAATGATATCGGTGTTCGCAAGATTGGCGTCGCCCAGCATCTCGTAGTAGGCGAGCGAGATAGCTTTGTTCAGCACGTTTACTTCTGAAATCTCTTTAGTCATCTCTATTTTGTTCTTCACCTTTGTCAGTTCATCTTCCGAAACCGGGTCTTTCCAGATATTCTCTAACTCGTTGATAATACATTTGTTAGCTTCTTCAAACGATACGCCTTCGGCGGGGAATCCTTCGACAAAGAACAGTCCTGGGTCGTTGCTGCCTAAAATGTAAGCGCTTATGCTTGTAAATTTATTTTGTTGTTTTACAAGCCGTTGTGTCAACCTTGATGATTCGCCGTTCGATAAGATGTCCGAAATCAGGTCGCTTGCATAGTAGTTTTTGCTCAGACGGTCGCCCATGTGGTATGCCTTGTATATGGCATTGAGCGGCACATTGCGTTCAATTTCAAGCTCTTGCGGGATTTTCTGCTTTGGCTCCACGGGTAGTTCGTTTTTTACAGTGTTGCGGTGCGGAATGGGACCGAACCACTTCTCAGCCAACTCTTTAACCTGTTTTGTCTCGACATCGCCGGCAACCACCAGAATAGCGTTGTTCGGCGCATAGAAATTGAAATAGAAATCTTTGATTTCCTGTAGTTTGGCGTATTCAATGTGCATCGTGTTTTTTCCTATTGTCGGCCACATATAGGGGTGAACGTGATAGGCCAGCCGGTGCATAATGAGTCGCCAATCGGCGTAAGGCTTGTTCAGATAGCGTTGGTTAAATTCCTCAATAACTACGCCTTTCTGAATTTTGAGTTTTTCCTCAGAAAAATCAAGTTCCAGCATTCGGTCCGATTCAAGCCAGAATGCCGTCTCTATGTTCTCTTTTGGCAGAGTTATGTAGTAGTTTGTGAAATCGCTGTTGGTGAAAGCGTTGTTTTCGCCGCTTGCAAGCTGAATGTGCTTGTCGTAGTCGCTAATGTTTATCGACCCTTCAAACATCAGATGTTCAAACAGATGCGCCAGTCCGGTGCGGTCAGGATTCTCGTTGCGTGAGCCCACTTTATACAAGACATTGAAAGCGACAATTGGCGTCGTTTTGTCTTGATGCACAATTACTTGCAATCCGTTTTTGAGTTGAAACCTATCAAATTTTATCATAAACAAATCTTTATGTGCAAAGCTATTCATTTAATGTCGTTTTACAATGTAATTCATACTTTATTGTTATCTTGCTGATACATAAATAAAACTGATTTTAAGCATCTTTTCTGTTTTTTTGTCGCCTTGTCCAATTTTGGAAGTCACCTTATCTTTGCCGTATGAAACAATGGCTTTTTCTGCTTATCGCGATGCTTGCTTTAGTGCAGCCGGTACGGGCTCAATCGGGCTTGTCGGTCAAGCCGTTGTCGATGCGGAAGGCGATGTCTAATATTCAGCAAATCAGTCAGTTGCCTGCGCGCTCACAGCTCTCGGAAGCAATCGCCGCTGCCAATGCCGACGATTTTGCGGTTCCCCTTGCCACCGATTTTAATCCTTGTAATAGTGGTGAGTGGCATTCGGTTGACAATCAGCGAGTTTGGCGACTCGCAATTGCTTCGCACAACGCTCTTTCGCTGAACCTTATTTTTACCGATTTCAATATCCCTTGCGGCGCCGGTCTTTACATTTACAGCATCGATTCAGCGCGGCCAGCCTTGCATTACACATCCGACGATAATGCGCCGGTTCTGCCCACTCCGCTAATCTCAGGCGATGTGGTTGTCGTTGAATATAATGAGCCGGATAGTGCTGATTTTCAAGGATTCTTCAATATTGTGCAAGTGGCGCATGGCTTTAGGAATGTTTTATTGAAGCAAGATGCTGAAAATAAGCACGATTGCTATGTAAATGCCGACGACGAATCGGTTGCCGAATGGAGCGACACGCGGCGCTCGGTTTGCAAAATCCTGATTGGTGGAACAACTTTTTGCACCGGAGTGCTGCTGAACACGGCCAATGGCTCGTTTTTGCCATATGTGCTGACCGCGCGGCATTGCATTAATACCGACAAACAGGCGCAAAACAGCATTTTTTATTTTAATTACGAATCGTCCGATTCCCTTGACAATCATATTGTTGGCGCTGAAATTGTGGCAATGAAGGACAATGACGACGGTTATCTCGATTTCGCTTTGTTGAAACTGAGTAGCTCCATTCCCGACGATTTCAATGTCTATTATGCTGGTTGGGATTATTCTGATATTCAGCCTGTTGGAGCGGTCTGCATTCATCATCCCAATGGCGATGTAAAAAAAATATCGGTTGACACCGACACTTTGAGGTCGGCTTCGTACAGGTTGTTCGATACCGATTCGTTCTGGAATGTCGAGGAGTGGGAGAGTGGTGCAACCGAGGTTGGCTCGTCGGGCGCGCCGTTGTTCAATGCCGCGCATCGTGTGGTGGGTGTTTTGTCGGGAGGCGATTCCGATTGCGATTACCCGATGAACGATTATTTTCAGAAATTTTCGGTTTGTTATAATCGTTATCAGGATGAAAATCTGCAACTTGCACATTGGCTTAATCCCGCTGGTGCCAATGTCTCGGCTATTGACGGCTCCTATATGGTTAAATGCGGATTACCGCTAAAAAAACAGTCGGCCGATTGTTCCGTTTATCCCAATCCGGTACATTCCAAATTGTTTCTGTCGACTGAAAATGAGATTGTTGCTGAAGTTGAAATCAGCGATTTGGCAGGGCGTATTTTTCTTCAAAAGACAAAAATAGGACAAACGACGGTTGATGTGTCGGTACTGCCGCAGGGTGTTTATGTCTGCCGCATTGGTTTTGTCAGTGGAAGCGATTATAAATGTTTGATAATTAAAGAATAAGAAATGATAAAAGGTGTCATTTTCGATTTTAATGGAACAATGTTTCTCGACTCGCCGCTGCACGAGCGCGCGTGGATTGAAATGGCTCAGAAAATTCGTCGCAAGCCGTTGGGCGTTGAGGAGTTTTATCAGAATCTGCAAGGGCGCACCAATCTGCAAATAATCACCTATCTTCTTGGCCGTCAGCCTTCTGATGAGGAGCTTCAACAGATAACTGAGGAGAAGGAACTGCTTTACCGCACCCGCTGTTCGGCTCCCGACGGCCTTCACATGCTGGCTCCGGGTGTCGAGGATTTCCTCAATCAGCTTGCGCCTACCGGCATTCCGTTCACCATTGCCACGGGCTCATATCTGCCTAATGTTCAGTTCTATTTCAGTCATTTGCATCTTGAAAAATGGTTCCGTTTCGAAAATGTCATTTACGATGACGGCACTTATCCGGGCAAGCCCTCGCCCGATATTTTTTTGAAAGCTGCCGCAAAACTGAATGTGCAACCTGCAGATTGTCTGGTTTTTGAAGATTCATATGCAGGCATTCGTTCGGCAGTGTCGGCTGGCATTGGTCGCATTGTAACTGTCGAGCCCTCGCTTGACGCCGAGAAAGTGGCGCAGATAGGCTTCGTTTATGCCATGAAGCCGGGTTTTACCGCTGTTGGCATCGACATTTTGAAATAGTTGCAAAGGGTGTCTTGCGTTGTTCATATCAAGTTGATTAAAAGGATTGGGCGGCATTTGCCGACAAAAGGTCGGTGTCTATATTTGTAAAAACGAGTGGAAATGCAGAGACAAGACCCCAAGTTGCGGCGCACACACAAGATTACCATAATGCTTAACGACTACGAAGCTGCAGCGTTCGACAGATTTTGTAAGCGATATAAGGTGGCCAATCGTGCGAAAATTGTGCGCGAGGCCATTATTAGTAAGGTTCATGCCGATATTGACCGTAACTATCCGACACTTTTCGACCAGGAGGAGCTTGACAAACTCTAACATCGATGCCGGGTGTTTGTGTCTAAAAAAGGTGATTTTTAAACCGACAAAACATATTAATTATGGCGAATTTCTCTGATTTGGTTCAAATGCGGTATTCGTGCCGCAATTATCTTCCAACTAAAATTGATAATTCATTAATAGCGCAAGTGCTTGAAACAGCACATTTTGCGCCGTCGGCAACTAATGCGCAGCCGTGGCGGGTACTGGTATTGAATACGTCCGAGAGTCTTGCCAAGGCACGTCAGGCCTATAATCGAGAATGGTTTGCCACAGCACCGGCGGTTTTGCTCATCTGCGCCCAAACCGACAAGGCATGGACTCGCTCCGACGGCAAGAACCATGCCGACATTGACATTGCAATTCTTGCTGACCACATCACGCTTGCAGCCGCTGATATGGGGCTTGCCACTTGCTGGGTATGCAATTTTGACGCGAAACTTATTTCGGAGCTTTTCAACCTCGATGTCAACTGCAAACCATTGGTTCTGTTGCCGATAGGTGTTCCGGCAACGGATGAGATTCCTCCTAAAAAACGCCTTGCCCTTGATGATTTTGTGACTTATATCTGATTGAAATGCGCGAATTTGAGTTAAAACCGATGCCTGACGGCTCAGAGCCGTTTATTGAGCTTAACAAACTTATTAAGTTGCTGCGTATCAGCGAGAGTGGGGCTCAAGCCAATCAGTTTGTCGAAGACGGAATTGTGAAGCTGAACGGACAGACCGAGAGCCGCAAGCGCGCCAAGTTGCGCCACGGCGATGTTGTTGAGGTTCTGGGAAATGTTATAAAGATTGTGTAAGTTTGGAACGATATTTTTGTTTCGGCATAAAAATTATTCGTTATGAAAATCGCTAAACTGAACAGTATCATTATTTTAGCTGCTGCGCTTTTTGCCTCGTGCGCCGAGCAGGCCGATATTGATATGCACACAACTATCAATAGCGACGGAAGTTGCATTCGCATAGTAAGTTACAATAGTGTGATGTCGAAAGAAATGCGCGATTCGCTATGGACCGACAGCACAAAACGTAAGGCGCAACCTGTTCCTGAATGTCTGGAAATCAAAGGCTATAGCTATCAACTTACCACAGTTGGCAGTGGCGACAAGGTGACAACCACGTTGGGCCACCGCTACGATAATGTGGCGCAAATGACTGAGGATATGCCTCTGCAGCTCAATGGTCAGCAACTGCGCGCCACATCGACGTTTGAGAAGCGTTTCCGCTGGTTTTACACTGAATACACTTTTAGTGAGGTTTTTGCTTGTATATCAGACAATTTCAAGTTGCCTGTCTCCGATTATGCTGATGATGAGATTGTAGGTTTTTGGTTTACAGGATATCCAAATCTATTAGAAGGACTAAGTGGGGCAGAGGCCGCTGATGAAATCAACCGCATTGAGCCTTCTATCAGCAAGTGGCTGCAAGACAATATCTTTCAGTTGAATTTCGAATTCATTGTCAATCATTACGACTCTATTGTCAATCCGCCCATTAGCCTGTCGCAGTTTGTTGAGCGCAGGAGCGAACTTGAGGAATATATTATGCAGTCGGGTGATATTCTGCTCGCCGACCACCGCAAGCTCTTCAAAGATTTTTTCCATTCCGATGCCTTCGCGGTCTTCTTTACCGACACGCCATCGGGTAAAGAATTGGAACGTGCGAATGTTAAATTATTGAATATATTTAATTTATCAGCATCATATACGATTACAATGCCAGGCCGAATTATTGATGCCGGAACGGGCTATTGCCAGAATGACACTGTTTTCTACCAGTTGACGGGCGAGCGGCTCATTCCGCACGATTATACCATTACGGCCACCTCGCGAGATGTCAACACTTGGCCGAATATTGTTACGATGCTCGCGGTCATAGTCCTGATAGTTTATTCGATTAGAAGGAAGAAATGACACGTTTTTAAACTTGATGAAAATGAAAAGATTAGCATTACTTCTCACAGTTAGCCTTGCGTTTTTTGGATGCAAGCAAAAGCCTGTTGACGGCGCACAGCTTTTGAAGATACTCAACGACGAGAATCTTTCGCTCGTAGTAAGCAATAACGACAGCATCAGCCGTCACGCCAGTCCGCGCGTCGATGACCTTATGCGGATTGTAACCACCGAGCCTGAACGCCTTAAAGGCGCCGTTGTAGCCGACAAAAAAGTGGGCAATGCGGCAGCTTCACTTCTCGCCTTGGGCGGTGTGAGCGAAGTGCACACCAACTACACAACGCCATCGGCCAAACGCATTCTTACGCAAGCCGGTGTCAAATTGGTGTATGCCAGCGAAGGCGATTTCATTTTCAATAACGACAGCACCGGCCAGTGCCCGATGGATTCAACGCTCAACGGCATTGCCGACCATAACGAAGGTTTCGCTCGGCTGAAAGAGAAGTTTTACAACAAGTAGGTAGGCAAACCTCGGCGGTAATTACTCCACCGCGTCAAACAGATGGTTGAAGCCGGTCATTGCGAAAATGTTCTTCAAATCGGGATTGAGACCGATAATGCTGACGCGGCTGCCTTTGGGTTTGGCGTTCTTCAACACCCCGAGAAAAATACGCAGACCGCTCGACGAGATATACTCGAGTTTCGAGCAATCGAACACGATAGTTTGGCCGGTCAGTTCGTAGAGCGGCTGAATTTCCTTTTCGGTTTCGGGGGCGGCGGCGGTGTCGAGACGGCCTTCGAGAATGGCAGTGACGGTGTCGCCTTGTTGTTGAATTTCGGTTTTCATATTCGTTTCAATTTTGATGTCAAATATACATTGGATACATAATATTTACAACGGCCAGCATCGCTACAAGCAGAACAATGTGAAGCCAGACGCCCACCCGCGCGAAATCGGAAAAACGGAACGAGCCGGGGCCGAAAACAAGCATATTCTGAATGGACCCGATGGGCGACGAGTAACTGAACGTGACGCAGAGCATCAGCGACATAACAAACGGCATCGGGTTGCAGCCCAGCATTTCGGCCTGACCGTACATCACGGGGAAGAAAATGGCGGCCGCGCCAACATCGCTCACAAACTCGCTCACCACCGACGCAATCAGGCACATCACAGCCAGAATTATGTAGGGGTTGCTACCGAAAATGTCGATGATATTGTGAGCCAGCGCATCGGAAATACCAGTTTTGGTGATGGCCGTTGAGAAGACCACAGTAGCGCCCAGAATGAGCAGAATGTCCCACTCGATGTATTTCACCACGCTGTCGAAACGGCAGCACTTGAAAGCGAGCATCAGCCCGGCGGCCAGCATTGTTGTGGCCATAAGCGGCATAACGTGGAACGACGAGAAAATGAACATCAGCAACAGTATGGCTGCCGAAGTAATTGTCTTTGAGCCGATTTCGGGTACAAAATGCGAATCGAAGAACGTCAGACTGCGGCGGTTGTTTGTCTCAAGTTGGCTCTCGCCCTTTGCGGGACATTCCAAAAGAAGCGTATCGCCTGCCTGAAGCGTTATCTCGCGCGGCTGACCGTCAACTCGTTGCCCCTGACGTGCCACAGCCACAAGCACAACGTCGTTTTTCTGTTCAAAGTCGCACTGCGTCATCGATTTGCCGATAAGGTCGCTGCCGAAGGTTATGTATGCGGTGCGCATTTTGCGATTTGTGTCGATATCGTTGATGCTCC